>NZ_BAABJE010000001.1:0-440142 GCF_039543145.1 Lysobacter hankyongensis | reverse complement strand
CCAGGAACCCGTCCACGATGTGGGTCTACGTCTTCGTGCTGATTCTCTCCATCGCCATCAGCATCGCGATGCGGCCCAAGCCACAATCGACCAAGCCGCCGTCGCTCGCCGACTTCTCGGTGCCGACCGCCGAAGAAGGCCGCGAGGTCATGGTGATCTTCGGTGAGGTGTGGGTGGACGATCCCAACGTCCTCGCCTACGGCGACCTGCGCACCACGCCGATCAAGGCGAGTGGCGGGAAGTGAGCATGCCTTCCAATCGCGGCCTGCGCATTCACCTTCGGCATGTGCGCGCGATCGATCCAGCGGGCGGGCCGCTCTGTACGCCGGGCATTCGGGCGTGGTGCCGCCAGCACGCCATCGATCTGCGCGCGCTGTGCGAGGACGGCATCGCCGTCGACGACCACCCCCACCTGCACGACGATCCCTTCGTCGTCCGCGTGATGGCCATCGCGCGCGAAGAGGCGACGCTCGATGCGACGTGAGTCGATCTATCGCGGCTGGGTCGTGTGCGCCTGCGTGGTCTCGATCCTCTCCGGGGTCTGGCTGTGGGTGACGGGCGAACACCCGTTTGGTGCCTTCGGCATCGCGGCGGGCGTCTTCCACGCGCTGTGGGGCCTGGATCTGCGCGCGCTCGTGCGCGGGCGCTGGCGGCGGCGTCCGATCGTGATCCCGACACTGCGCCCGATCGTCGTCTCGCCGCCGCATCGAAGCCTCGCGCAGCGCCTGCGCGCATGGCGTTTGCGACGTGATGCGGTGACACATGGGTAAGTCGAGCAAGCCGACGATCGGCTATCGCCATTTCATGTACCTGTACATGGGCGAGTCGATCGGCCCGAACGATTACCTCGCGGGCGTGAAGGTCGGCGGCCAGACCGTGTTCGAGGGCGAACGCGCCGGCAGCGGCACCCTGGCGATCAACCTGCCGCAACTGTTCGGCGGCGACAAGAAGGAAGGCGGCCTCGTCGGCTCGCTGCAGATCCGCATGGGCGAGCCGGACCAGCTGCCGGTGCCCTACCTGCAGGAGCAGGTGCCGGGGCCGTGGCCCGCCGCGCGCGGCCTATGCACCACGCTGTACCGCGGAATGGTCGGGGCGATGAACCCCTACCTGAAGCTGTGGGCCAAGCGCTGGGGGCGCTTCGTGCAGGGCTGGTCGACCCCGGTGTGGCAGCCGCAGCTCGCGCGCATCGGTCGCGGCATGAACGCGGCGCACATCCACTACCAGTGCCTGACCGACACGGTGTGGGGCTGCGGTCTGGATCCCGCGCTGATCGATGGCGAGAGCTTCCTGCGCGCGGCCGAGCAGTTGCACGACGAGGCGTTCGGCTTGTGCCTCGGTTGGCGACGCGGGGACTCGATCGGGAATTTTCTGCAGACGGTGAACACCCACGTCGGTGGGCTGTGGGCGTTCGATCCGATGCGCGGCCAGTTCGTGTACCGGTTGTTCCGGCCCGACTACGATGTCGCGACGTTGCCGCTGCTCGACGAAACCAGCGTGCTCGCGCTGGAGAGCTGGCAGACGCCGCTGCTCGATGGTTCGGTGAACGAAGTGACGGTGATCGGCCGCGACTGCGTGACGAATCTCGAACTCGCCGCGACCTTCCAGAACATGGCGAACGTCCAGGCGCAGGGCCGCGTCGTCGCCGATCGGCGCACGCTGCCTGGCCTGTGGAATCGCACCCTGTGCGAGCGCGTCGCCGCCCGCGAGACCGCCGCTGCCAGCAGCTTGCTGCAGCGGATCAAGCTCACCGTCGACCGCCGCTGGTGGGGTGTGAAGCGCGGCGACGTGCTCGCGCTGTCGTGGCGGCGCAAGGGCGTGCAGCGCATGCCGGTGCGGGTGCTGGAGGTGGACGAGGGCACGCGCACCGATGGCGCGCTCGCGCTCACGCTGGTGCAGGACATCGACGGCATGGCGGCGACCACATATCTGCGGCCGGTGATCGGGCCGTGGTCGCCGCCGGACACGCGTCCGCAGCCGGTGCCGGCACAGCGCCTCGTCGAAGCGACGTATCGCGATCTGGCCGGTCGGCTGCGCCCCGCGGATCTGGCGCAGGTCGAGGACGATGCCGGGTTCGTGGTCGCGCTCGGATCACGCCCGAACGGGCCTGCCTACGGCTACACGCTCGTCACGCGCAGCGGCGCAGGCGACTTCGTCGAGGTCGCGGGCGGGGACTTCTCGGCCACGGCGACCCTCGCCGGCGCGCTGGGGCCAACCGATACGGTCGCGACGCTGGCGGACACGCGCGATCTGGATCTGGTCGCCGTCGGCAGCGAGGCGTTGATCGACGAGGAACTGGTGCGGATCGATGCCCTCGATCCCATCGCCGGCACGCTCACGCTCGCCCGCGGGTGCGTCGATACCGTGCCGACGCCGCACGCGGCGGGTGCGCGGGTGTGGTTCACGGACACCTATGTCGGCGCCGATCCGACCGAATACCTCGCCGGGGACACCGTTCAGGCCAAACTGCTCACGCGCACGCAACAGGGCACGCTCGATCCCGCGCTCGCACCTGTCGCGCAGGTGCGACTCGACGCGCGCCACGCCCGGCCCTATCCGCCGGGCCGGTTGCGGATCAACGGTGCCGCGTGGCCGCAGGCGGCCTTCGCGCGACTCGACCTCGCCTGGGCGCACCGCGATCGCGTGCTGCAGGGCGATCGCCTGATCGAGCATGAGGCCGGCAGCATCGGCCCGGAGCCGGGCACGACGACGACCGTGCGTGTCCTGCACGCGCTGAGCGGGGCGGTGCTGCATGAGACGACGGGCATCGTCGGGACGAGTCATACGGTCGAGGTGCTGCTGGCCAACGGCGCCACCGTCCGCGTCGAGGTCGACAGTCGCCGCGGCGTACTCGTGTCCCGCCAGCGGCACGTCCGGACTATCGCCTGCGAATGCGGCGAGAAACTTGCGAACGCCGACTTCGACACGCAGGCGGCATGGACGCTGGGCGCCGGCTGGTCCATCGCTGGCAGCGCCGCGGTCAAGGTGGCAGGCATCGCCTCCGATCTCGCGCAGCCCTTCGCGTTCGTCGATGGCGGCGTGTATCGCATCGAGCTGGTGTTGTCCCAGGTCACGGCGGGTTCGGTGCGCGTCGGCCTCGCGGGCGTCGCACCCATCGATGGCGCGACACGCAACGCGAACGGCACCTTCGTCGACACGATCACCGCGAACGCGCACACCGCGCTGCGCATCGCCGCCGACGCCGCGTTCGCCGGCCGCATCGAGCGCGTCAGTCTGCGGCGGTTGGCGTAGTGCCTGCGCGAAGTCAATACGCAGGTTGAACCCTGTACGACGGGTGTCCGGTTGTCGCAGCGCGACATCACTTCGCGCTTGGCTAGTCGCGGCGACAGCGCGTTCATGCGACCACATACCACGGAGACACCCATGAACGATAACAGACCCGCCGCCCAGGATGAAGGCGAGCGCCATCTGCGCGCGCTGATCGATGCACTCGCCGCCACGCGCGCGGACATCGAGCTTCAACTGCAGCGTCTTGAACAGGTCAGTCGCCGGGGGAGCGCGGCGACGTGCTGCGCGATGCCATCGTCGCCGTCGAAGATCGCCTGTGCCCGCAGGAGCGCCTCGCGCAGTTGGCGCGATTGGGCGATGCCTACGACCTCATCGCAGGCAAGCGCCGCTGACGCCGGAGTGTGCCCCGCGCCGCGTGTGGGGCAGCGACGCACCCACCTGTACGGCGACGATCTGCGTGCTCGTGGCGCTTGGCTTCCATCGCACACAGCGCGTTCATGGCCGCGTCGAATTGCCGACGCCCGCACCGAGAACACCCATGCCGACGATGACGCTCGCCACCCCCTACACCATGACCCTCCACATCCCGCGCACACCGCGCACCTTGAAGTTTCGAGGCAGACCGATTCAGGTCGAAGAACTCGGCGCGCGCCTGCCCTTCGCGTGCAAGCCCGACAACCTGCGCGAGATGTGCGCGACCGGCGAGCATCGCATCTACATCACCGAAACGGTCGAAATGACCATCGCGCAGTTCGACGACTTCACGAGGGATTTGACCCGGCCGCAGACGTGGCTCGCCGGCAAGGGCGGCAACGTCGCCGATGGCTGCCTCTGCGTCGAAATCCACGCGCCCGGTCGCCCTTACCTCTACGTCGATCCCTCGGGTTACGACTACGCCCGCTACGTCGCGCGCCTTGGATAACCGAAATCCCTAGAAAAGAAGCCAAGTTTGGCTTGGCTTCTTTCCCGAACAGCGCGTTCATG
The DNA here is from genome assembly GCF_039543145.1 of Lysobacter hankyongensis. Lineage (NCBI taxonomy): Bacteria > Pseudomonadati > Pseudomonadota > Gammaproteobacteria > Lysobacterales > Lysobacteraceae > Lysobacter > Lysobacter hankyongensis. The sequence continues at coordinate 435,912 of NZ_BAABJE010000001.1, read as the reverse complement.
CAGCACCTCCACACCATCGACGCAATGACATGAGCCCCCTCGACACACTCCTGACCGACATCGCGCAGCGTCACCTGCGGATCGAAACGCTGGAATCCCGTCGTCGCGACAGTCTGGACTTCCACGAAGTCTCGGTGCTGGAACTGCGGGATGCGCTGGAAGCGGCCTACCGCGCCGGCACCGAGCATGGCCGCAAGGGCAAGAAGCGCAATGCTTCCAGCGGCTGAACACGACTCTCGTAACGCGGCAGGACGCGCTTGGCTTCCATCGCGCACAGCGCGTTCATGCCACCCCGACACGGACATCGACCCGCATGAAAACCATTCCCTCCCACAAGCCCAAGCGCGTCAAGGAATTCTTCCTCGCCTCCCTGCTGGTGCGCGTCCCCGGCCAGCGCGGCCGGCACGCATGGCGCCGCGAAGTCCTGCGCGCACGCACGCCGCATGCGCTCATGCGGCGCATCGACGGCCGCAAGCACGTCGCCTACGCCAGCAACGGCATCGACGTCATCCGCATCGAACTGATCGACACCGGCAGCACGCTGCTCGCGCCCATCGCGGAGGGCGCGCAGGTCGAGCCGCTGGTTGACCTACTCGCGCGCATCGCCGCCAACCCCACCAGCATTGTGTGGTGACCGACATGACGCCGCACGCTTTCGAGCACAACGAGGATCCCTACCGCTTCATCGTGCAGGCACGCCACGGCATCGACATCGACGCCGTGGCGGTGTCCGGCGACATCGACCGGATCGCCGACGTCCAACGCCTGCTCGACGGGCTGGCGGAGGTCTACACGATGGGCTTCGAGGACGGTGAGCGCCTCGCCACCATCACGGACTGGCCGGTGAAGGACCTCGTTGCCGAACTGCGCACCGACTTCCTGCTCGCGCTGCATCGTGGCGATGCGGACCTGCGCGAAGTGATCATCGCCGAAATCGCTCGCCGCGCCGGCACCGGCACCGATCCGCTCGTAGCCTTCGCGCCGCCGCTGGCCGAAGAGGAGGGATGAGCGCAGCGGTCGCAGTACCGAAGCTGTCCGTCGCCTGTCTTCGCCCGCAAATCGATGTGCGCGCGCTTGGCTTCACATGGGAACAGCGCGTTCATGGATGCACACCCACACACACAAGGACTTGTCCAATGAGCACTGAATTCGGCGAGCACGCCTTCAACACGCGCCGCGCCATCACGCAGGGCGAGGACGCGCTGATCAATATCCGGCAGGCGCTGGAATATGCCCTGCGTGAGATCGAACGCTGCCAAGCGCGCTATCAGGCGGCTCCGCTGCACGAGAAGCCGCGCGTCTTGAACCACGCCCTGTCCACGGTCTGCACATGGGCCACCGTCAACGCTCGGATCGGGTTGGCGGCGGACGCGCAGGCCGAACTGCACGCCATCGTCAGCCGGATGAGTCCACAGTAACGGTGATCCGATGGCGGGCGGGAAGTGAACCTGCCCGCCACCCTGCATTGCGATTGCGCAAATGGACTTGGCTTTCGGCGCGAACAGCGCGTTCATGTGTCTATGCCAACACGGACACCACGCCATGCAAGATGCACACTCATGCCCAGCGCAGATCGGGACAAAGGTCGTCCACCACAGCATCGGGAGGACTCACCAACACATCTCTAGACACATGGCATGCAAGACCACCAGTGCGTCTTTACCGACATCAAATCCCGGCAGGTGCCGGACAAGCGGACGGCCGAGGTGCGCTAACACCCCGACCGCCCTGACCACTACCGTTCACTATGGAGAACGACAATGGCTGCAAATACTCTATCAGGCCCGAACCGGGTGGAATATCGCCTGTCGCGCGTTGCGGCTACTGCCACTTATGGAGCGCGGGCATGACTGGGACCACGCGCGAGATCCCGTTTCGGGACATTCCTGCCGAGCAGCGCTTCTTGCTACTGGTCGCCTCCGGAGTCGAGACAGCGACTGCCACCCGCGAGGCAGAAGATATGGAGCATGCGGTGCGTCAGTTACTTGCGTTGGGCATTGAGACGGGTATTGATGGCAGCATTGCCTTTCTTTGCGAATTCGTATTGGAAACTGCTTCGGCGTTGAGGCGTTCAACAGCCCCAACCTGAACAGATTTCCCCGTATCGGGCTTGAGCGACTGGGTGTTCGCCACTTGACGCGGCCATCGCGAAGGCGTTCCATAGCTGGCATGACCGCATTGCGATTCAGACGCACCCGTGTCCGTCGAACGATGGCGGCGTGTGCCTTGTTTTGCATGCTGCTCCTGCAAATCGCGGTGGCCGCGTATGCCTGTCCTGTTCAGACGCCGCCATCGGAGCCCGCACCGGTGATGGCTGGATGCGAGGACATGGCGATGCCGGACCCAGAGGCACCGGCGCTGTGTATCACGCACTGCCAAGACGGGCAGATCGCGACCCCCGATGTCAGTCCTCTGCAGGTGCCGCCATCGGCGCTGCCCCCGCTGCACTTCGCCCTGACCGACGCCCTGTTGCCGCCGGTGCAAGCGCAATACTACGAAGACGTGCCAGTCTGCCGGTCGGACCCGCCGCCCGCGCAGCGCTTCTGTAGCCTGCAGATCTAGACCCCGACCACGACCCGCTCCCGCGCTGCCGATTCCGGCGGCGCGCTCGTCGTTGCGTGTTCGGAGGTTCCATGTCTCGTTTTCTTTCGCTGCGCCGCCGGTGCAGTTGTCGTCATTGGGCGATGCTTGCGCTCGCCCTGATCTGCGTCGTCGCACCCGCGTGGTCGGCGGCACCCATTGCGTTCGATGAGGCCGTGCGCCTGGCGGAGGAGCGCGCACCCACGCTTCAGGCGCGGTGGTCGCAGACCGAAGCCGCCCGGGAGGAGGCGGTACGCGCCGACGCGCTCCCCGATCCCAGGCTGACGTTGGGGCTCGCCAATGTTCCGGTCGCCGGTACCGATGCGTTCGACCTGCGCGCCGACGACATGACCATGCAGCAGGTCGGTGTCATGCAGGAATTCCCGGCGCGGGCCAAGCGTCAAGCCCGCCGGGCGGTGGCCGATCGCATGATCGAACAGACGCAGGCGCTGACCCTGACCGAACAGCTGGCCGTTCGCCAGGCCGCTGCCCAAGCCTGGATCGCACTGTGGGCCGCCCGGCGCGAGGTCGAAACACTGCAGGCGCAACGTGAACAATCGGCCCTTGCGATCCGCATCGCCAAGGCGCGGCTGGCCGGGGGGACTGGCACTGCGGTCGATGCCTTGGCAGTCCAGTCGGCGGCATTGGAACTGGACAATCGCATCGATGCGGCCGAGGCGACCGTCGAGGTGGCGCGCAGCACCTTGGCGCGCTGGCTGGGCATCGAACCCGATGCCCTGACCATCGCCGGTTCACCGCCGGACCTGACCGTATTGCCCGTCGATGAGGCCCGCTTGCTGACATCGGTGGACCGCCAGGGCCCGCTGCTGGCGTGGCGGTCGCGCGAGTCGGTGGCCGAGGCCGCGGTGGCCGCCGCCCTGGCCGAAACGCGCCCCGACTGGAGCGTGAGTGCGATGTACGGCCAGCGCGCGCGCGCGCCGGGGCGGATGCCGCGCAGCGACATGCTGACGATCGAGTTCTCCATCGGCCTGCCGCTGTGGACGCGCACTCGTCAGGATCGCGGCGTCGCGGCGCGACGCGCGGAACGGGATGCTGTCGCGGCCGAACACGAGGACGCGCGCCGCCTGCATGTCGAAGCCGTGCGCCGTGCCCTTGCCGAGTGGCATGGCCTGAAGCGTCAGGTCGCACGCAAGGAACAACAGGCGTTGCCGCTGGCGCACGACCGTTCGCAGGTCGCATTGGCGGCCTACCGCGGCGGCGGCCCCTTGCAACCGTGGCTCGATGCCCGCCGCGACGCACTCGAACTGCACATCGAACACGCCCGCCACCTGGGCGAACTCGGGCGCGTCTGGTCCGCGCTCGCCTACCTGCTCGTCGACGAGGAGACGCAGCCATGACCCGCAAGCAAATGTATGTGATTGCGATGTGCGCGGCGGTCGGCCTGCTGGCCGTCGGTCTGTTTGCAGGCCGCTGGTGGGCGCGACACGAGGCTGGGCACGGCGACGGTGTACTCGCCGAAACCGCATCGACCGCTGATGAGCGCAAAGCCCTGTACTGGTACGACCCGATGGTGCCGGACCAGCATTTCGACAAGCCGGGCAAATCGCCGTTCATGGACATGCAACTGGTCCCGAAATACGCCGATGAGACGGTTGGCGGCGGCGTGCGCATTTCGTCGGACATGCAGCAGAACGTGGGCATCCGCACCGCCGTGGTCGCCACCGGAACGCTTGCGTCCGCGACCCGCGTGCCGGGCACGGTGACCTGGGATCTGCGCGAGGAAGTGGTGGTCAGCGCTCGCGTCGAAGGCATCGTGACGCGGGTTGATGTGAAGGCGCCATTCGAGCCGGTCCGGCGCGGTCAGACGCTGGCCACCTTGCTGGCCCCTGAGTGGAGCAGCGCGCTGGCCGAAGCGCAGGCTTTGGGTGATGCGCGTTCGGCAGCCGCACGCGAGTTGCGCGGCGCGGCGCAGCAGCGATTGCGCGTGCTGGGGGTTTCCGGTCGTAGTGGTCATGGCGGTGTGGCGTTGACGGCGCCGGGCGATGGCCTGGTGAGCGAAGTGCTGGTCCGCGAAGGCCAGACGGTGATGCCGGGTACGCCGCTGTTCCGGATCAACGGCACGGCCACGTTATGGCTTGAGGCCGCGATTCCGCAGGCGGGCGTGGCCGGCATCCGGCCCGGCACGCCGGTGGAGGCGACGATCAATGCACTGCCGGGGCAGACGTTCAAGGGCGAGGTGGAGCGCCTGTTGCCGGTGGTCGATGCCGTCAGCCGCACGCAGCGGGCGCGGATCGTGCTGCGCAATCCCGATGGCGTCCTCGCGCCGGGGATGTTCGCCGACGTGGCGCTGCAAGCGGATGCCGGTGCGCCGGTGCCGCTGATCCCGAACGAGGCGCTGATCGCGACCGGCGACGACAGCCGGGTGATCGTGCAGACGGCACAGGGCGAGTTCCGCCCTGTCCGCGTGCGTACCGGCCGCAGCGGCGGTGGGCGCACCGAGATTCTCGCCGGGCTCGATGGTGGTGAGCGCGTGGTGGTTTCCGGCCAGTTCCTGATCGACTCGGAGGCTAGCTTGTCCGGTGCGCTGACGCGCATGGGCGAAGCGCCGGCACCGCCACAGGCCACGATGCCGAAGCGGGAAGACGCCATGCAGGCGTCTCCGCAGCCGCAACCCGAGCCCGAACCGATGCCCATGCGCACGCAGCCGGAGGTGCGCGCCACGACGCCGATGCCTCGCAGCGCACAGCGTGCGCCCAGCACATCGCCGGCACGCACCTGCGCGGTGGCCTACTGGTACGACCCGATGGTGCCGGACCAGCACTTCGACAAGCCGGGTAAATCGCCCTTCATGGACATGCAACTGGTCCCGAAATTCGCGCCCGGAGCGGCGACGGACTGCACCATCCGCGACGTGAAGGCGGATGGCGGGGAGGCGAGGTCATGATCGCCCGCCTCATTCACGCCTGTATCGCCAACCGCGTGCTGGTGCTCATCGCGGCCGCGCTGCTTGCCGTCGCTGGCGTGTGGTCCGTTAGTCGGACGCCGCTGGACGCACTGCCGGACCTGTCCGATACGCAGGTGATCATTCGCACCCAATGGCCTGGGCAGACGCCGCGCATCGTCGAGGATCAGGTGACGTATCCGCTCGCCACGACCATGCTGTCCGTGCCTGGCGTGAAGGCGGTGCGGGGGTTTTCGTTCTTCGGCGATTCCTTCGTCTACATCCTGTTCGACGATGATACCGATCCGTACTGGGCGCGTTCGCGGGTGCTGGAATATCTCAGTCAGGTCCGCGAACGGTTGCCGCAGGGCGTCAACCCGGCGCTGGGGCCGGACGCGACCGGGCTGGGCTGGATTTATCAGTACGCACTGGTCGATCGCACCGGACAACACGATGTCGGCGAACTGCGCGCGCTGCAGGACTGGTTCCTGCGCTACGAACTGAAGACGATCCCCGATGTCGCCGAAGTCGCCAGCGTCGGCGGCGCGGTCCGCGCGTGGCAGATCGTGCCGGACCCGCAGGCGCTTGCGGCCCGTGGCCTGACCGTGGCGCAGCTGATCGAGGCCGTCGATGCTGCCAACGGTGCCACCGGAGGCTCGGTGATCGAACAGGGCGAAGCCGAGCTGATGGTGCGCAGCGAAGGTTATCTGCGCAGCGCGGAGGATTTCGAGCGGGTACCGATCACGGCTGCCGATGGCGTGCCGGTGTTGCTGGGCGAGGTCGCGACCATCTCGCGTGGACCCAGCTTCCGTCGCGGTATCACCGAACTCGACGGCGAAGGGGAAGTGGCCGGCGGCGTGATCGTGCTGCGCACGGGCAAGGATGCGCTCAGCGCCATCGAAAACGTCAAGGCTCGATTACAAGAACTGCAGGCTAGTCTGCCCGAAGGCGTGGAAGTCGTCCCGGTCTACGACCGTTCCGAACTGATCTTGGATGCGGTACGCAACCTCACGCACAAGCTCGGCGAGGAATTTCTGGTCGTGGCGCTGGTGTGCGCGGTGTTCCTGTGGCACCTGCGCTCCGCGCTTGTCGCGGTCATTACCCTGCCGCTCGGCGTGCTGATCGCGTTCATCGTGATGCACGCACAGGGCATCACCGCCAACCTGCTGTCGCTGGGCGGCATCGCCATCGCGATCGGCGCGATGGTCGATGCGGCCATCGTCATGATCGAGAACGCGCACAAGCACCTGGAGCACTGGCGCGAGGAACACGGCGAAGAACCACAGGGCGAAGCGCGCTGGCGGTTGATGGCGGACGCGGCCAGCGAAGTCGGCCCGGCGCTGTTCGCCAGTCTGCTGGTGATCACCCTGTCGTTCGTGCCGGTGTTCGCGCTGCAGGCGCAGGAGGGGCGGTTGTTCTCGCCGCTGGCCTATACCAAGACCTATGCAATGGCGGCGGCAGCCGGTTTGTCGGTCACGCTGATTCCGGTGCTGATGGGCTACCTCATCCGGGGACGTATCCGGCCCGAACGCGACAATCCGATCAACCGCGTGCTGATTGCCATCTATCGGCCAGTCCTGGATGCGGTGCTGCGATATCCGCGTTTGACCCTGGCATCGAGTGGCGTGCTGCTGGCGTTGACCGTCATCCCTTACGTCCGCATCGGCAGCGAGTTCATGCCGCCGATGGAGGAAGGCTCGCTGCTGTACATGCCCACGGCGCTGCCGGGGCTGTCGGCGGACAAGGCGCGGCAATTGCTGCAGCTCTCCGACCGGATGATCAAGACTGTGCCCGAAGTCGCGCACGTGTTCGGCAAGGCGGGTCGCGCCGAGACCGCGACTGACCCAGCGCCGATCGAGATGTTCGAGACGACCGTGACCTTCAAGCCACGTGATCAATGGCGGCCGGGCATGACCCCTCAAAAGCTGCGCGCCGAACTGGATGCCGCAGTGAAGGTGCCCGGGCTCACGAATCTGTGGGTACCGCCGATCCGCAACCGCATCGACATGCTCGCCACCGGCATCAAGAGCCCGATCGGCATCAAGGTGACGGGGCCGCAGATCGAGGGCATCGCACGATTGAGCACCGAGGTCGAGCGTGTCGCCAAGACCGTGCCCGGTGTGAATTCGGCGCTGGCCGAACGTGTAAGCGGCGGTCGCTACGTCGACGTGCGGATTCGTCCCGAGGCCGCTGCACGCTATGGCGTGAATCAGGCCGAGCTGCAGAGGTTGATCGCGACCGTGGTCGGTGGCGATCCCATCGGTGAGACGATCGAAGGTCGCGAACGCTATCCCATCGTCCTGCGCTATCCGCGCGGCGCGCGCGACTCGCTCTCGGCACTGATGCAGTTGCCGGTCGTCGCGCAGGGCGGGGCGCAATTGACCCTGGGACAAGTGGCCGAGATCTCGCTCAGCCCAGGGCCACCGATGCTCAGAAGCGACAACGGCCGTCTGGTCGGTGTCGTCTACGTCGATGTGGCCGGTCGCGATCTGGGCTCGGTCGTCGAAGATCTGCAGCGCGCAGTGGCCGCACAGGTGACATTGCCGCCGGGTTACGGGATCGCCTGGTCGGGGCAGTACGAATATCTGCAGCGCGCGTTGGCCCGGCTGCAGTGGGTCATCCCGGCGGCGCTGGCGATCATCTTCCTGGTGATCTGGCTGGTATTCCGCCGCTTTGGCGAGGTCGCCATCATCCTGCTGAGCCTGCCACTGGCGCTGGTCGGCGGGCTGTGGCTGATCTGGACCCTGGGTCATGCGGTGTCGATCGCGACGATGATCGGCTTCATCGCGCTCGGTGGCGTCGCCGCCGAGTTCGGCGTGATCATGCTGCTGTACCTGCGACATGCCTGGGAACGCCGGCTGGCGGCGGGCGAGCCCGCCAGCCTCGACACGCTGGAGGCCGCGATCCGGGAAGGTGCGGTGCAGCGCGTGCGCCCCAAGGCGATGACCGTCGCCGTGATCCTCGCCGGTCTGTTCCCGCTATTCATCGGTTCCGGCGCCGGCTCGGAAGTCATGCAGCGTATCGCCGCGCCGATGCTCGGCGGCATGGTCACCGCGCCGTTGCTGTCCATGCTGGTAATTCCCGCAGCGTATCGCCTGCTGCGCGGGCGAGCCTTATCCCGCATTGCGTCCGCCGCATCGTCGACGGGCACCGCGACGTGAGCGGCGCGTTGGTCCACTCACCTCAACACAACCCCACACCACACAGGAGACTCCTCATGAAACGCACTTCCCACATCGCGGCCTTGGCGATCCTGATCGGGACACTGAGCGTGTCCGGCACGCTGTCGGCAAAGGAACGGCTCGGCCATGTCGCCGAAGCGTCCGGCGAGTCCTTGCAACTATGCTTCGATCCACAGACCGCACTACCAGCGGCTGGCGAAGCAGTGCGCATTGTCCGCCGCATGCACTCGGGCAGCCAAAAATCCGGCCTGCCGTTTCGCAAGCGCACCGTCGGTGTGGCGCGAATTGGCGACGATCGATCCGGCCCTTGCGTTGCGGCCACGCTGATCAAAGGAAAAGCACGTCGCCAGGACGACGTTCGCAAGTGAAATCGCCGTCTGCCGATGGCGGCAGCGCGGAAGGCGCTGTCGTCATTCCCGTTGTCTCTACTTCAACTCACCCAAGGAAACCCACATGAAACCGACGTTCATTCCCTGCGCTCTTGCCACGCTGCTGCTGGCGGCCTGTTCGCAAACACCTGGCAGCGAGGACGCTGTCGCCAAGGACGCGACCGCCGCCAGCGACATGGCGATGCCTGCTGCCGAACACGCGGCGATGGCGGCAGCGTCCAAAGCGGCTACGGAGGCGATGGCGCAGACCGCCAAAACCGCGTCCGCGTCCGGCACCGTCGAATCCGTCGACGCGGGCGCGGGCAAGATCACGCTCGCGCATGGCCCGGTCGATGCGCTGGGCTGGCCCGCGATGACGATGGGCTTCAAGGCAACGCCCGAGCAGATCGCGTCCGTGCAGCCCGGTCAGTCCGTGCGATTCGAGTTCACGGCAGAAGGAATGACAGCGACGATCACGCGCATCGAACCCAGTCCATAAAAACAACTCGTCACCTACCCCCACGACCATGTGTGAGGCGTGGCGTTGGGGTAGACAATTTCGATATCGCCTGCGCCTGCATGCGTGACGTCAGGCGAGAAGATCAGAAATCCGCACTGTGACCTCGAGCCGGAACGCACTATGTTGGACAACGAAAGCGATTGCTCCCGCAGTGGTTCGTCTCAGGCCTGTGGTTCGCGATACGCCAACAGCCGCAGGGCATTCGCAACCACCAGCAGTGTCGAGCCTTCATGGAATAGCACGGCGACGCCCATCTTCAGTCCGAAAATCGTTGCAGGTATCAGAATCACGACCATGCCCAGACTTGCCCAGAGGTTTTGACGAATGATGCGGCGGGTCTGACGACTCAATCCGATCACGAATGGCAGTTTCGACAGATCGTCGCCCATCAGCGCCACGTCGGCGGTTTCCAGGGCCACGTCGGAGCCCGCCGCGCCCATCGCGATGCCGACCGACGCCATCGCCAAGGCCGGTGCGTCGTTGACGCCATCGCCGATCATCGCGACATCGCCGGCCGCCTGCAATTCCCGGATGGTCGTCACTTTGTCCTCGGGCATAAGATTGCCAAGTGCGCGGTCGATGCCGACACTCTTCGCCACGGCATCAGCGACTTGTTGGTTGTCGCCGGAGAGCATGATCATCTGGCGTATGCCTAACGCCCGCAGTTGCACGATCACGCTCGTCGCGGCGGCGCGCGGTGTGTCCATCAACCCGATCGCACCGAGATAGCGGTCACCGTGTTTGACGGCGAAGGTGGTGCGTCCTTCGGATTCGAGGCTGAGCATGCGCGCGTCGAGATCCGGCGGTAGCCCTGCGGTATCGATCTCGGTGAAGAGCGCTCGTTTGCCGATATGCACAACCTGACCGTCGACCTCCGCGCGCAATCCTTTGCCTGTCAGACTTTGCAGATTGATCGCGACCGGCAAAGCAGTACCACCAAGACGTTCGCTGCCATCGCGGACGACCGCGGCCGCCAACGGGTGATCGCTCAGACGTTCAACCGCGACCGCGACGCCAAGCAGTGTCTCCTCATTGATATTTTCAGCGGCCAGCACATCGGTCACACGCGGCTGGCCTTCGGTCAGGGTGCCGGTTTTATCGAACGCCAGCGCATGCAGCACACCGAGCCGTTCCAGTGGTGCGCCACCTTTGATCAGAACTCCCGCTCGTGCAGCCCTGGCGACGCCGCTGAGTACCGCGCTGGGCGTCGAAATCGCCAGCGCGCAGGGGCTTGCGGCGACCAACACAGCCATCGCCCGATAGAACGACGCGCTGAAGGGTTCATCAATCACCACCCAGGCGAACAGCAGTAAGAACGCCAGAACCAGCACCGCCGGGACGAAATAACGCTGGAAGCGATCGGTGAACAGTTGTGTGGGCGATTTCTGATTCTCGGCCGATTTCACCATCTCTACGACACGCGACAGCGTGCTCTGATCGGCACGCCGGCTGACCTCGATCTCGACGACATGCGCGCGATTGAGCGTGCCGGCGAACACGCGATGCTCGGCACCCACCGTGTCAGGGTTCGCGCGCGCGGCAACGATGTCCGCAACAGGTCGCTTATCGACCGGCACGCTCTCGCCAGTGATCGCGGATTGATCGATGCTGGTGTCGCCGATGACGACAAAACCGTCTGCAGCGATTCGCTCGTCCGGTTTGACCACCACGATGTCACCTACCTGCAGCGATTCGACCTGGGTTTCGACCAGTTCCTGGCCGCGCCGCACCAATGCGGTCTCCGGTCGCAACTGCGCCAACGCCTCGATCGCACGACGGGCACGGCCCATCGCGTAATTTTCGAGCGCATGTCCCAGACTGAACAGGAACAGCAGCAAGCCGGCCTCCCCCCAGTGGCCCAAGGCGATCGCGCCCGCAGCGGCGACGAGCATCAGCGTGTCGATCTGCAAGCGTCGATTGCGGAGGTTTTCGATCGCTTCCCGCACGGTGAACCATGCGCCCGCCAGGCAGGCTGCGGCATACAACCCGCGCGCGATGAGCGCATCTTCGCCCATCGAGCGGCTGACGATCCAACCGGCGAGCAATAGCGCGCCGCTGAGCAGCGAAAACCACAACTCCAGGTTGCCAGTGCCGTGTGCGTGTTTGTCGTGCCCGTGCTCCCCGTGAGGGTCATCCTGGTGTGATGTATGCGTATGTGCTGACATGGTCGTTTCCTCGTGATCGAGTGTCTGTCGTGGGGGGACAATGCCCCTTCGAGATAGGGTCAAGGCAGCAAACGAAAGCAGCAGCGGGTCATGACGGCGCCATCTGCGGCATGTGCGCGTCCGGCTTCGCATCGCCGGGTTTGTGCAGCCAGCGATACAGCGCCGGCAGCACCAGCAGCGTCAACAGCGTCGAGGACACGATGCCGCCGATCACCACCGTCGCCAGCGGTCGCTGCACTTCGGAGCCAGCGCCGACGTTGAGCGCCATCGGCACGAAGCCGAGCGACGCCACCAGCGCCGTCATGAGCACCGGGCGCAGGCGGCCGAGCGCACCGTCGACAATCGCTTCATCAAGCGGATCGCCCTGTTCGCGGAGCTTCTTGATGAAGGCGATCATCACCAAGCCGTTGAGCACGGCCACGCCCGACAGTGCGATGAAGCCGACGCCGGCTGAAATCGACAGGGGAATGCCGCGCAGCGCCAGCGCGATCACGCCGCCGGTCAGCGCGAGCGGCACGCCGCTGAACACGATCGCCGCATCCTTGGCCGAACCGAAGGCCATGAACAGCAGGCCGAAAATCACGATCAGGGTCACTGGCACCACGATCGAGAGGCGCTTGCTGGCCGACACGAGCTGTTCGAACGTGCCGCCGTAGTCGATCCAGTACCCCTCGGGTACTTTGACTTCTGCATCGATCTTCGACTGCAATTCGGCTACGAACCCACCGAGATCGCGATCGCGCACGTTTGCGGTGACCACGATCCGGCGCTTGCCGTTCTCGCGGTTGATCTGGTTCGGACCCAACTGCGTTTCGACGCTCGCCACTTCGCGCAACGGCACGGTGCGCGGCGTGCCGGCCGCCCAGTTGCTGGTGCGGCTGGACTCGTCGGCCTGAGTACCTTCACCCAGGGCAATCGGCAGATCCGCAAGTGCGGCGGGATCCTCGCGCAGCGATTCGGGCAGACGCACGACGAGATCGAACCGGCGGTCGCCCTCGAACAGTTGGCCCGATTCCTCGCCGCCGATGGCCGTGGCGATCGTTTCCTGCACCTGCGACGGGTTCAGGCCATAACTGGCCAAGGCAGCCCGGTTGGGCACCACTGTCAGCAGCGGCAGGCCGGTCACCTGCTCGGTCTTGACGTCGGCGGCACCGGGCACAGCCGACATCACGCGCTGTACCTGGACGGCCGTGCGCACGAGCTGGTCGAGATCATCGCCGTAGATCTTGACCGCCACGTCCGCGCGCACGCCCGAGATCAACTCGTTGGTGCGCATCTGGATGGGCTGTGTGACCTCGTAGTTGTTGCCGGGCAAGGTGGCCAATACCTTCCCGATGTCCTTGAGCAGAACCGCCTTCGGCTTGTCGGGGTCCGGCCAGTCGTCGCGATCCTTGAGCATCACGAACGTATCGGCGATCGAAGGGGGCATCGGATCGCTGGCCACCTCGGCGGTGCCGATCTTGGCGAAGACGCGCTTGACCTCGGGCAGTTGCGCCAGACTCGTTTCGAGCGCCTCTTGCATCTGCACCGACTGGGTCAGGCTGGTGCCGGGGATGCGCAAGGCCTGGACCGTGACGTCGCCCTCGTCGAGGTTGGGAATGAACTCGCTGCCCAGGCGCGTGGCAAGCAGTCCGGACGCGACCACCAGCGCCAGCGCGCCCAGCATCACCGGCATCCGGTGGCGCAGCGTCCACGCCAGCATCGGCGCGTAGCGACGCTTGGTCCATGCCATGAGCTTGTTCTCGTGCTCATCGACCTTGCCGCCGAGGAACATCGCGATCGCGGCGGGCACGAAGGTCAGCGAGAGCAACATCGCGCCGGTCAGTGCGAGCACCACCGTGATCGCCATCGGATGGAACATTTTTCCTTCGATGCCGGACAGCGCAAAGATCGGCAGATAAACCGCTGTGATGATGCCCAGGCCGAACAGGCTGGGGCGGATCACTTCGGCGGTGGCCGAGGCGGTTTCGTCGAATCGTTCTTCCTCGGTCATGACGCGGCCAAGCCGATGCTGCAGCTCGCCGAACCGGCGCAGGCAGTTCTCGATGATGATCACCGCGCCGTCGACGATCAGGCCGAAATCGAGCGCGCCCAGGCTCATGAGGTTGCCCGACACGCCGCCACGCACCATGCCCGTGAGCGTGAACAGCATCGCCAGCGGAATGACCGCCGCGGTGATGAGCGCTGCACGGAAATTGCCGAGCAGCACGAACAGCACCACGATCACCAGCAGTGCGCCTTCGATCAGGTTCTTGCTGACCGTGGCGATGGTGCGGTCGACCAACTCGGTGCGGTCGTAGACCGGAATGGCTTTGACGCCTTTGGGCAGCGACGCATTGGCGGCCTGCAGCTTGGCCGAGGCGGCCTGGCTGACCTCGCGGCTGTTGGCCCCCACCAGCATGACCACGGTACCGACCACGACTTCATGACCGTTCTGCGTGGCTGCACCTGTGCGCAGCTCCTTGCCTTCGCCCACCGTGGCCACGTCGCGCACGCGGATCGCCAAGCCTTCCCGGCGGTCGAGCACGATATCGCGGATCGCATCGAGATCGCTGACCTGACCAGGCACGCGCACCAGGAATTGCTGGCCATTGCGCTCGATGTAGCCCGCGCCGACGTTCTGGTTGTTGGCGGCGATGGCTGCGACGATGTCATGTAGCGTGAAGTTCAGGGCGATGAGCTTGGCCGGGTCCGGTGTGATGTGGATTTGCCGCTCGTAACCGCCGATGGTGTTGACCTCGGTGACGCCCGGCGTGTTACGCAACTGTGGACGGATGACCCAGTCCTGCAGGGTGCGCAGGTCCGTGGGTGAGTAGCTGCTGCCATCGGGTTTGCGCGCCTTGGGGTCCGCTTCCACCGTGTACATGAAGATCTCGCCCATGCCGGTCGCGATCGGGCCCATCGTGGGTTCCAGCCCGGCCGGCAGTTGCGCCTTCGCTTGCTGCAGGCGCTCGGAGACCTGCTGGCGAGCGAAGAAGATGTCGGTGCCGTCCTTGAAGACGACCGTCACCTGCGACAGCCCATAGCGCGAAAGCGATCGCGTGTAGTCGAGACTCGGCAGGCCCGCCAGTGCGGTCTCGATGGGGAAGGTGACGCGCTGTTCGGCCTCCAGCGGCGAATAGCCGGGCGTTTCGGTATTGATCTGCACCTGGACGTTGGTGATGTCTGGTGTCGCGTCGATCGGCAGGCGGGTGAAGCTCCACACACCCAAGCCGATCAGGCCGAGGGTGAAAACGAGCATCAGCCACCGATGCGCGATCGCGAATCGGATGATTTTCTCAAGCATGTCGGCGGCCTCAGTGGTCGTGCTCGGCGGTCGACTTCTCGATATCCGCCTTGATGAGGAAACTCTGCGCGGTGACCACCTCTTCGCCGGCCTTGAGCCCGGAAAGGATCTCCACTTGCCCAGGATCGCGTTTGCCCAGCTTCACCGGGCGCTGGGTGTAGGTCTCTCCCGTGCGCACGAAGACCACGTCCATGTTCTCCATCGTCTGCAGCGCTGTTTGCGGCACCATCAACGCCACCCGTTGCTGGGCCACGGTCACGCGCGCGCGTACCGCCGAGCCGGGGCGCCACATGCCGTCGGTGTTGCGGACACGTGCGCGTGCGATGGTGCTCTGGCTGGCTGTTGCGGTCGAGGGCAGAATGCGTTCGAGCACCGTCTCGGTCGTGACCTGGTCGCCCATGCGCGTGATCAACACTGGGCTGCCCGCGGTGATGTGCTGGGCATCGGCGCCGAACACGTGCAGGTCCACCCACAGTTCGGACAGGTCGCCGATTTCGTAGAGCGCCATGCCTTCGGCGGCAACGCCGCCCACTGACGCATTGCGCTGGAGCACGACACCGGAAATCGGTGCCGTCACCGTATAAGTGGTCAGGCTCAGGTTGCTTTCGATGCTGGCCAGTGCTTGGCCAGCGCGCACCTGATCGCCGATGTTGGCGCGCAGCGAGCGGATCGGACCTGGAAAGCGTGCCATCACCTGCGCGACCCGCCCGTCGATGGGGGTCAGCAGACCTTGTACCTCGTGTTCGTCGGCGATCGTGCCCGGCGCGACCTTCGCGACCTTGATCCCGGACTTGGCCGCGACGGAGGCGGAAAGTTTCGTGCTTGGCGGGCCTTCGGCATGCTCGCCTTCTTCGCCCTCTGCGTGCGCGTCTCCGCCTTCGGCATGTCCATCTTCTTCGGCGTGCTCGCCTTCCTCGGCATGCTTGCTTTCCTCAGTGTGCTCGTCTTCCCCGGCGTGCTCGCCGGACTCGGCATGTGCATCGGCGGTCTTCTTGTCGCCGCAGCCGGACAACGCAAGGGCAAGCAGCAGGGCGGTCCAAAACGGGATGCGATTCATGGGGTGTCCTTCAATACAGGGGTCGTCGATGGCGCGGCGAGCAGTGGTTGGCCAGTCAGGCGTTGGATTTCGATCAGGGCGCGCTGGGCGTCGAGCGCGGTTTCAAGCTGCTGTTTGCGTGCGTTGGTGCGCTCGGATTGCAATTGCGCCCATTCGAGATAGCTGATCGCACCGGAGCGGTACGCGCGTTCGGCGGCGGCTTCGGCTTGTCCCAGTTTCGGCAAGACGTCGCTCCGCAACCGCTGCACTTCGATCTGCGCCACGCGATAGCGGCCGTGCGCTTCGGCCAGCGTCGAATACAGCGCCAGTCCCTTGGCCTCGCGCTCGATCTCCAGCGACGCCAGTTCGGCTTCGGCGATGCGGATCTCGGGCTGCGCGCGCGAACGGCTTCCCAGCGGCATCGACACACTCCCGATGAGGCCGAAGTCGTCAGTCGACTGTAGCCGGCGCACGCCGACTTGCCAGTCCAGATCTGCGGTGCTGCTGCTGCGCGCAAGTTGTAGCCGCGCTTCCCGGATGCGCTGCTCATCGGCAAACTGGGCGAGCTCCGGCGTGTTTCCGATCAGCTCGGACAGGGCTGAGAAATCGCCGATGGCGGGAAGTTGCAACGGATCGCGTGCGACCACATCGAAGTCCGGTTCACGTTGACCCCACAGTGCAGCCAGGTGGTGTCGCGCGGCGATCAGCCGCTGTTCGGCGCGGGCGCGATCCAACTCCGCGCGCGCCAGTGCCGCCTGCGCGGTCAACACCACCGATTCCGGTGACGCGCCGGCCTGCAAGCGGTGGCGCGCGCCAGCGACCGTGCGCTGGCGCTGGGCGATGTCCAGTTGCGCGATCTCGCGCTGCTGCTGCGCCGCCACCGCAGCGAGATACCGCCGCGCGACTTCGGCCAGCAGATCGAGACGCCGGGTTTCGCGCTCGACGGCCAAGGCGTCGATCCGGCTCTGCGCCAACACACGTCGGGCGTCTAGCTTGCCGCCGCGTTCAAGCACCGACGCCAGTGTCAAACTGAGTTCGGCGCCCTGCAGGCCGCTGGCCTCGCCGGAGCCAAAGGCATTTTCGACGGTAGCGCCCGCGACCAGTGCGGGACGCAATGCGGCGCGGTCGCGTTCGGCGGCCAGCACATCGCCGCGAGCACCGAACAGGCGCAATTGAGGGTGGGAATCGGCGACGCGCGCAAACGCATCGTCCAAGGTCAAGGTTGGACGGGGAACAACAGGATCTGCAGCGGTCGCGGGCCAAGCCACGACGAACGCCACGATGCACGCGGCGAACGCCGCGAGTCGCATACGCATGGGAAACACTCCGATGGAAAGGTTGGACGAGCAGCCGGAGTACGGCTGGCGGGTCTCAAGCCTGAATCGGAGGTCGGAAGGGGGTTGCCGCGTGCGCGTCGGCAGTGATGGCGTTGGTAGGCGCCCAAAGCACCCTGGCAACGGGTTTGAAAGCCGGAAGCTGTAACTGTCCGGATAGCGGAAGCTGCGGCTGCGCACAGCAGTGCGCGTGATGCATCAGTTGGTGCGAAGCGCCGGCGTCGCCGTCGCCGTCTGTTTCGGTCGAATCCGTTTGCCACTGGGTGGCATGCAGATCAGCGTGAGTACCCGATGCGCTCGAATGGCCGATCGCCTCGTGCAACGCACCTCGGCCAGCAATCACAGGTTGCACGATCAGGCACAGCATGAGTAGCGCCAGAAAAGACTGGCGGCACAGGGTGCTTATCCGGCGGGCTTGACGACTTTTCACGGCCGCAGAGTGTAGCTCAATCGCGAAAGGTTAGACAATTACAGGAAACGTCAAAAACCTGCATATTTCATTGGCTTGGCTGCCAAAAGACGACTATCTTTCACTCTGCTAAGCCTTTTCCGCATGGGCATCGCGCAAAATTCCAAAGGCTTCCTTGATCACGTACAAGCCGATCAACGTGCCGATGGCAAAATCCGGGTACGGCGAGTGCAGCCAGAACACCAGCACCCCGGCCAGGATGACGCCGAGGTTGGCCACCACATCGGCACGGGTGAACAGCCACGTCGCCCGCAGATGCACTTCACCGGACTTCAAAGGCGCGAGCATGCGCAGGACGGTGACATTGACCGCCAACGACAACAAGGAGATGCCGATCATCCATCCGCTGAGCGGTTCAGCACCGAACATGACGCGGCGGCCGACTTCGACGAGCACACCGACGCCCAGCATCAGCAGCACACCGCCACTGAGCAACGCAGCGTTGGCCTTGAACCGGGTCGTACGACCGATCGCGACCAGACCAATCGCATAGGCAGTCGCGTCGGAAAGCATATCCAGTGCATCGGCTAGCAGACCTGTGGACTGGGCGATCCAACCAGCGAAACCACCGATCACCGCCATGACCGCATTAAGGACCAGTGCAATCCAAAGAACACGACGTTCACGCGCGTTCTTGGCTTCGTGGTGGCAGCCGCATTCGCTCATCGTGAAGTCCTCATGATTTTGCAGGGGCACGCGCGGACCGGGCATTTAAGATGAAACCTGCCACCGCGACCGTTGCGATCGCCAACTGTGCCAGCAATGATTGCCACGACGGATAGACGCCGAGCCAGTCGATGCGTGGCGCAGCAATCAACGCCTGCGACACCCAGCCGGCTTCCTGCAGCGCGGCCACGCCTTTACCGACCAGGACGACCGCAAGCAAGGCGATCAGGACCGAGCTGATCGTGAAGAACTTGCCGATCGGCAAACGCTTGCTGAGACGCAGCATCCAATACGCCACGCCGACCAACACTGCGGTGCCAGTCAACAGACCGGCAACGATAGCGCCGGAGGTCTGCTCGCTCCACATCGCGATGTAGAACAGGATCGTCTCGAACACCTCGCGGTAAACGGCGACGAACGCCAAGGTGAACAGGAAGATCGCTGAGCGCCGCGTCAGGGCCGCCGACATCTTGGCGTGCAGATATTGCTGCCAGCGGCCAGCGAAACTCTTGCCGTGCATCCAGATGCCCACGCTGAGCAGTACGACCGCGGCGAACAGCGCCGAAACGCCTTCGGTCACTTCACGATTGGCGCCGCTGATATCGACAAAGTACGTGGCCACAGCCCAGGTGATGGCTCCTGCCAGTAGCGCCCCGATCCAGCCAGCATGAACGTAAGGCAGCACATCACGGCGTTCGGCTTTGCGCAGAAAAGCGATCATGCCGATGACGATCAGTAGTGCTTCCAGCCCTTCGCGCAGCAGGATGGTGAAGCTGCCGAGAAACGCCGTGGTCGTGTCCGTATGCCGATCCTGCAGCACCGCCTCGGCGCGATCGAACAGCGCCCGGATTCGCGTCGCCTGAACGGTCGCTTCCGCAGGCATCGCACCGTGTCCAAGCTTTGCGCGAAACTGGGCCATCGCGGCTTCGAGTTCGCGCATCAGCGCCGCGTCGCGCGTGGCCAATGTCGGTTCGATCGGCTCCACGCCGTCGAGGTAGGCGGACAGAGCCAAGGCCTTGGCGCGCGTCGTGTCCCCGGTGCGGTAGGCGCGCTCGCTCTGGGCCAGCCGTTGCCGGGCCAGCGCCAGTGGTCCGGTGGCAGCACCAGCCGCCGCCTCATTCACGGCTTGCGGGTGCGCACGCAGATACGCCACGACTTCGGCCGCCTGCACCGGCTCCAACGTCTTGGCGAGTTCAGCCTCGCTGGCGCGGGTGAGCGCTTCAAGGTCGGGGAACTTCGAGTGCAGTTCGAGACGCTCGTGCCACAGCGTTTCGCCGCGCGTTTGAGCCTGCGGTGAATACGCCATGCCGCCGACGTAAAACGCCAAGTCCCAGCGATCAGCGTCAGATAGGCTGGAAAACGCCGCCATCCCCGTACCGGGGACGCCCTGCGAAATTACCTCGTACAGCGCGAACGGCGTGCGTTGCGCTGCGCGGGTGGCATCGCTGAAGGCGATCGGCGGCGGATCCAGCGCGGCCGCAGTCGGGCCGTCACCGCGACCGGCCGAACCGTGACAGGCTGCACATTGCTGGGCGTAGAGCGCCGCAGCCCGGCTCGGCACCGGCGGTGAAGTCGGCACCGCCCCGATGGAGTAGCTGGCCAGCAGGTCATCGGCCAGCCCACGGGCGAGCGTCGCCACGTGCAGGGGCTCGGCCTTGGTGGTCACCGCCACCACCAGTTGGTCGGCTTGGGCCAGCAGGGCCGGCTTTTTTGATGACTTTGGCAGGCTCGCCAGTTGCGTGCGGACGGCCCCGGCGAACTCCTGCATCTCGGCGTACTCGCCCGGCGACACGATATGACCGCCTTGAACGGCGCCGGCGTAGTCCACGGCGATGTAGTCGAGCATCTGCCAGGTCTGGCGCGGGTTCGCTCCAGGCTGTTCGGCACGAACCGGCAGCAACGTGGCCCCCAGCATCAGAAGGGCCAGGAGGCTGGACTGGATCAGGACAATCGGTTGGGGCATGGTTCGACCATGGTTGGGCACCGCCAGGGTGGCAGCGGAAACGTGCCCAGCGTAAAGTCTGTAGTCACTACAGGGTCAAGCGGAATGCGAATGAAAATCAGTGACGCCGCCGCCGCCAGTGGCTGTCATCTGGAGACCATTCGCTACTACGAGCGTGTGGGCCTGATGCCATCACCGATGCGAACCGGGAGCGGTTACCGCGCCTACGCGCCGGCCGATGTCGAACGGCTGCGCTTCATCAGCCGGGGGCGCGAGTTGGGGTTCAGTCTGGAGGAGATTCGCAGTCTGCTGCGCTTGAACGACGATCCGCAGTTGTCGTGTGGCGATGTTGATGTGCTGGCTCGTGCGCACTTGACCGACATCCATCAACGCATAGATGCGCTCAGTCGCATGGCGGAGGAACTGGAACGAGTCACCGCCCAGTGCTCCGGCGGCGAGCGTGTCAAGTGCACCATTCTGGAAGCGCTACGTCGCGCCGATGGCGCTTCTACCGAGAACAAAGGATCGAAGACATGACGATGGTTGTGCGCTGAAGGATAACGCAACCTGAGTGGTGCGCTCACGGTGCTCAAGTACTCGCGCAGGAAGTCCGCAACGTAGGTCTTGCCGACCGACCATCCCTGTTCGACGTGGTCGCGGTTGAACCGATCCGCGATCGTGCGGCAACTGGCGTCGGGCGATTCCATCGCAATCCGGAACAGTCTTTCACGTACTACGATGGGCTTGGCCCGGTAATGACGCATGCCGTTGGCGCTTGTTGATGCGGGTTGCATTTCACATTTTGTATGCCTGCGAATTCCGGATCGCTGCGGAAGCGGTCGTTGATGGCGGATGCGAGCAATCAACA
This sequence comes from Lysobacter hankyongensis, assembly GCF_039543145.1. Taxonomy (NCBI): domain Bacteria; kingdom Pseudomonadati; phylum Pseudomonadota; class Gammaproteobacteria; order Lysobacterales; family Lysobacteraceae; genus Lysobacter; species Lysobacter hankyongensis. Next base: position 414,594 of record NZ_BAABJE010000001.1, on the reverse strand, counting down.
TTGCGACAAGCGCGAGCAGCAGTGCAAGAATCATCCGATTCAACCGTCATGGCCCGGCGGTCGACGCCGTTTGGGTCGCGCAGACTACGCTACGCTGCGATACAGCATTGCGATTGCACTGGGACACTGCCTGCTGGTTTGACGAGCAGGCAGGACCACCGTGACATCCCTCCAAACTTTCGACCCGGCGCGCATGACGCCGGCACAGCGGCGCACGGAGGCCGCCGCACTGCTGGCCCAGGGCCTGCACCGCCTGCGCGGCGGCGACGCGCACACGGCCGCAGACGGCGCGCCCTCTCCGGTTGGTCTTGGCTTTGGCGGCCACCCACGCGTACATGCCAACCCCGCTCACCGGAGTCCACAGGCATGACGCAACAATCCCCTCCGGCGGCTGCGCCCGCATCGATGGCCGCGCGCATCGCGCACCTGGCCGATTGGTCGTGGCCGGATATCAAGAAGGAATGGCAGCGCCTCTTCGGCGGCGAACCGCCCATCGCCAATCGCCGCTTCGTCGAGAAGCGTATCGCCTATCGCTGGCAGGAGATCGAGTTCGCCAAGGCCGACCGTGGTTTGCTCGAACGCAACCAGCAGCGCATTGACGAACTGGTCGCGACCGGTACGTTGAAGCGCCAGAAGGCCGGCGCGATGCCGATCGCGGGCACGGAGCTGATTCGCGTCTATGCCGGCGTCGAACATCGGGTCCGGGTCCTGCCCGATGATGAATTCGAGTACGCAGGCAAGCGCTATCCCAGCCTGTCGATGATCGCTCGCGAGATCACCGGCACACGATGGTCCGGACCCGCGTTTTTCGGCCTGCGCAAGGCGGGTGGCCGATGAGTGTCGTTCTGCCGAAACGCATGCGGTGCGCGGTTTACACCCGCAAGTCCACAGACGAGGGGCTTGATGCGGAATACACTTCGATCGACGCCCAGCGCGATGCCGGCGCGGCGTTCATCGCCAGTCGGCGGATGGAAGGCTGGATCCCGGTCGCAGGTGATTACGATGACGGCGGCTTCTCCGGCGGCACGCTGCTACGTCCAGCACTGCAGCGCCTCATGGACGACATCCGCGCAGGCCAGATCGACATCGTCGTGGTCTACAAGATCGACCGCCTGACGCGATCGCTGTTCGACTTCGCCGAGCTGATCAAGGTCTTCGAGGAATACGGCACGACCTTCGTGTCGGTCACGCAGCAGATCAACACCACGGACGCGATGGGGCGGATGATGCTGAACATCCTCCTCGCGTTCGCGCAGTTCGAGCGCGAGTTGACCGCCGAGCGCATCCGCGACAAGTTCGCCGCCAGCAAGAAGAAGGGCCTGTGGATGCACGGCATCTGTCCACTGGGGTACGACGTCGTGGATCGTCGGCTGGTGGTGAACACAGTGGAGGCCGAACAGGTGCGAACCATCTTCCGCCGCTTCGTCGAGTTGGGCTCGATCCTGAAGGTCGTGCAGGAGGCGAGGGCGCGAGGTTGGTGCAACAAGACGTGGACGACGAAGGCGGGCACCGTGCGGCCCGGTAAGCTCCACGACAAAAGCTCCATCCACGGCATGCTGCATTGCCGCACTTATCTGGGCGAACTCAAGCATCGCGGCGAGTATGTCGAGAGCACCCATGCCGCGATCATCGACAAAGCCCTGTGGGATGAGGCACATGCGCTGCTGCAGATCAACGGTCGGGTCCGCTCCTCCGCCTCACGCGGCAAGGTGGATTTCCTGCTGAAGGGCCTGTTGACCGGCCCCGACGGCCGCGCCCTGTCGCCGTGGCACACGACCAAGGCCAACGGGCGCACCTACCGCTACTACTTGAGCACGCGCGACATCCACGAAGGGCGGGGCACATCGGGCCTGCCGCGCCTGCCAGCGGCCGAACTGGAGGTTGCGGTGGTCGGGCAACTGCGCCAACTGCTGCGCGCGCCGGAGATGATCGAAGCGATGATCCCGCAGGCGCTCGCCCTCGACCCCACGCTGGATGAAGCGCAGGTCACGGTCGCGATGACGCAGGTCGACCGGGTGTGGGAGCAACTGTTCCCCACCGAACAGCAGCGGCTGGTCCGGCTGTTGGTGGAGCGGGTCATCGTGACGCCGACGAACCTGGAACTCCGCTTGCGCCCCGGTGGCGTCGGCAGCCTCGCCGCCGACGCCCGGCAGGTCGCCGAGGCCGTCGCATGAGCCGTCCGACCCTGGCGGTGGCAGGGCAGGCCAGCGAGGTGGTCGCCAGCGACGGGAGCGTCGTGCTGAACGTCCCGATCACCCTGCGGCAGCGGAGCGGTCGACGGATGGTCGCCGTCGGCGGTCTCCGGTGCGAATCCGGCGAACGGACTCGAACCGGCGCCACGCCGCTACAATTGGCGCTGGCCCGAGGCCACCGCTGGCTGCGGATGATCGAGGCGGGCGAGGTCTCGTCGCTTCGTGAGATCGCGCAGCGCGACGGGGCCGATCACAGCTACGTCGCCAAACACCTTAACTTGACTCTGCTGGCGCCGGACATTGTGACCGCGATCCTGGAGGACACCCTGCCGGACGGGGTCCGCCTCAGCGCGTTGCTGATCAACCCGCCGGTGCTGTGGGAGGACCAGCGAGCGGCGCTCGGCACGACGCCTGCGCCGCCTCGGATGAGGAAGGGCGGCCGGAAGTAGGGCAGGGGCAACAGGCGGCTTTCGCTGGATAACAGCCGCGCCGGCGTACGCTACGCTGCGATCCCGCATGAGAGCGAGTTTGGATGCCGGTTGCTCAGGCACGACCAATTTTTGTCCGGCAACGCCCCAATTGCCGTCGAGAACCCCGAAGCGATTCGGGGTTTTTTGTTGCCCGTCGTCCGCACATTCGTATCGGCGTAGTGTCCACGAACCGCCCGTCGGCACGGCCCGCCGATCGCATGCAGTCGATGCACAATCGATCGTGAGTGGCTACAGGGGGCGACGACGGTGTGCTATTCGGCCAAGGTCTGGCAGGCCTATCAGGACTACGTCCGTCGCTTCGGTGCGGTCATCGGCATCCGCGAGTTCGCGCAGCTGTATGCGGACCGGCAGAAGGGCGCGAAGGTAAAGACCACGAAAGCGATGGACGACGCCTTTCTGCGCGCCGGCACGTCCGAGACGCGCGGGATCGCGCAGGCCATCGAAGCCTGGAACGCAGAACAGATCGCCGAACTCGAACGATTGCTGTTCCGCCAACGCAGACGCCTAGTCGACGCCGAACGCACGCTGCGCACGAAGTCCACGAAGAAGGCGCTCGACGATCAGCGCATCGCCTCGAACAGGATCGAGTGGGCCAAGGGCAAACTCGCCGACCTGCATCGCACCGTACCCGTAGAACGGGACAGCCGCATCTTCCCCGGCATGTATGCGCCGGTGATGGTGATCGAGCAGGGCCGGCGGGTGATCAAGCCGATGCGCTACCAGTGCCGCCCCGCCGGCAAACCCGCGGTCTACGACACGAAGTATCCCGGCACCTACAACGCCCGGCGCGACAACCTCGAAGGTTTCTGGAAGGGACAGTTCGGCCACACCCACGGCGTCATCGTCTGCGATGCCTTCTACGAGAACGTGAGCCGGCACAAGGTCGAGGGCTGCGCGCTCGCCGACGGCGAGGCCGAAGAAAACATGGTGCTGGAGTTCAAACCGCAACCGCAGCAGGACATGTTGATTGCATGCCTCTACTCGCACTGGCAGGGCGATGGCGAGGAGTTGTGGTCATTCGCTGCGATCACTGACGAACCGCCGCCGGAAGTTGCCGCGGCTGGGCACGATCGCTGCATCATTCCGATCAGGGAGGAGCATTTGGATACGTGGCTCAACCCGGACCCGAACAACCTCGCAGATCTCTATGCGATTCTGGATGATCGGCAGCGGCCATATTACGAGCATCGGATGGCGGCGTGACAGATGGTTGGGATGGCTGCTATCGACCAAAGTGGTCATCGGAAAATGAATCTGCCCCCGTTCTTGTGGGAACTGCTGGGTCATTACACGAGCGTGCAGTCCTTGTGGTTTGCGGGCAATGTCTGCCCGACGGGCGCCTTGGGGCGCGAGCCAACGCGAGGGTCGCCATGTCCTCGTTAGAACAGTCGTCCACGACGTCTCCTGCCCACGGCGCGAAGTCGGGAATCCCGAGGCATTACACCCTTGGCCCTCTGGACGGACCATCTGGCGTCGGAGTGTCCTGTGTCGGCGGTGGCTGCTGTTGCGCCAGTTGCTGGTTCACGGCGTCGAGCTTCTGCTGCGACTGTTCCAGTGGACGTTCGACAGCCTGCGCCACGTCGGTCACGGATCGGCGCGCCGCCGGGTCGGAAGGGTCTTGTCCCTGCACGACGAACAGCAGCGTCCCGCCTGAAACCCCTGAACCGTCCTGCTGTGGCTTGCCGGCGGTGTTGAGGACGATATGGTCGGCCGAGGTGATGCCTGCGATTTTTGCGTCGGCATGCGTGCTCATCGCCAACCGTTCGCTGGTCGCATCGAACGTGCGACCGGCGGAGGCGTCGATGCGGGCGACGCCGGCTTCGATCTGTTTGTAGAGGCGGTGATCGGCGTGATCCGAGTCGCGCGGGTCGGGAAGTCGGGCAGATAACGCCGGTGTCGAAACCGCAACCGACTCGACGCGATCATTGAGCGATGGCGCGTTCTGTTTGTCGTCCTGCCGCGCATCCGGCTCCTGAGCGCCATCGTCGCGGCGACCGGAGCTGGTCATGCGCATGCTGGCCGCGACCGCTTGGACGCCTCCGTCCTGCGAAAGGCCATGCAGGTTCGCTTCGCGTTGCGCCTGCGTGCGGGCGTCGCGGTCCTGTTCCGATGGGCTTTCGATCGCGTGCGGTGCGATGTCCACGCGCGTCCGCGCGCGCTCGATCTCCTCGGGCGTGGTCACCGCCGCGATCGCATAGGTCTTGCCGTCCGACTCCAGGCGCAGGCTGGCAAGCTCGTATCGACCATCGGCCTGTGGGCGCGCCTGCAATGCCACTGTGGCAGGGTCCAACCCATTCGCATCCAGTGTCGCGCGCACGGCGACTGCCGCAGCGGCGATCTGCTCGGCGCTCGCATCGACGCCCGCATTGCGATACGCACCCGCGACCGTATCGCGCAAGCGCGCATCGGCGTCCATCGGCGGCACGGCCGGAATCTCGCGCGGAGGCGGCAAGCGCGCCTGCAGCACCTCGCGGGTCGCCTCGAGTTCGTCGTGCAGTCGGCCACTTGCGGTGCTGTCGTAGACCATGCCGTCGCTGACCCAGCGGCCGTTGGCCTGGCGTTCGTAGAGATCCCCTTCGGAGGAAACCAGCCTGTCGATGTTCGTGCGCGCGCTGCGCACGGCCTCCGGCATCTCGCCGTAGGCCTGCCAGCCGTTGCGGATATACGTGTCCTCGTAGCGCGCGGCGATCGACGCCGGACTGTTCGCCGCGTTTTCGACCACGATGGCGGCGGCCTGCCGATCGAGCCGTGCCGCACGCTCGTCATCGGCGGTCTCGGTGTGGTGCGGGGTCATGCCACGCTCCACGAACGGGCCGTAGACCTCGCGCTGCCACGTGCCGGTCTCCGGATCGCGCTCCCAGTTCGTTGGTCGGCTGCTCGGTGGGTCGCCCGCTTCCGCCGGCAACGAGAAGGGATTGCGCTGTGCCGGTGGTCCGCCGAGGACCAGTTCCACCGACACGCTGGTCGCCTGATAGTTGAGCTGGTTTTCGGTCGCGGGCGAGGCGCGCAGATCGCCACGCCGCGCATTGTCGATACTGTCGTTGGTGCTGTCGATCGGCGCCTGGCGTCGCCAGCCCAGCGCGGCATTTTCCGGGTCGTAGGTCCAAGTGTTGCCGCCGAGTTCCTGATTGTAGATCCGACGGTTGTCGGTCCACTCGGCGAACTTGTCGCCCGCGAACACACCTGCGACACCGCCGATGGCGCCGGTGATCAACAAGCCTGGCCCGGTTTCCACGCCGAGCGCTGCACCGCCGGCCATGCCGATGCCGGCACCGGCCCAGCCACCGACGCTGCGCGCGCCGAAGTGGATCAACTCCGACTCGGCAGCCGTGCGATTGCCTTCACCAGCCAATCGATGCGCAGTGCGGACGCTGTCGGCACCGTCATAGACTTCCAGCGCGAGACCGGCGATGCCGAGGGCGCGCCCAGCTTGAACGTGTGCAGGGCGAACGCGATGGGGCGCGTCGATCTCCGGGGATAGCAGGTCATATCGGAATGTATTCAGGCGCGGGCTTTCGCCGGGTCGGAATTCGGCCTGCGCCTCGTAGCCGTCGCGAAAGGCTCTGTAGTCGCTGTTGCCGATGTACCTATGCTCGTAGGCTTCATCAAGCAAGTCCGCGCTCATCGAGCGATGGACTTCGGGGTGATTTCGCATGATCTGGGGGGAGTCGAAGTACTTGTCGTCCGACCAGATGCGGGTGATGCGACCGGCCTCTCGTTCTCTGGTAGCGACTTCCAGCATGGAGACTTCACCAGCGCTTTTTGGCGAAAGCGTGCCTGCTCGGAGGCGTTGTTCCGTATCTGGCGCAGACACGATCGGAATGTTTCTGTCGGCGATATACTGGCCAAGCTCAGCCCTCAGCGGGCCGTCCTCGATTTCGTCCAATACGGTTCTTGTGATGGCGAATTCACGTTGCTGCCCATCCGCAACCTTGATGTATTCATCCAGTAGTTCAGGGCCGCCCGCACGGTAGGCATAGATGAGGCTGTTGGTGTCGGCGAGGAGGTATCCGTTACTCATGGGCTTTCCTCTCGCATTTCACGCAACTGTGTTTGCAGATGGTGGCGGACTTTACTAACTAAATTTCCGTTATCCGCATACGTCAATTCAGGAATCCATTTATCGACAAGACGACGAACTCTCCATGAGAGATCGCTATCGATTTCGTTGTTCTCCCGCTCTTGTCTGAGATACTCGACATAGTCCTCTGGCAATTCTTGTTTGAAGTATTCGACGAAGGCCATCACTTCGTCATCGCGCCATTGACGCCATTGCGCACGTTGAGACTGGGCCTGCGCAACAGATTTCATGATGGTCTCGAATATGACTTCGTTGCTGGCTGTGCGCGTCCCTGGTCCGGTGAGCGCGCGAATGATTCTTTCCTTGACACTGCCTTCCGGCAGCGCGTCGATCTTGGCCTGCAGCTCCGGACTGATGGGTTCTTGCGTCGTCATGGTTCTTTTCTCCGGCGTGGGGTCGCCTGCACTTCAGGCATAGACGAGATTGAGCGTGTCTGCGAGAAAGAATTTCGATTGAATTCTGGCGGTGGTAATGAAGTCATGTCTGTCATCGTTCGATCGTTTGAAGATTTGTAGGCGAATGAAACGCATGGGTTGAGTATGGCGAAAAGAAGTCAGGGTCGCGTCTTCTCGCTTGGTTCGCCTTGCAGTGGCGAAACGAAGCCTCGTCCCATGCCGGTCTCGCTGTGGATCAAATGGATGGAGCTGCTCTCCATCGTGTTCTCTCATTAATTTCTGCGGCACGATCCGATATTGCAATAGTCATGGATCCCCGATGTCGGGCCGTCCCTTCGACAAGGTGATAGGGACCGGTGGTTGGCCATCGACCTTGAACGCGATTCCATCTTCCGAAAGCACCAGCGGTGTGCAGTTGCTGGTCTGGTATCGGATGTCAGCGCCACCCCGGCGCGCAGTGAAAGTACATAGCCACCTCAGATCCGGGCGAAACATCCAGTAGACGCGGTCTTTGCGGACCCAGCGCCCGGCCTTTCGTTCGAGTTTTTCACCCTTACCGTCTTGGCCAAGATACAGCGCGGCCTGACGTTCTACGGCATGGCGCGTTGTAAATGACAGAGTAGTGCCCGTGATTGATGCCAAGAGGCGATTGGAGTCGCGTCTTCCTTTTGGTGACAAGTGCCGGACATCTCCCTGTTCGAGAATGCCCATGTGCTTGGCCTCGAGATGATCACGAAGCACGACGAGACTGTCCGTGATCGACAAGTCAAAGCACGTCTCTTCTGCATTGAACGCAAGACATAGTCGCCCATCGGGTTGAGCGCGCCATCGGCCGGCGCTCAGTTTGATCTCACCGACGTAATCGCTCCCGATTTTGTATTCGTCCAGCAGCTGCAGCGAGCCATTGGGCATCATGTATAAGGCACCGCCGCTCGGCTTGTGTCCGCCGGTCGGTGTCAAGAGCAGCGTATTGCCTACCAGCATCGGTAGCGCCTTGGTGCCCACGAAGCGCTGCGGGGAGCGACCCGTGGCACGGACTTCCAGGCCCAACGGATCGTCTTCCTGGATTTCGGCAACGAGAACACGACCGTCCGCGCCCAGAAACGTGACGCGGGTATCCGATACGGTGACGGTAGCGCACTCACCGGGATCCGGAATGCCACGGAAGATCCTTGTGATGCAGAACTGTTCGTTCGACTGTTTGAACCAACGAATGGGAACGGGCTGCGTATCGCGGGTCGTATCAAAGGCCCAACCCTTTCCATCTGCACGCAGGTAGGTATCCGACAGTAAGGTGCCTGTAGGCCTGTCGGGAAATACCAGCGTATTCCCCGCCAAACGAAACACGGGCGAGCTGGCCCAGGAGTAGGTTTCGGCGGACGCCACCCCCGACCAGCCGAATATCACGAGGCCGCTCAGCACAAGCGCACGACCTAACCATCCCTTACGCATCATGACTCCTCAGCTTGGGTGCCCGATAGTTGCAAATTCATTTTATGAGGCAAATCGCTCAGATCTTGACTGGCCGGCGATGTGCGAACACAGCGAGGTGGTGGACCAGCAGATGCGGCACTTTCGCTTTGCTGAAGGCAGCAATCGCAAATCATGCCGCCCGTCGTTCCGGTCCGGGTGTTGGCCCCTTGCGGGGTGTCGGCGTCATTGTCCTGTGGCGCATCGGCGAGTCCCTCGTCTTGCGCAACAGTGTACCCAGCGAGGGGACGGGAAGCCTTGAAGGTGGTTTCCATGGTCGTAGCCGATGCTTGGGCATCCGTACACCATCAAAAAGTCCATATAGAACAATGGCTTGACGGGAAGAAAAATAAAAAGTCCGTTTTCTTCCCGATTTTCTGTCTGCTTTCTTCCAGTCCGATGCATAACTTGTGCGTCGCCCGCTGCAACTGGAGCAAGCCGGTGACTGGCTCAAGCAGGTCAAGGTCCGTTTCGACGCCGCGTTGGAGCAGACCTGCGGCGATCGCATCCGCACCGCGCGCAGCGATGGCGGCAAGGACTTCGGCGTCGTCCACGTCGCCGACGGCGAGGTGCGTCTGACCGTGGACGTGTTCAAGCGCGTGACCTGGGACCAGGCGCAACTGGCGACGATCGCCAAGCGCATCGACGCCGCAGGAGAGTCCGTCGAGGAATGCATCGACATCGCGTACAGCATCTCCGAATCGCGCTTCCAGAACTGGCCGTCGACGCTGCGCACGCAGTTCGAGGCCGCGCGCACCGTCAAGCCCGGCAAGCCGACGTACCGGCTGACCCCGAGCGAGGAGGTATGACGTGACGCTACCCACCATCGGCGCCGACCAGCGCATGTCCGAACGCGGTGGCGAGAAGGGTGCGCTCAGCGGCAAATCCGGCATCGGCAAGACCTCGCAAATGTGGACTCTCGATGCGGGCCCGACCCTGTTCCTCAATCTGGAGGCGGGCGACCTCGCGGTCGAGGACTGGGCCGGCGACAGCCTGCGCCCGAGGACCTGGAGCGAGTGCCGCGACCTGGCCGTGTACATCGGCGGCCCGAACCCGGCGCTGCGCGACGACCAGGCCTACAGCCAGGCGCATTACGACGCCGCCTGCGCACGCTACGGCGATCCGGCGCAGTTGGCGAAGTACCACACGTTAGTCGAGCGGGTCTCATCTCATCCGGTCCATCGGCCTCATTGAAGAGGAACCGAGAGGTGACGCCTCTCTTCGTCCGTAGCCACACTATTCTTCGTTATCCGGGCGATCGATTCTCAACAAGCCACCGGAATCGGACGTATGCGGTTTCGACAACGCAGGCGTCTGGCGGATGCCGAATGCGCGCTGTGCATGCCGTAGACCAGGAGTGCGCTCGACGACCGGCGCCTCGCCATCGATGCGACCCGGGATGAGGGGATGATGATGCCGAGCCAGGGGGAACGGGCTGAGGTCGGGCTCGATCTTGAATTGTCTTCGTTGTGTGCTAGGATTCGGAAAGGACTCATCCAAAAACTCAGAAGCAAAGGAAAATGCTTGAAAACAGCGGAATAATGAGATTTTGCGATTGGCGTCGAGATTTGTTCAGACATCGTCTTCCGTGAGAAGAGATCGCCTCCGAACGGTCTGGACGCAATGGCCGGGCGGCTGCGTTCTCAGAAACAGCGAAGCCTGTCCTGCCTGGATAGAAGCGCAGGCGAAGGCGATCGAATCGCCGGTATCCATGTACGAACAATGTCCCGTGTCTGCGTAGGTCTCCGTTGTATTTTCTTGCGCCTCGGGCGATTCTGAGATGGGTTCTCGCGTGTGATGGGCCAATGCGACATGTGCGACATGCGTTGCATTTGCCCAGTGGTAACCGATGTGACGGCAATGTGAATCACAGGAATTTCATCCATACACTGTAAGGAGAGCAAGATGCCGAAATTCGAGTCGAACAGCGAAGTGGCCCAGATCCTGACGGAAATTTCGCAAAGCGTAACGCCGGAAGAGATTTCCCAGGCGAAGGAAGCCAGTCAGCGCGTCGGCGATGCCTATGCGTCCTGCAATCGCGGTCTCGTGGTCTATCACGAAGACTCCTGCACGAAAGACGAGTACTGACGCCAGCCAGGGACAGGGAATGTTCTATCTTCAAGGCGAAACGGAATGTGTCCGTACCTTGGCGGTGCTCGCTTCGCGCGAAGGGCGCGTGGCGAGCACCGCATCCGAGTTGCATGATGCCTACATCGACTTCGTCGTGGGTATCGGCGGAGAAGAGTTGCGACCCTCCGTTCGCGGCGAGAAGTTCTGTTTCGACGGTTCCCGGGTCGAAAGACTGATCGCCAAGCATCAGCGGGAGGCAGCGCCCAACGACTTGCCGGTCACGTTCAGGCAAACGCCGGTCTCCGCCGGCGAAGAGGTGCTGGCCAAGATCAGGGTGGCGATGGATCGACTGGCTCAGGTCGATCCCGGGCTGTATCGCATCTTCGATCTCGTCATCCATACGGTCTTTTACCATCGCTCGCAGAATTCGGGCGGTGGTTCCATTTCGTCCGCGCCGGGAGTGATCTGGTGCGCGGCCAAGCGGACCTGGTCGAAGATCGACCTCGAAGAATTCCTCGTTCACGAACTCACGCATAACCTCCTGTTCTTGGACGAACGGCGTTACGAGCATTACCGCGATCCCGAAGCGCTGATGGCGCCAGAGAATTTCCCGGTGTCCGCCGTCCTCGGCATTCCCCGACCGCTCGACCGCGCTTTCCACAGCCTCGTGGTCGCGACCGAAGTACTGTGCTTCCGCCTGCGCAATGGCGTATCGGATACGCCCGTGGTGCATCCGACGACGCCGGTCCTGCTCGAATCCTGTTTCCGTACCGCACGCAGTATTCGCGAGGTGATCGAACGGGTGGATATCGTCAAGCCGCGATTCCTCGATGTGATGGATCTCGCCGAGGTTCGTTTGCGCGATCTGCGCGCGGCGCAGGGCGCGGAAAGACGGCGCACGGAGACGGCGGCCGCGCCAGCGCCGGGCGAAGCGCTTCCGGTTTAGGCGACGGCGATGCCCCGGCTGATTTTTCGCAGGGCGGTTCCCGCCGATGTGCCGGCCATGTCGGCGCTGCGTTTGTCGGTCAAGGAAAATAAACTCAGCGATCCACTGAAAGTCACTCCGCAGATGTATCTCGACTTTCTCGAGCGCGACGGCTGCGGCTGGGTGTGCGAAGACGGGATCGGTCTGGCGGGCTTCGCCTATGCCAACCGATTGGATGCTTCGGTCTGGGCGCTCTTCGTCGATCCGCGCTGCGAGGGGCTTGGAATCGGCACTCGTTTGCTTGCGTCGGTGACCGACTGGCTATTCGAACTGGGCAACGATCGCATCACCCTGACCACGTCGGCGGAAACGCGGGCCGATGCGTTCTACCGTGCCCGTGGCTGGCATCGTGAAGGGCCGGATGTCTCGGGTGATGTCACGTTCACCCTCGTACGCAGGTCTTGACTTCCGCAACGACATTGCGGCATCGATCGGCAAGACGGCCACCGCGGCGATCGGTCGATGGCGGCCATGATGCGATGTGCGCCGCATCGATGCGGTTCAGGCGCATGGTCGTGTCGTCGGCAAACCGCTTTCTGTTAAAATTTTCCTCGGCGGCAATGCGCGGTTGTGCACGTGCGCTGCCGGCGTCGCGGCGGCCCCGGAATCGCCGTTTGCGGGCATGCCGCCTTGGTGGATGGTGCGACTGCCGCGAGAGTGGACTCGTTTCCAATCCGCTGCGGTCGGACCTCGCCTGGAGTCGCGTCCGGCCCTGTCGCCATGCAGGGCTGACGATGATCGACATGCCGCGGCATCGGGGGCGCTGTTCGCGCATCGATCGCGGAAGCGATCCATGCGTCGAAAGCGGGTTCGGCTTCGGTCCGAACTCGTCATCACCGGACACGCCCATGAGGGGTTGGTCCTGTGTCGTCATGAATCCAGGGTGCGGCCGATTTTCGGTATCGGGCCACTCTGGCGCTTGATTCCAGTAAACACGGCATGGTTTCCGGATGGCGACTATGGTGTAGTCAAGATCGATGGAGCGATGTTCGTATGGTGTCAATTCGTGAGCTGTTGTCTTCCGCAGAAAAGCAGGGCGCCCGGTTCTGGTTGAGTGAAGGCGTTCTTTATTACAAGTCGCCTGCGGACGGCCGCGTGCCGGCAGAACTCGATGCCATACGAAGCCGGAAGAACGAGGTCGTGGCCTTCCTGTCCGCACTCGGCGCCCCCGAAACGCCGCCGCCCTTGGCCTCGATCCCGCGACCCGCAACGCTGCCCTTGTCGTTCGCGCAAGAGCGCATGTGGTTCCTGTCGCAGCTGCAGGGATTCAAATCCGCCTACACGATGGCCGTGGCCTGGCGGCTGCAAGGCGCGCTCGACCGGTCCGCGCTCGAACTCGCGCTGCAGCGCCTTGTCCAGCGTCACGAGAGCCTGCGGACCCGGTTCGCGACGATCGATGGTCAGCCTTGTCAATGCATCGATGACGCGCCGGATTTCGCGCTGCGCGTGCGCGACATCGGCGCTACGACGTCCGGCGCGTTCGGCGGCGCGGATCCGGAATTGCGGCTTCGGCGCGGGTTCGCGGACGCGATCGCCGAGCCGTTCGACATCGAGTCCGATCTGCTGTTCCGTGCGACCTTGTTCGTGGAGCATGCGCAGTCCCACGTCCTGCTGCTGACCCTGCACCACATCATCGGCGATGGGTGGTCCCTGGGCATCCTCGCCGGCGAACTCGGGGCGCTCTATGCCTGTGCGCTCGACCCCGCGGTGCCGCCGCCGGCACCGCCTGTATTGCAGTACGCCGATCACACGCTGCAGCAGCGCGAGCGGCTGCAGGGCGAAACGCTCGAAAAGCAGCTCAGCTACTGGAAAACCCATCTGGCGAATCCACCCGAACCGCTCGAATTGCCGACCTTGCGTCAGCGGCCGGCGACTCCGGATTTCGTCGGCGCCGTGCACAGGTTCTCCTTCGATCGGCCGATGGCCGATGCGATCAGGGAGTTCTGCCGGCGCGAGAAAGTCACGCTGTTCATGTTCATGCTCACGGCGTTCAAATGCGTCCTGTCGCGCTGGAGCGGGCAAACGGATCTCTGCGTCGGCACGCCGATCGCCAGCCGCACCGATCCGGCGCTGGAATCGGTCGTCGGATTCTTCGTGAGTACGGTCGCCCTGCGCACCGATCTGTCGGCCTGCGATTCCTTCCGCGCTGCGCTGCGCAGCGTGAAAAGCAATTCGATCGAGGCCTTCCGCAATCAGGACGTGCCTTTCGATCTGATCGTGAAGACCCTGCAGCCGGGGCGCGATCTGTACAAAACCCCGTATTTCCAGACGATGTTCACGATGGAGATCGGCGCGGATGCCTCGCCGGAAATGCCGGGGCTGCATGCGACCAGCGTGTCGGTGGAAACCGGCACCGCCGCGTTCGATCTGAGTCTGGCCATCAGGCAGCTCGAGTCCGGCCTAGAGGGCGTGATCGAGTACGCCACCGCATTGTTCGATGACGCCGACATCGGCCGTTTCGCCGGGCATCTGCGGACATTCGTCGCCGAGGCCATCGCGACGCCGGAGGCGCCGATCGCGGCCCTGCCGATCCTGGCCGAAGGGGAGGGCGAGGCGCTGCTCGGAAGACCGCTGCCGGTCGTCGCACCGGCCCCCGCCTGCAACGTGCTGTCGATGTTCGACGCGCAGGTGCGCGTGCGGCCGGATGCGGTCGCGGTGGTGTGCGAGTCGGAAACGTTGACCTACCGCGAACTGGACCAGCGCGCCAATCGCCTTGCCCACCACCTGCGGGAATTCGGCGTCGGGCCCGAATCGATCGTCGGCATTTTCCTGGAGCGTTCGACCAGCGTCGTGATCGCCACGCTCGCCGTTCTCAAGGCCGGCGCCGCGTATCTGCCGCTCGATCCGATGTATCCGGCCGAGCGGCTCGAATACATCCTGGGCGATGCCAAGGCGCAGGTGTTGATCACCCAGACGTCGCTGATCGGAGCGTTGCCGCCGGTGGCGTGCCCGATCCTGACGATCGATGATGTGGTGCAGCGCCTCGCGGATCGACCGGATACTGCACCGATCGTTCCGTTCTCGATCGACCAGCTGGCGTACGTCATCTACACCTCCGGATCGACCGGGCGCCCGAAAGGCACGCTGATCACCCACCGCAATCTGGTGCGCCTCTTCACCGCGACCGAATCCTGCTTCCGTTTCGACGAACACGATGTCTGGACGCTGTTCCATTCCCACGCGTTCGATTTCTCGGTGTGGGAAATCTTCGGGCCGCTGGTCTACGGCGGCCGGATCGTCGTCGTTCCCTATCTGGTCACCCGTTCGCCCGAGCGGTTCCACGATCTGCTCGAAGAACAGGGCGTGACCGTGCTCAACCAGACGCCATCGGCGTTCCGCATGCTCATGCGCGCGGCGGAACAGAAACCAGCGTCTTCGCGTCTGCATCGACTCAAGCACGTGATTTTCGGCGGCGAGGCGCTCGACCCGCGGAGCATCGCGGCCTGGTACGCGATGTACCCGGACGATGCACCGCGCCTGGTCAACATGTACGGCATCACCGAGACCACCGTGCACGTGACCTTCCGCGCGTTGACGCGCGAAGACACCCTGCGTGCGGGCAGCTGCATCGGCCTGCCGATGGACGATCTGCGCATCTATGTGCTCGACGAATATCGCAGGCCATGCCCCATGGGCGTGTACGGAGAACTGTATGTCGCCGGCCCCGGACTCGCGCGCGGTTATCTCAATCGCCCGGAATTGACCGCGGAACGCTTCGTGCGCAATCCGTTCGCCGCCGACGGCAACGAGCGGATGTACAAGACCGGCGATGTCGGCCGCTGGGTCGCGCCGGATGAGATCGAATATCTCGGACGCAATGATTCGCAGGTCAAACTGCGCGGTTTCCGCATCGAATTGGGCGAGATCGACGCGAGTTTGCTCAAAGTGCCGGGTGTGAGCGAAGCGGTGACCCGCGTGGTGACGCTGGACGCGGACGACCAGCGACTCGTCGCCTGGGTCGTCGGCAAGGCAGGGTTCGATCTCGATGGCCGCGCCGTCGCCGCGCAGTTGCGCGAGCTGCTGCCGGCGTACATGGTGCCGTCCGCGATCGTGACGCTCGAGCGCATGCCGCTGACGGTCAACGGGAAGATCGATCTGCGCGCGCTGCCGTTGCCCAGGCATCAGGAGCCGGCGGGGACGGTCGAAGCCGTCGCCCCGCGTACCGCGACCGAACGGGCGCTGGCCGCGATCTGGAGCGAAGTGCTGGACGTTCCGGTGAGCGTGCGCGACAACTTCTTCGCCATCGGCGGCGATTCCATCCGCGCGGTTCAAGTGGTGCGGGCCGCGCGGGCGCAGAACCTGGACTGCTCCGTCGAACTCCTGTTCCAGGCGCAGACCGTCGAAGACATGGCCAAGGCGATGCTCGACGCCGCACCGGCGTTGCGCGCGCCGCCCGTGGAATCGCTGCCGGGCACGACGCTCGCGGCGCAGGATCTGCGTGCGGGCATCGTCGATGTCTATCCGGCGACCGACATGCAGAGGATCATGATCGAGGCGAACACGGCCGGCGCCGCGGCGGGCCTCGCCTATTACCATGTGCAGCAATCGTTCCGCTTCGTCGACGACCAACCGTCTCCCGAAGCGATGCGTTGCGCGGTCGCGGCGATGGTCGCGGCACAGCCGGTCCTGCGAACGATGTTCGTTCGCGACGCCGAAGGCCGATTGTTCCAGGCGATCCGCTCCGACGCCGCGGTTCCGTTCTTCGTCCACGATCTGTCCCCGCTGGACGATGCCGGACGCGAAGAGGCGGTGCGAGGATTGATCCTCGCCGATCGTGCGTCATCCTTCGATGCGTTCGGCGCGCGCGCGGAGCTGCTGCGTTTCCACTGGATTCGGTTGGCCGCGGATCGTTTCGAACTGCTGATGTCGATCCACCACGCGATCGACGACGGCTGGGGCAACGGATATTTTCTGCAATCCCTCTTCGATCTTTACCGCCGGATCAAGACGGGCGAGGTGGTGCGGATCGTGCCCGCCGCGAACGTGTTCAAGGAGCATGTCGCGATTCTGCACGACGCCTCCCGCTCGGAGCGCGACGGACGATTCTGGAGCACCCTTGACCTGCCGGTCTCGCGTTGGCCGCGCGATCCGGGCGCATGCCCTGCGCCACAGCCGCGCTGCGCTTCGCGTCGGCTTTCCGCGGAGCGCATGCACGCGCTCCGCGTACGCGCCCGCAATGCCGGCGTCTCGCTCAAGGCGCTGTTCCTGCGCCATTACGCGAGGGCGATCGGAACGGTCCTCTCGCTCGACGCGCCGACGATCGGCGTCGTCGCCAACGGCCGCACCGATCGATTGTCGGATCCGCTCAATTCGCTCGGACTGTTCTGGAACCTCGTTCCGTTCGCGACGCCGGCAACGGCCGGGAGCGACGACGAAGACCTGCGTGCCGTGCAGCGTCGCCTCATCGAGATCGAGCCGCATGCGAATCATCCGCTCGGCGAGATCGAAAGCTCGCACCGGACGGCGTCGCTGTTCGACGCGACGTTCAATTTCGTCAACTTCCACAACCTCGTGCGATTCGACGAGGATGGACGCCTTTCGCTGCTGCGGGAAACGAGCCTCGATCGTTTCCACTACCCGATGAATCTGTTCGTTTCGGCCGGAGCGGACGAGCAGGGAGGCACGCTCCATGTCGAGTACGAAGGCAGGATCCTCGACAGTGCCTGGATGGAGGCCTGGCTCGATGCTTACGTGGAGCGATTGACGAAGTGATGCGGTCGGCGACGGCCGCGATGCGTTATCATCTTGATCTCGCGGCCACGATGCGGTCGCGATGTTTTTCTGTTCCCGGTTGATCGTTCCCGATCGACTGTTCTCGGTGGATCTTCATTCGATTCGGGCGGCGATCGCGATGGCGAGCTTGTTTGGTGGTTTGTTCCGGAATTTCGATTTTCTCCGGCTATGGACGGCGCAGGGACTGTCTGTCCTCGGTTCGAAGCTTTCGGAACTGGCGATCCCCTTGATCGCGGTCACGATGCTCGATGCCACGCCGGTGCAGATGGGCTTGCTGCTGGCGGCCGAAAACCTGCCGTTCCTGCTGATCGGCTTGCCGGCGGGCGTGTGGGTCGATCGCATGCGCAAGCGGCCGATCATGGTCTCCGCCGATGCGGTGCGCGCCGTGTGCCTGATCGCGATTCCGATCTGCGCGTATTTCGAAGTGCTGTCGCTGCCCGTGCTGTTCGCGGTGGCTTTCGGCGTCGGCTTCATGAACGTATGGTTCGATCTGGCCTACGGATCGTACGTGCCGGCGTTGGTGCCGCGCGACCGCCTGATCGAAGCGAACAGCAAGCTTTCGATCAGCCTGTCGGCCGCAGAGACTTGCGGTCCCGCGGTGGGAGGCGGATTGATCCAGCTGTTCGGCGCGCCTGCGGCGATCCTGTTCAATGCGCTGACGTTCGTGTTTTCCGGGCTGCTGCTGGGCGGCATCAAGCGCAAGGAAGATGCGCCGCCGCCGCCAGAACCCGGCGAAAGCCTGCGCAAGACCATCGGCCAGGGCCTTCGCTTCATCTGGAACGATCTGCTGATGCGCGCGCTCACCGCGCGACTCGCCGGTTGGCATTTCGTCGTCGCCGCGATGGAAGCCCTGCTGATCATCTATCTCACCAGGACGCTGGAGATCACGCCGAGCGTGATCGGCATCCTGTTCTCGGTCGCCGGTATCGGCGTGCTGATCGGAGCCGCACTTGGCGAACGCATTCCGCAGCGGGTCGGAACCGGCAATACCGTCAGCCTGTCCCATCTGGTGCTGGCGCTCGTCGCGCTGCTGATTCCGCTCGCGCAAGGGCCGAAATGGGTCCAGCTCGCGATGGTCGGCTTTGCGATGTTCACCTGGGGCTTCTGCGCGGTGACGTACCAGATCACCAACGTGTCGCTGCGACAGGCGTTGGCGCCGGAAGGCATGCTCGCCCGGATCAATGCGGCGACTCGGTTCGCCAGTCTCGGCATCCGTCCGGTCAGCGCGATCATCGGCGGCTACCTCGGTGCCTATCTCGGCCTGCGCAACGCCATCTGGATCATCCTGTCGATAGGACTCGTGCTCGCGATTCGAGGGTTGATGTCCAGGCGCGTGCGCGAACTCGTCGATCTTCCCGAACAGCGCACCGCACAAGTCGATGCGCCGGTCGCGGAAACGGCGAGCTGATCGTCGCGCGACGACTCCCGTGCCTTGGCCGTGCCGAGGCTCCATTCGCAGGGTCGATGCGAGCGCCGAAGGGCGCTGAACGAAATCTCGAAACAAGGGCCAGTGGGACATGACCCGGGAACGGTGCGTTGTTACCGCGCGCCGCGTCGTGAAGTGCGGACAGGCGGAAGGCGCGCGACGTGCAGATCGTGTCCGTGCGGACTTCGATCAAGCGGGGGCGGTCGTCGCCAATTCGATCCGATCCTTCTTCGCGTTGCGCGCATAGCGCCAACGCTGTCTGATCGCGCGCAGGGTCCGGGATTCCCATTCGGGCGATTCGCCTGCGCGGACGTAGACCAGATCTTCCCATCGCCGCGCATCGTCGTTGACGGTGTCGGCGACGATCCGGCTGCACAGCGTGGAAAGCGCCAGTCCGAGCCCGGAATATCCGTGGGCGTAAACGATTCTGCGGTCGGATCCCAATCGGCCGATGACCGGAATATCGTCCGGCGTCAGCGCGATCGGACCGAACCAGGCGTGGTCGGTCGCGAACGCCGCCAGTTCCGGGAAGGAATGCGCGAGGTCGGCGCGAATGCGATGCAGCGCCGCATCGAGATCCGCGGACGCGGCCAGGCCCTGCGCGAAACGCATGCGTCCACCCACGAACAGCCGGTCGTGCACGCGGCGCGCGTAGATGCCGATGTTGCGCATGTCGGACACGCACTGATGTCCACGCCAACCGATCGAATCGAACACCGCATCGGGGATCGGGGCCGTCACCATCGCGAAGGATTTCTGCACCAGCGGCTGCGGCAGTCCGGGTCCGGGTACGCCATCGATCGTGTACTCGGGCGCACCGGCGAATGCATTGGTCGCCAGCACCAGCCAACGCGCGACGATTTCGCCTTGTGGCGCGCGCGCGCGGATACGGCCACCGCTTTCTTCGATCGACAGCACCCGGGTGTTTTCGTGGACCGCGACACCCGCATCAACCAGCGCGCGCTTGAGGCCTTCGACCAGCCGCGCGGGATTCATGGTCGCGACGCCATGTTGTTCCAGTCCGCCGATGAAGTCGCGGCCGGCCACGATCGCGCGGATGGCGTCGCGATCGTGCAATTCGCAGCGCATGCCGTAATGACCGTAGGCGCGTTCGATCTCGCGAAGGCGATCAAGATGCGCGGGGGCGATCGCCACGGAAAGGAAACTGGTGTCGCGCAGTTCGCAGTCGATGCCCGCATCCGCGGCGATCGCGGCGATTTCGTCGCGGGCCCTGCGCGCATGCTCGTAACTGGCGCGCACTCTGGCCTCGCCGAAACGCGGGACGAGCGCATGATGCGGCCTCGGCAGCAGCATGCCCGCGCTTCTCGCCGATGCGCCAGCGCCGATGGGACCGTCGGCTTCGAGCACCACCACGCGAGGCGGCGAGGGCAGGCGGCTGAGCCGATACGCCGTGAGCAGCCCGGTCAAACCGCCGCCGACGATCGCGACATCCGCATCCACGGACGCGTCGAGACAGTGCAGCGGCTGTCGTTCGCCCGTGGCGAGCGCTTGCCAGTAACTGGCCGTCGGATTGGTCGGCGGATGCGGAGACATGCGGGCTCGATTCCGGTTCTCGCGTGTGCGATGCGATCTCAGGCCGCGCGCGGAGGCAGCGCGTCCGGAATCGCGGCGAAACGCTCGCGTCCCAGATCGCCGATCGCGCGACCTTCGGGGAAGAGGGTCGTGGCGTCGCGCCAGGCCTGCTGCTGCAGGATGTCGGCGCAGCCGAGGTCCGCGAGCAGCGCTTCGGCAAAGTCGGGCATGATCGGTGCGACGAGCACGGCGAGCGCCTTCGCGGCGGTCAGCTGCAGCACGATGCCGGTGCGAAGATCGGCCTCGCGTTGCGGCAGACCGTGCCAGTGCGCATCGGCGTCCAGGGCCTGACTCGCGATCCGGACCAGTTCGCACAACGCGCGGGTGACCGCGCGAGGCGAGAAGGTCGGCGCTTCGTAGGCCACGGCGACTTCATTGGCGAGGCGTCCGAGTCTCGCCTGCAGTTCGACCTGACGGACGTTCCACAGGCCCGGCTTCGGCGCGCGTCCCGCGTGATCGCGGGCAACCGCTTCGGCCACGCGCTGCAGCCACGAGTGCCAATGGCCTTGCAGTTCGGCGCGTACGAACGCGACCAGCTCGGCGTAGGTGAAATTGGTCTGACTGCATTCCGGGCCGCTGTAAGCCAGATAGAACCTGGCGACATCGCGCGGCACGCTGGCAAGCAGTTCCTGGCCCCAGATGGCGTGATTGCGGCTGGTGGAGAATTTCAGTCCATCGAGGCGGTAGAACTCGTTGGTGACGAAGGTGCGTGGAGGCAGGATCCCGGCGTCGTAGGCGTGGAACAGCGCCGGGAACAGCACCGCGTGGAAATAGCCGTTGTCGAAGCCGAAGAACTGGACGATCGACACGTCCGGGTTCTTCCAGACGGACGCCCAGTCCCTGCCGTGGTTCTGCATCAGTTCCTGGGTGGCGGCGAGATAACCGCCAGCCATTTCGAACCACACGTAGATGCGGTGATCCTCGTATCCGGGGACCGGCACCGGCACGCCCCAGTCGGAGCGGTGGCTGATCGCGATTTCCGGCAGACCGTCGGCGAGCATCTTTTCGCAGAGGCTGGTCAGATGCGGGCCCATGTCGACGTTCGACCAATAGCGCTTGAGGAAATCCGCGTGCGGCGCCAAGGGAAAGTACAGGCGCGGGTAGCGGCGGATTTCGGCGGCGTTTCCGCATCGATTGCAGCGGACATCGCGCAGGTCGGCGCAATCGTTGGGGCGACCGCAGACTTCGCAGGCGTTGCCGCCCGATCCTGCGTCGCAGTGCGGACATCCGCCGGAGACGTAGGCCTCGAACACGAAGGTGTCGCAGCAGGTGCAGAAGGGCGCCGGGGTATCGCGGACCACGATGTGGCCCTGTTCGAACAGACGCTCGAACATGTCCTGCACCAGCGCGTCGTGGTGTTTGGACTGGCGGGGCTGTCCGATGTGATCGGGATGGATTCCCGCGGCCTCCCAGGTCGCGGCCATCGCGCGACCGAACCGGTCGGCGGTCTCGACCGAGGTCGAGCCGATCCGTTCCGCCTTCAGCGCGACATAGCTCTGGTTGTCGTCGATGCCGGTCAGATAGTGGGTCTCGACGCCGCGCAGGCGCAGATAACGCGTGTGGATGTCCGCGGCGAGATAGGGGCCGGAGAGATGTCCGACGTGCAGATCGCCGTTGGGCGTCGGCGGCGTTGCGGTGACCAGCACGTAGCCGCGAGTGGACGCGGTGTCGCCGGCGTCGGTCTCCGACGTTCCGGCCGTCATCGCGACATCGGTCGCGGCTTCGCTCCACCAGAACTTCAGGACGCGCAGCATCTCGGTGGCCGAGGTGTTGACGATGTGGTGGCCACGCAGCGGCGGCACATGCACGCTGTCATCGGCGCGCAGTGCATGTGTGACGCCATCGACGACGATTCGGCCTTCGCCCGAGACGACGACGAACAGTTCGTGGTCGTCGTGACGATGGCGATGGCTGGTCTCGCCGGGTGCGATCAGGCCCCAGGCCATGTGCACGTCCCGACCGGGGGAGGCCTCGCCGGGAAAGACGATCTGACTCGATGCGCCGTTGGACGGTACGAGACGTTCGGCATCGAAACGCTGCAGAAGCATGAGGGAGCCTGTTCGCGGATGGGGAAGAGGGATATGGACGCCCGGGTGCTTCAGGCGTCCGCGGCGCAGGCCAGATCCAGCGCGCGTCGCGCGATGGCCGGAGCGAGGCGGAAACCGAAGCCCGAGCAGGCGCCGGCGACGCTGGCGCGCTGCATTCCGGGCAATGGCGCGATCACCGGCAGCCGGCTCTGGGTGTACGCGTCGCAGAACACGCGTCCGTTGGTGCACATGTCGACCAGCTTGCTGGAGTACTTCGCAAGGATGCCGCGCGCGCGTTCGCGGTCGTCGGGCGCGATCGTCAGCGCGTCGATCGTCGGGATGCAGTCCCAGTGCGTGGACGGGAAGCTGAAGATCCAGTGCCCGCGATGCACGACCGGCAAAAGATAGGAATCGTCGTCGAGAAAGAACAGGATCGGCGACTCGAGGGTCGGCGTCATCTCGATATGCATCGCCACGATCTTCTTGATCCGGACATCGTGCGCGCGCATCGCTTCCATTCCCGGCCCATCAAGCATCCAGGGGCCGGTGGCGATCACCAGTCGACGGCTGCGGAACTCGCGCCCGTCCGCGGCCGAAAGCAGATGATCCTCGTCTTCGGAACGGATCGACTCGACCTTCGTGCCTTCGACGACGCGAATCCGCTCGTTCTGGCGCAGGCGGCGAACGATGGCGTTGCACACGCCGCCGGGATCGCCGTATCCGCCACGACAGCCGGTGATCGCGATGCGATCGTCCCCGATCTCCAGGTCGGTGTAGGTATCGGTGAGCCGGCGCAGTTCGTCCGCGTCCGCGCGGTGCGCGCCGGGTTTGGTGAACCGGGACAGCATCAACGCGCTGTTCTCTGCGCGGGTGATGCCGTACAGCGGCAGATCGAAGAAAGGCGCCTCGGGAATGTCGCGCTTCAGCCGGGTATACAGCTCCAGGCTTTCGCTGGCGAGGATCTTCTGTTCCGGCGACCAGCCGAAGGGATGATCGAGGCCGCCGGAATAATGGCTGACGCCGCCGCCGACGAGCGATCGATCGATGAGCAGCACCCGCCAGTCGGGGTGGCGTTGATGCGCCTGATACGCGACCTGCGCGCCGACGATGCCGGCGCCGACGATCGCGATGTCGAACGCCTGGTTCAAGGCTGCCACCAGATCGAGAAGACCATCATCGGCGTCGCGCCCGTGTTGTGCAGGGAATGCGACTCGAAGGGGGCGAAATGCACGACCTGTCCGGCCGCGAGCGCGACCACACGCCCGTCGTAATCCAGTTCGCCCGCGCCTTCGGCGACCATCCAGATCTCGGCGACCGCATGTCGGTCGACCGGCGTGCGCGCGCCGGGTTCGACGCTGAAGCGCGATCCGGAAAAGCCGGGGCGCTCGGCCAATGCCGCGAGCATGAATTCGTTGACGACGCTGCCGTGGCCCATGGCTTCGGCGGGATGGAATCGCAGGTAGGGCGGGTCCTGCGGGACGCCATCGGTGTGCGAACTCATGCGTGTTCGATCTCGGCGATCCTTGCCGCGGTATGCGCATGCCAATCGAACACGCTGCTCATGTGATCGATATCGTAGACGGTCCTGCCGGCGATGCTGTTGGCGATCTTGCCGCCGCGCCAGGCCATCACGCTGAGGTTGGGCTCGGCGATGCCGTGGGTATGACGCGCGGCGTTCTGGACGTAGAACTGCAGATGATCCGGACCGTCCCATTCCAGCGAAAAGTCCGGGCGCACGGCGAACATGCCGGCGCCGCGATCGATGCGCGACGCGAGCGGCGAGAGACAGGCGGGCAGCGAATATTCCCAGCCGGTGCACAGTATCACCGCATCGACTTCCAGCTTCTGCAGGCCCTGGCCGTGCAGGTTGGACATGGTCTGCGTCGTAAGCACGTAGGATTCGCGATCCGCGCCTCGCTCCATCCCGGTCAGGGTCGTGCCCGGCAGAAGGTTGCACGGGCGCTTGCGGCCGTGCAGGAATTCAAGTTCGTACATCCTGCGATAAAGCGAAAGCAGCAGCGCGGGTGAAATGCCGTTGCCCGCGAGATACTGTTCCTCCAGCAGGCGCGAACGTTCCTGCGCCGGCAGCGTGTAGAAGTGCTCGCAGTACGCCGGCGTGAAGAATTCGTTGGTGAACGCCGATTCGTCGAGCGGGAGGTAGTTAGAACGGCGCGAGATCCAATGCAGCTCGTGCGGCATGGCGTCGGCATCGAGCATCAGCTGGCTGATGATTTCGGCGCTGGTCTGTCCCCCGCCGATCACCGCGATGCGCTTGCCGCGCGGATCGAATCGCATGTGCAGGTAATTCGAGGCATGGAACACGTTCGGGCCGAGGAACACTTCCGCACAGGCCGGAATGAACGGGGTCAGGCCGGTGCCGAGCACGACTCTGCGCGTCCGATATTCGCCGCGGCTGGTTTCGATCTTCAGCGTCTCGCCGTCGAGCGAAATCGCTTCGACCTTGGTGTCGAAGCGGATGCTGGGCAGGGATTCGCTCACCCAGCGGAAGTACTGGTTGAATTCGCGCCTGGACGCGCGCGGGAAGTCCGCGTAGATGAATCGATACAGGCGCTTGGTCTTCGCCAGGAAGGCGATGAAGGAGAACGGGCTGGTCGGATCGGCCAAGGTGACCAGATCCTTCATGTGAGACACTTGCAGCGTCGAATCGTCGAACAGCAGGCCATCGTGCCAGCGGAAGTCCGGTTTCGAATCGGCGAAGACCTGACGGAGTTCCTGCAGAGGATGCAGCAGTGCGGCGACGCTGAGGTTGAAGGGGCCGATGCCGACGCCAAATACGTCCAACGTAGACGTGTCCTTGTCATTCATTCAAAGAATCTCATTTGAATTTTGGTTCCGATCCATCGCGAAATCGCAGCGCGGGTTCGGTTTGCGTCATTGCAGTCGGCCTTGGCGGCGCCTCGGCAGGTGGGCGATTATCCGTCCTTTGGGTCGAAAGTCAAGGCGCTGCATCGAGGAGTCGCGGTGCGATATTGCATGTACATTCGCGGCTGATTCGTGCGCGTTGTCATCATGACGAAACAATGATGCTCGCCGACATCTTCGTCGATCCTGAGCGAGTTTGATTTATAAAACGCGACGGGTCACAATGCCTCGGAGTCATCGCCGACCGTTGATGCTGAAAGGGTCCGTGAGCCGTTTCCGCGCCGAAGGATGGCGTTTCTGGTGAGCAACGAAATTGTTCAAGGACGATCCATGGGCGTAATCAGCTCCGTATCCGATTTTCTTGACGCCCATGGCTTCGACGAATCCCCGGCGCTCCTCGCGCCCGATACGGCACCCTGCTCATACGCATCCCTGGTTCGCGCAGTCGATCGCGTCGGCGCGGTGCTCGCCGACCTCGGATACGGCCGTGGCGATCGGATCGCATTCGCGCTCGATTCCTCCGCGGATACCGCGATCGTTCTGCTCGGCATCGCCGCCCATGCGACCGCCGCACCCCTGAATCCGCTGTATCGCAGCGCGGAATTCGAATTCTATCTGTCCGATCTCGACGTCGCGGCGATCGTTCTGCCGGAAGGCGAGGGCGATGAGGCGCGCATCGCCGCGGCCGCGCTGGGGGTCGAGGTGATCGATCTCGTGCGCGATCCGCGCGGCGCGATCGGGGGATTCAGTCTTCGCGCGTCGACCCCCGCGCTCGATTCCGGCGCCAGACGCGTTCCCGTTCCCGAGCGTGCGCGACCGGAAGACATCGCGCTCGTCCTGCATACCTCCGGCACGACCGCGAAACCGAAGATCGTGCCCCTGACGCATGCCGCGATCTGCATCACCAGCGCGAACATCGCGCGGACGCTGCATCTGGCCCCCGGCGATCGTTGCCTCAACGTAATGCCGCTTTTCCATGTGCACGGCATTCTCAACGTGCTCTGGTCGTCGTTGTTGTCGGGCGCGGCGATCTGCTGTCTCCCGGCCTTCGATCCGCATCGGTTCTGGCGTTGGTACGACGCGATCCGGCCCAGTTGGTATTCGGCGGTTCCGACCATCCACCAGACGGTGCTGATGCACCGTTCCGGGTCGGCGCTCGCCGCATCGCGCGGCAATCAATCGCTCCGCTTCGTGCGTTCCTCCTCGGCGCCCTTGGCGCCCGCGGTCTTCGAAGAACTGGAGAGCGTCTTCGGCGTGCCGGTGATCGAGTCGTACGGCATGAGCGAGGTCGATCAGATCGCGAGCAATCCGCTCCCGCCCGCACGACGCAAGCCGGGTTCGGTCGGCCTGCCCGGTGGGCCTGAAGTCGCGGTGATGGACGATCGCGGCGAGCGACTGCCCGCAGGTCATGTCGGCGAAGTCTGCGTTCGCGGCGCGAATGTGCTGACGCGCTACGAAGCGAGCGATGAGGTGAACGCCGACAGCTTCCGCGATGGCTTCTTCCGTACCGGCGATCTGGGGTACTTCGATGCGGACGGCTATCTGTACCTGGTCGGCAGGCTCAAGGAAATCATCAATCGCGGCGGCGAGAAGATCGCGCCGCGAGAAATCGACGATGTCGCGTTGACGCATCCGGCGGTGGCCGAGGCGGCGGCGTTCGCGTTGCCGCATCCGCAACTGGGCGAGGAGCCGGCGCTCGCGGTCGTCCTGCGCACGGGCGCCGACGCCTCGCCGCTGGATATCCGCGTGCACATTTCGCACAGATTGGCCGAGTTCAAGATTCCACGTGTCGTGTTTTTCCTCGATCGGCTTCCGAAAGGACCGACCGGAAAACTCAAGCGCAACGAACTCGGACGGCAGTGTTCGGTGTCCTTGCCGGCGACGGCCGCCACGAAGTCTTCCGGGCCCGATGCCGGCGCGAGCGGCTCCGGCGCGCCGAATTCCGTGCATGCGCTCGAACAGGCCCTGATCCCGCTGTGGGAAGAGGTGCTGGGCGTGAAGCCGATCGCGGTCGACGACGATTTTCTCGCGATCGGCGGCACTTCCCTGCTCGCGACGCAGTTGTTCGCGAAGATCGAACGCCACTTCGGGCGGCATCTGCCGATCGAGGCCGTGCTCGGATCGTCGACCATCGCCGAGCTCGCGGCAGCGCTCGATGCCGATGGCTGGAACGCGCCGGTCGTCGCCTTGACGCAGGCTCGCGAATCGTTCGCCGACGCCTGACCGCGTCGGCCACACCACTCGTTCGCGCCGTGCGCAGCCCCGTGCGCGCGGCCGGTCTTACGGAAACAGAGGGATATGAGCGTTTTTTCCAATCGTGGTGCATCCGATGTGCGTGCCGAAACGGTGGCCGTGGTGTCCATGTCCGGGCGATATCCCGGCGCGGAACAAACGGCGGATGGCCTGTGGGATCTGCTGAAAGCGGGCCAGAGCCGGGTCGGCCGCGTACCGCGCGATCGCTGGGATGTGGAGGCCGCGCTCGGACCGGATACGGTGGACGCCTGTCGTCACGGTTCGTTCCTCGCCGATGTCGCGGGATTCGATCCCGACTTTTTCGGCATGAGCCGGGAAGCGGCCGCGCTGCTCGATCCGCAGGTGCGCCTGTTTCTCGAGGTCGCCTGGGAAGCGCTCGAAATCGCGGGTTACGCGGGGGATCGGCAGGTCGGGCGCCGCGCGGGCGTCTGGGTCGGTTACGGACACGATCACTATCGCGATCTGGCGGCCTCCGCTGGGCAGCGCATTCCCGGCTTCCCGGCTTCGATCGGTCTCGCTGGAAAATTCTCCGGCTTCGCCGACTGGCGGGGGCCGAGCGTGGTGGTCAATGCGCTGTGCGCATCGTCGCTGGTGGCCCTGCATCAGGCGGTCGCGAGCCTGCGCGCGCGCGAGTGCGACATGGCGCTGGTCGGCGGCGTCAGCGCCGCGCTCAGCCCGGACTACTACCGCGAGATGAACGCGCTCGGCGTGCTCTCTCCGACCGGCGAGTCCAAGCCCTTCGATGCCGGCGCCAACGGTTTCGTGCCGGGCGAGGGCGTCGGTGCGGTCGTCCTCAAGCGCTTCGACGATGCGCGCCGCGATGGCGACGACGTGATCGCGGTGATTCGCGGAACCGCCGTGAACCACGGCGGGCAGTCCAGCAGGCTGTTCGCGATGAATCTCGATTCGCAAGTGGCGCTGCTGGGCGATCTGTTCGAACGCAGCGGCATCCCGGCCGATTCGATCGGTTATGTCGAAGCGCATGCGGTCGGAACGCGACTCGGCGATGCGGTCGAGGCGGCCGCGCTGTCCAGGGTGTTCGCATCCGCCGCCCGTCCGCCGGGCTATTGCGTCGTCGGGTCGCTGAAATCGGTGCTCGGCCACATGGAGGCCGCCTCCGGGATCGCCGCGCTGCAGAAGGCCCTGCTCAGTCTGCAGCGTCGCGAATTGTTGCCGACGACCGGTGTCGCCAGACCCAATTCGGCGCTGAAACCCGGCGTGTCGCCGCTGCGCCTGCTCGACGCGGCGGTCGAATGGCCGGCGGGCGAATGCGCGCGGAGGGCCTGCGTCATGTCGATGAGCATGCATGGCGTCAATGCCGCCGTCGTGCTCGAAGAAGCGCCAGCGCCGCCGCCGAAAATGCTCGATTCGCGCGAAAGTCCCGTGCATGCGCTGTTGCTGTCGGCGGCCGGGCCGGAGGCGCTCGCGGCGCTCGCCGTGCGCTACCGCGAAGCCCTGGCCGCGAACCGGTCATCGCTCGGCGATGTGTGCTTCACCGCGGCCGTCGGTCGCGCCGAATTGCCCTATCGCGCGTTCGCGGCCGGAGATTCGGTGGAGGCGGTTCGCGAAGCGCTGTGGAACCTGGCGGTTAGCGGCGCGGTTCCGGCCAGTCAGGCGAAATTCGCGCTGCACTACCGCGCGATCGCCGAAGCGGATGTGCCCGGGCAGGCGAAGATCGCGCGCGAACAGACGCCGGCATTGAAGCGCGAACTCGCCGCGCGCGGCATGGATCGCGAACTGCAGGGCCTGGAAGCGCTCGAAACCGGTGCGGACGATCCGCTGTCGTTGCGGCTGGCGATCGTCGCGCGCGACGTCGCGCGCGCGACGTTCTGGCGCGCCCTGGGCGTGGTGCCCGAGTGCGTGTCCGGTCGCGGCGTCGGCGCGATCAGCGCCGCCTGCGTCGCGGGGCGGCTGCCGCTGGATCGGGTCGCCGCCGCGATCGAGGCGATCGTCGGCGGCCGTGCGATCGATCTGCCCATCGATCTGCAGGTTCCAGGCGAAGCGTCGACGGCACCGGCGTCCTCCGGCGATGGCGAGGGACGTCGCCCCACGCTGTTGTCCGCGGTCACGGGTCAAGCGGTCGCGCACCTGGGCGACCGCGACTGGACCGGAATGCACGAGGCCGGCGCCGAGCGGAGCGATGGCGCGCGCGCCGGCGATGCCGCGCTGCTCGAACGGCTCGCGGCGCAAGGCGTGACGATCATGCTGAACGCGACTGCACGCGGCGTGTTGCCCGCGAAGACCGCACTCAGCGGGCTTTCTCTGATCGAAGAGGGCAACGATGCCATGGGGCGGCGCGCGCTCGGCGCGCTGTGGTCGATGGGCGTCGCGGTGCGTTGGCGCGAAGTCTATCGCGGCGGACGCCACGGACGCGTGCGGTTGCCGACGTATCCGTTCCAGCGCGCACGCCATTGGTTCAGGACCGATGGCGCGGCCGCCGAATCGATATCGGCGCCTGCTCGGACGCAGACGATCCCGAAGGTCGCTGCGGCGAATGCGGCGCCGGAACCGCCCCGACCCGCATCTGCGGCGGCCGTCGTGCACGAAAGCGCAGCGGTCGCGGCCACGCCGCGCGAACGCATCGCCATGCTGCTGGGCGATTGCATCGGCGAAGTCCGCCGCGAATGCGCCGGACTGGCCCACGATCGCAATCTGCTCGAAGCGGGGCTCGATTCCGCCGACCTGACCGCGACGACCCAGCTCGTCTCGCAAAAACTCGGGGTCGAGTTGTCGACGATCTTCCTGTTCGAGCATTCGTCGATCCATCGGGCAACGACGTTCCTGCTGGAGGCCTTCCCGACGCAGTGCGCGTCGTCGACCCACGTCGCGGTCGCCCAGGTCGTGTCTGCGGCGCCCGAATCGGCGGTCCCCGCGCCCGCCCATTCCTCCGGAGACGCCATGCACGCGATGTTGATGCGCATGGAAGCGCGCATCCGCGCATTGGAAGAGGGTAGCGCCGTGAATTAGTCGCGAGACGCTCGCGCACGGATCTCCGGTTTCCGGTCTTTTCGTTCCCCCCCTTCCGTCAGCCCTGCCGTCGCCCATGTCGCCGCGGCCGCCAAGCGATCTCTGGAGTTCCACCTAGATGCAGCGAAACATCGACGATTCCCAGCGCAATGCCCACCGGGACGCAGCGGCGACGCCCGCGGCCGGTGAGGGTGGCGCGGTGCGCATGGATCCCGCCTGCCGCAACCAGGAGCGCTTCTGGTGGATCGAGATGGTGGGTCGCAACGTGCCGGTCTACAACTGTCCGATGGGTTTGCGGATCCGTGGCGAACTCGACGCCGAGACGTTGCGCGTCGCGGCGGATCTGCTGGCCGACAGACACCCCATGCTGCGCGCATCGGTGGACATGATCGACGGCGTCCTGCAGCAGGCGGTGATGCCGCCGGGTGCGCTGCGCCAGACGCTGCGCCTGGTCGATCTGTCGGAATACCCGGCGGATCGCCGCGAGAGCGCGCTGGGCGATCTGATTCGCCACGATCTCGCCAGTTTCTTCGATTTGTCGCGGGCGCCGCTGTGGCGCCTGACCTTGTTCCGGCTCGGGCCGGCGGAACATCATCTCCATCTCAATATCCACCACGTCATCCACGATGCCTGGAGCATCGGCGTGCTGTTCCGCGATCTCTCGCAGATCTACGTCGCCCTCGATCGCGGCGAAATCCCCGATCTGCCGGTCCTGTCCGCGGGGAGCGCGCAGCCCGAGCCCTTGTCCGCGCCCCAGCGCGAAGCTTCGGAAGCCTATTGGATCGAAAAAATGCGCGGTCGCCTGCCGACGCTGGAATTGCCGCAGGACCGTGCGCGCGGCCGCGAGGCGACGTTCGCCGGCGGCAACTGGCAATGGCGGATCGCGCCGCCGTTGCTCGAATCGTTCAAGCGCGGCGCCACCGAACGCGGAGCGACCCTGTACATGGGGATCCTCGCTGCGTATTCGGTCTTTCTGCACAAACTCTCCGGCCAGACCGATCTGATCGTCGGCACCATGTTCTCGGGACGGCGGACGCCGGCCGAGTGGCCGCAGATCGGTTGTTTCTCGAATACGGTCGCGCTGCGGCTGGCGGTCGATCCGGACGCCGATCACGAAGCGCTGCTGGCGCACGTGCGCGGTGAAGTGCTGGCCGCGCACGTGCACCAGTACTACCCGCTCCAGGATTTGGTCAAGGCGGTCTCGCCGGAACGCGAAGTCGGCCGCAGCGTGCTGTTCTCGACCCTGCTCATCTTCCAGAACACGATGGGCGACTTCGAGCGTCTGTTCCCCGGGCTCGAAGTCACCGCCGATTACGAAGAGCAGTATCGCTCCGCGGCGGAGTGCGATCTGTTCCTGCAGGTTCGCGAGCGCGACGGCGGTCTGCAGCTGAATCTGGAATACAACGCCGAATTGTTCGAGCGCGAGACCGTGGCCCGTTTCGCCGATGTGTTCGACGCGGTGGTCGAAGCGATGGCGCGGGACTGGCGTTCGCCGGTCCGCGCGGGCGATGCCTTGCCCGCAACGCAGAAGACCTTGCTGCTGGAGACCTGGAACGACACCGCGGTCGCGCTTCCGCTGGAGCGCAACATCGTGCAGCGTTTCGCCGCACAGGTGGCGCAGCGCCCCGATGCCGTGGCCCTGGCGTTCGAAGGCCGCGAATGGCGGTATGCCGAGCTGGATGCGCATGCGCGCGCGATCGCTTCCGCGATCGTCGCCGCGGGTTTCGGGCCGGGCGATATCGTCGGCGTCCATCACCGGCGCAACCCCGGCCTGGTCGCGTCGCTGCTCGGCGCGATGATGGCCGGTTGCGCTTATCTGCCGCTGGATCCGAAACATCCGGAGTCCCGCGTCGGGCTGATGATCGGCGAGGCGCGCTGCCGCCTGATCGTCGCCGAGCGCGCCTGCGAGTCCAGGATCCGCGACATCGCGCCCGAGGCGCGCCTGCTGCTCTCCGATGCCCTCGGGAACAGCGGGCCGGCGGTCGCGCTTCCAGACCCGGCGACGTTCGCGCCGGAGAGTCTCGCCTATGTGATCTTCACCTCCGGTTCGACCGGCGTTCCCAAAGGCGCCGCGATCGAGCATCGCAGCCTCGCGAACCTGCTGTCGTGGGCGGAAGGCCTGCTCGGCCACGATCGCCTGGCGCAGGTGATGGCGACCAGCTCGGTCTGCTTCGACTCCTCGGTGTTCGAGATTTTCACGCCGCTGTCGATCGGCGGGACGGTGTCGCTGATGGAGAGCGCCCTGCACATCGCGAGCGTTCGCGCATCGGATGTGCTGCTGTCCTGCGCGCCGAGCGTCGCGTCGGGCCTGTTGCAGTCGGGCAGCATCCCCGACACGGTTCGGACGGTGGTGCTGGCCGGCGAACCGGTGGCGGAGTCGCTGGTGCGCAAGCTGTATGCGCTCCCGGGCGTCGATGCGGTCTTCAATTTCTACGGGCTCAGCGAGTGCGCGGTCTATTCGACCTGGGCCCTGCTCGACCCGGACGGCCCGCTGCCTCCGCCCATCGGCGTACCGATCGCCAACACGACGATCTACGTGCTCGATGCCGACCGCAAACCGGTGCCGATCGGCGCGATGGGCGAGATCTACATCGGTGGCGTCGGCATCGGTCGCGAATATCTCAATCGTCCCGATCTGACCGCGGAGCGCTTCATTCCTTCGCCGTTCCGCGCCGACGACAGGCTCTGCAGAACCGGCGATCTCGGACGGTACGGCGCCGACGGCAGACTGATCTGCCTCGGCCGCATCGATCACCAGGTGAAGATCCGCGGCTATCGCATCGAATTGGGCGATGTCGAGGAGGCCATCTGCCGGCATCCCGATGTCCGGTCCTCGATCGTGGTGGCGATCGACGTCCCCGGTACCGGTCGTTGTCTCGTCGGCTACTACGTCGCCGGGACCGATGCGCCGACCGTCGATGCTCTGCGCAAGCATCTGTACGGCATGCTTCCGGACTACATGGTGCCGTCGTATCTCGTACCGCTGGCTGCGATTCCGCTGAACAGCAGCGGCAAGGTCGACCGCGGCGCGCTGCCGCCGCCGGTCGTCGAGTCCTCGACGCCGGGCGCCGGAATCGCGGCCCCGCCGACCGTGGCCGATGCCGCGCGCCTGCCGACGCCGGTCGTGTCGCCGCCGGCCGTGCCGCCGTCGCCCACGGACGACCTCCGATCCAGAGTCGAACGAACCCTGCACCGGATCTGGGCGCAGGCGCTGCAGCGCGAACAGGTCGATGCCGACGCGAAACTCTTCGAGATCGGCGGCCATTCCCTGCTGCTGCCGCTGCTTCGCCGCGAGATCAAGACGCATCTGGACGTCGATCTGCCGCTGACCCAGTTCTTCGTCAGTCCGACGATCCGCGACATGGCCGATGTGCTGACCACGGCGCTGGCCGACAGGCCGGCGTCGTCGGAAGCGGTCGCCGGCGAGGCACCGCGGAATGAGACGCCGGATTCGGGGATCGCGATCATCGGATTCGCCTGCCGTGTCCCCGGCGCGTCGACGCCGGAAGCGCTCTGGCGGAATCTTTGCGAAGGCATCGGTGCGATTTCCGAAGTGCCCGCCACGCGCTGGAACTGGCGCGCCGGCGAAGGCGCGGAGAACGACGGCCGGGGTTGGCCGCATGCGCGCTGGGGCGGTTGGATCGATGGCGTCCACGAATTCGAGCCCGAGTTCTTCCGGCTCTCGGCGCGCGAAGCGCGCTGGATGGATCCGCAGCAGCGCCTGCTGCTGGAAACGGCGTGGGAAGCCTGCGAACGCGCCGGTTATCGTGCGAACGAATTCGGCGACGGCCGGGTCGGCCTCTATGTCGGCGCGTCCGCGCAGGACTACATGCGCACGCTCGAACACGCGGGCGTTCTCGGCGACACCTATGCCGGTTCGGGCAATGCCCTGTCCCTGCTGTCGAATCGCCTGTCCTATCTGTTCGGATATTCCGGTCCCAGCGTCACCATCGACACCGCCTGTTCGTCGTCGCTGGTGGCTTTGCATCTGGCCCGCCAGGCGCTGCTGAACGGCGAGATCGACGCGGCCCTGGTCGCCGGCACCAGCCTGATGCTGGAGCCGGAGAACATGACCATCTGGGGCGAGAGCGGCATGCTGTCCGCGGACGGGCGCTGCCTGCCATTCGATGCGGGCGCCAACGGATTCGTGGCCGGCGAAGGCGTGATCGCGATGACGATCAAGCCGCTGGAGGCCGCGCGACGCGACGGCGACCAGATCTGGGCCATCCTGCGCGGCAGCGCGGTCAATCACGACGGCAGCGCGAAAGTCGGCCTGACCGCACCGAATCCGAAAGCGCAGCGCGATGTGGTGCGCGCGTCGTTGCGCAGCGCCGGCGTCCATGCCGGCGACATTTCGCTGGTCGAAGCGCACGGAACCGGAACGGTGCTGGGCGATCCGGTCGAAGTGCAGGGGCTGACCGAGGCGTTCGCGGTCGATACCGATCGTCGCGGCTTCTGCGCGCTGACGTCGATGAAGGGGGCCATCGGCCATCTCGGGCCGGCCGCGGGCCTGGCCTCGGTGCTGAAGGTCGCGCTGGCGTTGCACCATCGCCGGATACCGGCGAATTCCCATCTGGAGCGCCCGAACCCCGAGCTGAGGATCGAGGATTCGCCTTTCCATCTCAATCCGCAGGCGCGTCCCTGGCCGAGCGATGTCGCCCGTCCGCTCGCCGGCGTGAGTTCGTTCGGATTCGGCGGCGTCAATGCGCATGTCGTGATCGAGGCGGCGGATGCCCCGACCGACCCCGCGCGGGACGACGGGTCCGACGGTCCGCAGTTGTTCACGCTGTCGGCGCGTACGCCGTCGGCGCTGCGCGCGTACGTCGATGCCTTTTGCGCACTGTTGGCGCAGGGCACGCCGGCGTCGATGGCGGACGTGTGCTTCACCGTCAATCGCGGGCGACAGTCCTGGCCGCGGCGTCTGGCGGTCGTGGCCGATCGCAAGGAAACGCTGCTGTGCCTGCTGGGCGATTGGCTCGCGGGCGCGCGCGCCTCCGGCGTCGATGCCGCCGTGTTCTGCGAGGACGCGCCGGGCGATCGCTCGCTCGTCGATATGCTGGATTCCTCCGCGCGCGATGGCGTGGGAGCCCTGTGCGGCGGTGCGGTCGCCGATCGCATCTTCGGCTCGCGCCGTGTCGATACCGCGTCGAGCGAGACGGTCGCCGCCATCGCATCGCGCCGCGAATGCCTGCGCGCGCTCGCTTCGCTGTACGTTCAGGGCGTCGAAATCCACTGGTCGAAGTGGTATGCCTCGGCGAACCGCCGCCGGGTGCTGCTGCCGACCTATCCCTTCGAGCGTCGCGATTGTTCCGTTCCTCGCGTGGCCGCGAGCGGACGGCCTCCGGCGCCGGCGCGCGCGCAGGTCGCCGCGGCGAGCGTGCCCGCATCGCCGGACGCCTGGATGCGGCGCATCGATTGGGCCGAATGCGAGCGCATGCCGGATTCCGCCGTGAGGATGCGCCGTCCTGCGGTCTGGCTGGTGTTCGCCGATGACGATCGATCCGTGCGGGGTCTGGCCGATGCGGCGCGCACCGAAGGGACGCGCTTCGTGCTGGTGACCCGCGGCGCCGCCTGGGCGCGGGTCGCTTCCGATCATTTCCGCCTGGATCCCTGCGCGGCCCGCGATTACGACCAGTTGTTCGAAACCCTCGAACGCGAGGGGATCCGGCCGACCGATGTCGTGCAGGCGTGGCATGGCCGACCCTCGGCGATGGCCGAGGATGCGTCCGGACTCGATTCGACGCTCGACGCCGAAGACGATGGCGGCGCACGTCCTCTGCTGCTGCTCTGCCAGGGCATCCTGCGCCACTGGCCGCAGCACGATCTCAATCTGCGCCTGGTCACGCGCGGCGCGATGTATTCGCAGGCGCGCCTCGGTGACGTCGCGCCTGCACAGGCGATCGCCTGGGGACTGGCGCGCACGATCGCGCGCGAGTGCCACCGCCTGCGCATGCAGGCGATCGATCTGGATCGCTTCCGCACCGACGATGCGGCGATCACGGCGCTGGCGCGCGAATTGCGCGCGCCGGTGCGGGAGAGCGAGATCGCCCTGCACGGCGGTCGTCGTCTCGTACCCTCGATCCGCCCCGTCGATGGGGCGGAGATCGCAGCCGTCCCGCCGTTGCGCGAGGGCGGGGTGTATCTGATCGCCGGGGGCGTCGGCGGCATCGGGCGCGTGCTCGCCCGCTTCCTGGGCCAACGATACCGCGCGCGCGTGGTGCTGGTGTCGCGTCGCGCCAGCGACGGCTTCGATCCGGGATCCGAAGACGGCGAGGCCATCCGTCGTGTCGGCGGCACGATCGATTGCATCGATGCGGACATCGCCGATCTCCGGCAATGCCGCGATGCGGTCGAACGGATCGTGGCTCGGCACGGCGCGCTTCACGGCGTGTTCCATCTCGCCGGT
Source organism: Lysobacter hankyongensis (assembly GCF_039543145.1). Lineage (NCBI taxonomy): Bacteria > Pseudomonadati > Pseudomonadota > Gammaproteobacteria > Lysobacterales > Lysobacteraceae > Lysobacter > Lysobacter hankyongensis. The sequence goes on along the minus strand of NZ_BAABJE010000001.1, from coordinate 377,622 downwards.
GTGCTCGATCGCACGCGCGTCGCCGACTACGACTGGGGCGCGTTCGAGAACGTCCTGCGGGCGAAGACCCGCGGCGCGTCGAATCTGGATCTCGCGACGCGGCATCTGCGGCTCGACTGCATGGTGTTGTTCTCGTCGCTGGCGGGTCTCGCCGGCAATGTCTTCCAGGCCGGCTATTCCGCGGCGAATCGGTTCCTCGATGCATTCGCGTTCTGGCGTACGCGGCAGGGACGTCCGACGATGAGCATCGACTGGGGCGGTTGGTCGGGGGTCGGCATGGGCCTGACCCTGGCCGGCGGCGCGGCTGCGGGGACGGATGCGGCGGATTCGATGATCGCGCCGGACCGGGGCATGGCCCTGCTCGAACGAGCGATGCGCAGCGATCTGGTCCAGATCGCGATCGCGGCGCCGGAGCAGCTCGACGCGCTGTTGCCGGTCGCGCCGCTTCCGGGCGCGGCCGCGAGCGCGAGCGCGAGCGGTCACGATGCGGCGCTGTCGTTCCTGCGACGCACGCTGGCCGATGTGCTGGAAGTCCAGGAAGCCTCGCTCGACGGGCAGACGCCGTTCCTCGACCTCGGCGTCGATTCGATCAATTCCGCCTGGCTGGTCGCGGCGATCGATGCCGCCACCGGCACCCGCCAACGGCGGACGCTGTTCTTCGAATATCCGACGCTCGACAAGCTGGCGACTGCGCTTTCGGGGCTGACGTTCCGGTCCCCGCAAGACGCCGCGCCGCACGCTTCGTCCGGGGAACGGCCGGCGCAACCGCGCATCGCGGCCGACGCCACGATCGCCGCGCCTCTCCGTCCTGCCGTTCGTGCGGCCGCATCCGCGCCGGGCACCGCGAGCGTCGGCGAGGTCAGGACTCGCGATGTCGATGCGGACGGAGATGCGATCGCCATCGTCGGCGTCGCCGGGCGATTCCCGCGCGCCCCGAATCTGGAGGCGCTGTGGTCGTTGCTGCGCGACGGCCGCGATGTCATCGGTCCCGCGCCCTTGCAGCGCTGGTCGGACGCCGCGACCAGGGACCGCCTGTCCGCGATGCGCGGCGGCTTCTTCGAGGACATCGACGGTTTCGACGCGAAGTCGTTCAACATTTCGCCTGTCGAAGCCGAGTCCATGGACCCGCAACAGCGGATGCTGCTGGAAGAAGTCTGGTGCGCGCTGGAAAACGCCGCCATCGCTCCGGGCGATCTGGTCGGCAGCGACACCGGCGTGTTCGTCGGCGCGAGCGCGTCGCCGGTCGCCGATCGCGATGCCGAACCGGCATTGGGTCCGCATACGCTGGTGGGCTCGAGCGTGGCGATCCTCGCGAATCGCCTGTCGTACTTCCTCGATCTGAACGGCCCGAGCGTCACCGTCGACACCCTGTGCTCCTCCTCGCTCGCGGCCGTGCACATGGCGGTGCAAAGCCTGCTGCGCGGCGAGTGCGGATTGGCGATCGTCGGCGGCGTTCGCGTCGGCATGCCCGCGCGGTACTACGAAGCGGCCTGGCGAATCGGCGCGCTGTCGACCACCGGCGTGTGCCGCGCATTCGGTCGAGACGCCGACGGCATGGTGCCGGGCGAAGGTCTGGGCGTCGTCGTGCTGAAGCCCCTGTCGCGGGCCCGCGCCGACGGCGATCACATCCACGCGGTGATTCGCGGCAGCGCGATGAACCACGGTGGACGCAGCAGCGGCCTGGCCGCGCCCAACCCGCAGGCGCAGTCGCGCGTGGTGCGTGCCGCGCTCGATCGCGCCGGCATCGATGCCGGCACGATCAGCCTGATCGAAGCGCACGGCACCGGCACCGAACTCGGTGACCCGATCGAATTCGATGGCCTGTGCAAGGCGTTCCAACAGGACGCGCCTTCGCGCCAGTCCTGTGCGATCGGATCGATCAAGACCAACCTGGGCCATCTCGAACCGGCCGCCGGCATCGCCGGTCTGCTCAAGCTCGTGCTGGCGTTGAAGCATCGGCAGATTCCGCCCACCCTCAACGCCGAACAGACGAATCCGAACATCGATTTCGGCGCGTCGCCGTTCCGTCTCAATCGCGAACTGACGCCCTGGGACAGCCCGGCGGGCGTGCCCCGACGCGCGGGCGTGAGCGCCTTCGGCATCGGGGGCGTGAATGTCCATGTCGTGATCGAAGAGCATGCGGAAGGCGGCGACGCGCGGGATACCGCCGACATCGATGCCGACATCGACGCCGGTCGCGGCGCAGGGCCCGGCACGCACGGCGCCGCGTCCGCGGATCGCCGCGACCGATTGATCGTGCTCTCCGCGCGCTCCGAGGACGGGTTGTCCGTGCTGGCGCGCGAACTGCGCGACACGCTCGTCGCCGAGCGGCGCTTCGGGATTGACGATATCGCCCATACCCTGGCGCGCGGACGCGTGCACTGGCCGCATCGTCGGGCCTTCGTGTGTGCCGATCGCGGCCAGCTGGTCGATGTTCTCGCCAGGATCGGTTCCGGCGAATCGGTGCGCGGCGTCGCGCGCGGTCACGCGCCGCGCAATCGTGTGCCGAAAATCGCCTTCCTGTTCCCCGGCCAGTCCTCGGAACTGTACCGGGCCGGCGACGATCTGTTCCGGTCCGAGCCGGTGTTCCGCGAGTGCATGCATCGCTGCGATGCTCACCTCCGTCTGCGTTTCGGCATTTCGGTGGTGGATGCCCTGTATTCGGACGCTGCCGATCGTCCGGCGCTGACCGAAGCGCGTCATGCGCAGCCGGCCCTGTTCGCATTGGCGTATTCGACCGCGAAATGGTGGCAGTCGCTCGGCATCGCGCCCACGGCGGTGCTCGGGCACAGCCTCGGCGAATTCGTCGCAGCGACGATCGCCGGCGCCCTGACGCTCGACGATGCGCTCGATCTCGTCGCGAGCCGTGCGGTCGCGATGCAGACGCTGAGCCCGCAAGGCGGCATGATCGCCGTCGGTGCGGAGGCACGGGCCCTGCGTGAGGCGCTCGATGCCCTCGACGACGGATTCGCCGACGCGCTGGAAATCGCGGTCTACAACGCGCCGTCGAACACCGTGCTGTCGGGGCCGCTCGATGCCCTGCAGGCGGCCACCCGCCGCTTCGAGGACCTCGGCTGGAGCGTCCATCCGCTTTCCGTCACCCACGCCTTCCATTCGCGCGCGATGGTGCCGGCGCTGGACCGTCTCCCGGCGGTGGATGCGGGCGTGCCACGGATCGCCTACGCCTCGAGTCTCCACGGCGCGATGCTCGATCCGGAGGCGACGCTCGACCGCGATTACTGGCGAGCGCACATGCGCGAACCGGTTCGTTATTTCGAAGCGCTGCGCGCGTTGATCGCGGAAGGCTACGACTGCTTCTTCGAGTTCGGCGCCGCCGACGTGCTGAGCAGGCTCGGGCCGCAGATCGCCGACGATCCGGCGATCGCGTGGTGCCCCGCGCTCAAGCGCGGTCGAGCCGCACGCGATCTGCTGCTGGACGCCGCCGCGGCGATGTTCGTCCGTGGTGCCGATCGCATCGTGCGCGATGCGGTGCCCGGCGACGCGGGTTGCCGCATTCCCCTGCCGGGCTCGCCTTTCGAGCGCCGCCAATTCTCACGGCCCATCACGATACCGGCGTCGCCGGTCATCGGGGAGCACTCTACGACCATGCACATCGATCCCTCCGCAGCCTCCCACCATGCCGCTCCCGCGCGTCGCGAGCGTTCGCGCGTCGAGCGACTGACCGACGCGCTGATCCTGATTTTCGCGGAAGCCCTGCACGCCGCGCCCGATGAACTCGATGCCAACCTGGCGCTGCTCGAGTTGGGGGCGGATTCTCTCGCGCTGGGCAACGTCACCCGCGTGCTGCGCCAGCGTTACGGCGTGCGCATCGCGACGCGCCAGCTGTTCATGGAAATGACCAGCATCGCCGACGTCGCGCGGGTGCTCGATCGCGAACTTCCGCCGGACTTCGCTCTGGACGATGGTGCCGAGCCTCTCCGCGAAGCCCCGATCCACGCCGGCGTTCCGGCGATGGCCGCTCCGATGTCGGCGCACGCGCAGACCGTGATCGCCCAGACCGTCATCGCTCATGACGCGCCCGCATCGGTTGCACCCGCGGCGCGGGCGCCGGGCGTGCCCGGCGCCGCCGCGGCGATGACATCGATCGAGGAAGCGGCTTCGCGGCCCTATATCCCGTTCCAGCCGTTCAAACCCTCCAGCGCCGATCAGCCGGCCGCCCAGGTCGCGGATACCGAGTATCTGCGGGGATTCGTCGACGCCTTCACGGCGAAGACGCGCCGATCGAAAGAATACGCGGCGCAGTATCGCCCGGTCCTGGCCGACAGCCGCGCCACCACCGGTTTCCGCCTTGCGGTGAAGGAAATGCTGTATCCGGTCGTCGGTCAGCGCTCGCGCGGCGCGCGGGTCTGGGATCTCGACGGCAACGAATACGTCGACATCACCATGGGTTACGGCGTGCATCTGTTCGGCCACGGCGCTCCGTTCCTGCAGGAAGCGATCGCGCGGCAGCTCGAACACGGCGTGCAGGTCGGTCCGCAGTCCGAACACGCGGGCCAGGCGGCCGCGTTGTTGTGCGAGATCACCGGCAACGAACGGGTCGCCTTCTGCAATTCGGGTACCGAAGCGAACATGCTCGCGATCCGCCTGGCGCGCAACGCCACCGGACGGCCGAAAATCGCGATCTTCGAAGGTTGTTATCACGGGTTCTACGACGCCACGCTGATCGTGGCCGGGCGTCGCGCCGACGGCGGCCTGAGCGCGTCGCCCATGGCGCCGGGGCTGCCGCGCGCGGTCGCCGACGATGTCATCGTCCTGCCCTATGGCGCCGACGAGGCGCTGGACATCGTCCGCGCCCACGCGCACGAACTCGCCGGCATCCTGGTCGAGCCTGTGCAAAGCCGCCGTCCTTCGGTGCAACCGGTCGACTTCCTGCACAAGCTGCGCGCCCTGACCAGCGAGGCGGGCATCGCGCTGATCTTCGACGAAGTCATCACCGGTTTCCGCGTGCATCCGGGCGGCGCGCAGGCGGCGTTCGGCATCCGCGCCGACATGGCGGTATACGGCAAGGTGGTCGGCGGCGGCATGCCCATCGGCGCGGTCGGCGGCAAAGCCTGGCTGCTCGATGGCGTGGATGGCGGCACCTGGCGCTACGGCGACGCGACCTATCCGGAAGCCGATCAGACCTTCTTCGCGACCACGTTCGGCAAGCATCCGCTGGTGATGGCGACGACCCTCGCCGCACTGCGCGAAATCAAGCGGTGCGGGCCGGAGCTGCACGCGCAGCTGACCCGCACGACCGACGCCTTCGTCGCGAAAGCGAATGCGCTGTTCGAACGCCATGGCGTCAATATCCGCGCGCAGAACTTCTCGTCGCAGTTCCGCTTCATTTCGCCGGGCAACATCGATATTTTCTATTACCACCTTTCGATGCACGGCGTGTTCGTCTGGGAAGGACGCAACTTCTTCCTGTCCACGGCGCATACCCAGGAGGATATCGATACGATTCTCGCCGCGGTGGAGCGCAGTCTTTCGGAACTGGTCCCCCATGGCCTGTTGCCGGTCGTCCGCACCGCTGCCGCCGCCATTCCGGGGCCCGTCGGCGCGACGCCCGCGGCCCCCGTCGTCGCGAGGAAAGCGCTGGAAACGCGCGAGTTCCCGCTGTCCGACGCCCAGCGCGAAATCCTGGTTTCGACCCGGCTCGGCGGCACGCACTCGGCGTCCTACAACGAACCGCTGGCGATCGTGCTCAAGGGCGCCCTCGATCCGATGGCGCTGCGCGATGCGTTCCAGACCCTGGTCGATCGCCACGACGTGCTCCGCTCGTCCGTCGACGCCGATCTGCGGACGCAACGCAGCGGCGATCTCCTGGTCGATGTGCCGTTCGTCGACCTCGCCGCATGTCCGCGCGAGATGTTGGCGGCGACCCTGTCCGGACAGCTGCATGCCGCGGCCGCGCAGCCGTTCGATTTCTCGAGCGGGCCGATGATCCGCGCGCAGCTCTGGCGCTGCGCCGCCACCCATCACGTCCTGCTGCTGACCGTGCATCACTCCGCGGCCGATGCCACCAGCTTCAACGTGCTGCTGGGCGAGCTGTGCGCGTTGTACGCGCGTTCGGCGGGCATGTCGCGGCCGGCGCTCGCGCCGGCGATGCAGTACGAATCGATGGTCGAGACCTGGGCTTCGCCGGTGCGCCTTCGCGACCGCGAGGACGCGGCCGGATATTGGATGGCCCAGTACGCCGATGCGGTGCCGGTGGTGCGATTGCCGCGCGATCGCAACCCCGGCTCCGCCGCCTCCGATCGCGGTGCCCGGCAACGGATCGCCATGAGCGGCCATCTTGCGCGCGCGGTGACGCGCAGGGCGAACGAGATGGGCGCCACCCCGTTCGTCGTGCTGTTCGCGGCGTTCAACGCCTGGTTGCATCGCTTGACCGATCAGGACGATCTGGTGGTCGGCGTTCCGGCGTCGCTGCATCCGGGAGAAGCGACCGGTCTGGTGGGGCACTGCATCAATCTGGTGCCGGTGCGCATGCGCGCCGCCGCCGGGCTTTCCCTGCGCGATCTCGTCGAGAGCGCGAGGGAACGCATCCTCGACGCCTACGACCACGCGGAATATCCGTTCGCGGATCTGGTCCGTCGTCTCGATCTGGGGAAGGAGGCGCGCCGGTCGCCCCTGGTCCAGGTCCAATTCAACATGGACCCTGCCGCCGAGGCGCCCGCGTTCGCGGATCTGAAGATGGATCTGGTGAGCCTGAACGAACCGATGACCCCGCTGGACCTGAGCGACCTCGGCGCGGGCGAGATCGAATTCGATTCGGGAATCGCCAAGTTCGATCTGTCGATCAATCTGCAATTGGGCGACGACCATCTGCGCGCGGTGCTCGAATACCGCACCGACCAGTTCGACGACGCCACGATCGCCGCGTGGTCCGAATCGCTGCAGATCATGCTCGAAGACATGATCGACATGCCGGAGGCGCCGATCTCCTCGCACCGCCTCGTCGGTCCGCAGCAGCGGCGGCGCCTCAGGGGGCCGCAGCCTGTGGCGCTCGCCGATCCCGCGCAGCCCGCGCTGCTCCACGCCAGGCTGCGTGCACAGGCCGAGCGCACGCCCCGCGCCATCGCGATCACCGACGGCGCCGGCAGCATCGCCTACGCGGACCTGGCGCAGCGCGCATTCCGCATCGCGCATCGACTCCGTGCATCCGGCGTGGGCGAGGGCGAGGTCGTCGGCGTCTGCGCCAGCTCCGACATCGATCGCGTGGCGGTCGCGTGGGCCGCGCTGGAGATCGGTGCCGCCTACGCATGGCTGGCGCCCGAAGCCATCGGCGAATCCGCCAAGGCGCTGCGCGTCCTCGTCGTCCGCGACGACGTGTCCGCTTCCACCGCCATCGATGCCGGTGCGCTCGACGTCATCGATCTGGATCGCGAGGCGGATTCCATCGCCGCGCTGCCGGCGACCTCGCCGGCGGCGATGCCGGACGACCCGGAGCGCGCGGCGGTGTCGCTGCCGGGCGGCGGCACGGGTCGCGTGCGACTCTCGCATCGCAGCCTCTGCGGCGCCGTCGATGCGGTTCGCGACGATGTCGATCTCGACGGTTCCGATACCTGCGCGGTCCTGTGCGCTCCCGCTTCCGATCCGATGTCCGAACGCCACTGGATGTTCTGGAACGCGCTCACGCGCGGCGCGCACCTGATCGCACCGCCGGCTTCGGTCCTGTCTTCGGCCTCGGCGGCGTATGCCTGGCTGTGCTCGCAGGAGATCTCCGCAGTCTGTTTCTCGCCGGCGATGTTCTCGCAGGTGGCGACCATCGTGCTGGCCTCGCGCCGATCCGCGCTGCGTCTGGCGATCGTGCTCGGCGCCTGCGAATCGTCGGCGGCGAAGGCGTGGATCTCGCGCTTCGGCGAGAACGATCCCAAGGTCGTCGCGCTCCATGGTCCGGTCGAAGCCGGATGGACGTCGCTGCGTCGCGTGCTGCAGGCGCGCGACGCCGAGAACGACGGCGCTTGCCTGATCGGCGCGCCGCTGGCGGATACCGAAGCCTTCGTCCTCGATGCCGGCGGGCGTCTGTTGCCGACCGGCGTCGTCGGTGAGCTGCATCTCGCCAGTCTTCGTCCGTTCGCCGAACACGGCGTTGGCCCCGTGCACCCGTTCGCGCCCGGCGTGATCCTGTCGCCCACTGGATTGCGCGCACGCCGCCGCGCCGACGGTCGCCTCGAATCGGTCGACGCCATGGCCGCGCACGCGATGGCCGCGGACGCGGCGACGGCGGACGCGGGAATCGCCGGCGATGCCGCTGCCGATGCCGTCGCGTCCGCGGCTGCGTCCGGCGCGGAGAAGGGCGCTGCGCCCACGACCGAAACCGAACGTCTGGTCGCCGCGGTCTGGTCGCAGATCCTGTTGACCGAGGTCGTCTCGGTGGACGACGACTTCTTCGCGCTGGGCGGCGATTCGCTGCTCGCGATCCGCGTGGTTTCGCTGTTGTCGAAACAGCATGGCGTGAACGCCAACGTGCACGATCTGTTCGACACCTCGACCCTCGGCGAATTCGCGATGCTGATCGATGCCGCCGACGGTCGCCTGCGACCGATGGCCGCAGGCGTCGAAGTGCTCTGAATCCGGGTCGAGTGAACCGAACCGCAATCCAACCCTGCGATCGCGATGCCTGGTGCCGACGCCGCCGCCCTGCGGCGCGGTCGGTCCATCGCCGCGACGCCTGATCGAATCCGCATGTCTTCATTCTCAGACTGGTTTCCGTACACCACGAAATCCGACGACGGTCGGCGGTTGTTCTGCATCCCGTATGCCGGCGCGGGCGCATCGGTGTTCCGGCCCTGGACCCAGCGCAGGATCGGCGACTATCGCGCGCATCCCGTGCAACTGCCGGGCCGCGAGCGTCGCGCCGCCGAAGCGGCCGTGGACGATCTGCCGCGGCTGGTCGAAGCGCTGTCGCAGGCGATCGATCCGTTGCTGGATGCGCCGTTCGCGCTGTTCGGCCACAGCAACGGTGCGCTGATCGCATTCGAACTCGCGCGCGCGCTGCGACGTGCGGGACGGCCGACGCCGGTGCATCTGTTCGCCTCCGGCCGGGTGGCGCCGCAGGTCGATATCGGCCGCCACCAGCGGCACACGCTTCCGGACGATGCGTTCACCGAACTCCTGCGTCGCTTCAACGGGACGCCGCAGGAGATCCTGCGCGATCCGGACATGATGGATTTCCTGCGGCCGATGCTGCGGGCCGATTTCGCGCTCAACGACCGCTATCGCTATCTCGAGGAGACGCCGCTGTCCTGCCCGATCACGGTCTACGGCGGAATCGACGACGATCTGGTCGAGGCGGTCGGTCTCGCCGCATGGGGCGCACAGACGACCGCGGCCTTCGAATTGCACATGCTGCCGGGCGGCCACTTCTTCCTCAACGAAGAGCGGGAGCGGCTGATGGCCCATCTCGACAAGCGGCTGGCCTCGCCAGGCCCGGTATTCGCATGACCCGTTCCGCGACCCCGATGGCTGCCCAACCGCCCTCCGCCGATCCGCGGGCGGACGACGCGATTCCGCACCGTGCGATCTCCGGATCGCGGTGCACGGACGCCATCGACCGTTCGCTCTCCCAGCACAACCAGGACCTTCGTTCCGATCATGGATGACTCCAGTCGAGATCTTCACATCGCCGCGCCCGCGTTCGCGGGCGCGGGCACCGAGCCGGCCGTGCTGGTCGTCGGCGATTATCGATACGAGGACACTTTCGTCTCCAAGGCATGGGAACGAATCTGTTTCGCCTATCGGCAGCAGCCGGAAGAAACGCGTTATGGCGAGGTGCCCGCGCCGTCGCGGAAGATGACCCCGCATCCGCGCGAATTGTCGCCGCTGCGCCGGATTGCGCGCGACGCCGCGCCCAATCTCTATCCGGTGCCGTTCTCCGATCTGGGCGATTGCTCGCGTCCGGACGTGGCCGAGCGTCTCTATCAGTATCTGTCGCATTTCGACGTGTGGGCGGTGATCGCCTGCGGTACCGCGAGCAGCACCCAGGGCCTGCTGCGCACCCTGCAGCCATCCTCGCTGCCCGTCTTCGTCACCGTGGACAGCACCGCGGAGATGCCGGTGACGAACGGGGAGCGGCCGTCCTCGTACCGCAACGCCCTGCGGTTGATGCCCAACAACGATCTGCAGGCGCAGGCGATCCTGTCCAAATTGACGAGCCTGGTGGAGCAGGGCGCCGATGTCGACGTGCAGGTGCTGTGCCACGGCGAAAACGAAGAGGCCGAGTACGTGCGCGATCTGCGCAAGGCGCTGGAATCCCACGCCAGCAAGGGGCCGGGCAGACCGCAGTTGAGGTTCTGCTCCGAGGTCGACCAATTGCGCCCGATCGAAGAGAACGGGATTCTGGTCTGCGTGGGATACTTCGAAGCGGTCAGGCTGATCGCCCGGGTCCAGCATCGCTGGCGCCACATCATCCTCTCCGACGGTTGTTACGAAGAACGCGTGCGGGCGTATATCGTCGGCATCGAGGACGGCGCCGATTTCCACTGGACCAGGCCGGCCTTCGACCATAGCGAGTACGCGCACGACGCCTACCTCGCGATCAACAAGATCTGGCGCAGGATCCGCGCCGACAGGCACGCAGGCGTCTCCGAACGCTCCCTGATTCCCTTCGAACGTCGCGTTCGCAGCGTGCTCCAGCGCGATCGTCCGACGCACTACCGCTTCCGCGGCACCGACAATCAACACGGCGGCTACCTGATCGAGAAAGTCCGCTCGGCGCAGCGCCTGGCGATTCGCATCTACGACGCGCGGCTGCAGCGCAGCAAGCACGAACAGCACGAACAACCCGTCCATGAACTCTGAATTGCAGTCCATCTCCCGGCAGCAGCGCGCCAACGCGGCTTCCTTCTTCAATTCGGCGGGCGTCGGATTGCCGTCGGAAGAGTCGCGGCTCGCGAGCCAGCAACCCGCCGGCGACTGGGACGCGGTGCTGACCGAAGTGCGCAGTCACTTCAGTCACCTGCTCGGCATGCCGGAGGAACACGTCACGCTGTTCCACAACACGACGGCCGGCATCCAGCGCGTTTTCCTGCGCATCAGCCAGATGCTGCGCTCGCGCAATGCGGTGCTGCTGACGACGGATCTGGAGTACCCCGGTACGGTCGCGATGGTCGACGAGTGCTGGCAGGGTCCGATGATCATGGCCGAAGTGGCGCATCTGCTCTGGGAGGGACGCAGCGCGGAGATGGCCGATGCCCTGAAGGCGGCCTTCCTGCGCACGCGGCCGGCGGTGATCTACATCAGCCACGTCTCGCGCGCGTTCGGGCACCCGATCGACATCGAGTTCCTGCGTTTCGCGAAGGAGATCAATCCGGGCGTGCTGATCGTCGCCGACGGCGCCCAGGCGATCGGCAATATCCCGGTGGGGCGCGACATGCTGGGGCTGGTCGATTTCTACGTGACCAGCGGACACAAATGGCTGTGCGGAAAACCGACCCTGGGCCTGGTCTGCGCCGATCCGCGCTGGCACATCCCCGATCAGGCGCAGGCGTACTCGAGGCTGAGCGGTTCGGGCGGCACCGGGAATCTGGAAACCCTCTGCGCGACCGCGGTCGCGCTGCGCGACTTCCACGATGTGGAATCGGGTGCGCCCTGGCGCTCCAACCGGATTCACGCGCACAACGCCGCATTGGCCACGCTGTTCTGCGACCTGCTCGAAGAAGCGGCACTGCCGCTGACGCCGCTGCGATGCCTGCCCGGAAACCGCACGGCATGGCCGGCCAACGGGATCGTCGCGGTGCAGGGCGACATCGCCAGATTCTCGCCTGTGATCGACACGAGCGGCGACCTGCGGCGATTGGGACAAACGGCCAGCGAAGGCCGGGTGCTCGCGGCGCATGTGCGGCGCGAGCCCTGGGTCGTTTCGCGCAGCCCCGGACGCCGCGCGCCGCGCGCACTGGCGGTGTACCGGCAGGATCACGTCGCGCTGCGGACGATCTGCCTGCGCGACGACGCGCTTTCGGTCCCGATCCCCGACGGCGGCCTGCTCCGCTTCTGTTTCCATTATTTCCATGCATCGAAAGACGTGATCGGACTCGTCCGGCTGCTGAAGTCGGTGGCGTAGGCCGCATGCGCCCGGGCGCAGCCGCCGGGCATCGATGCACAACCTTTTCCGAAGAGACGACGAAACACATGAAGCATCCCAATTCGGTCATCCTGTCGCTGGCGATCGCGGCGCTCCTGCCGGCGGCCGACGCCGGTGCCGCGACCAGACTTCTGCGATTCCCGGATGTCTGCGGCGACAACATCGTGTTCACCTATGCCGGCGATTTGTGGACCGCATCCACCTCGGGCGGCAGGGCGCAACGGCTCACCGCCGCCGCGGGTCTGGAGCAGAGCGCGAAGTATTCGCCCGACTGCAGCAGGATCGCATTCACCGGCCAGTACGGCGGCGGCGATCAGGTCTATGTGGTCGACGCGCAGGGCGGCGAGCCCAGACAGTTGACCTTCTATCCCAGCACCGGGCCCCTGCCGCAGCGCTGGGGATTCGATCATCACGTCAACGACTGGACGCCGGATGGCAAGGCGGTGCTGTATCGCTCGTGGCAGCAGTCGTCGGCCTTGCAGAAGCCGCATCTGTACACGGTGCCGGTGTCGGGCGGACTGCCGACACGGCTTCCGATGGACCAGGCCGGCTCGGGACGATTCTCTCCGGATGGAACGAAGCTGGTCTACAGCCCGAAGTATCACGACTTCCGCACCTGGAACCGATACTCGGCCGGCTGGGCGCAGGATCTGTACCTCTACGACATCGCCTCGAAAACCGCACGCAACATCACCGGGCATGCGTTCAGCGATCGCGATCCGATCTGGAACAGGAACGGCATCTATTTCCTGTCCGATCGCGACAACTACATGAACCTGTACCGCTACGATATCGCGGACGGAACGACGACGCAGCTGACCCGCCGCAAAGGCGCCGATGCGCGCTGGGCCAGCGGCGACATCGAAGGTCGCATCGTGTACGAGGTCGACGGCGAGATCCATCTCTACGATACCGCACGAGGGACCGAGCGCCGCGTCGCGATCGACGTGCCGGCCGAGCTGGTGCGCGCGCGCGCCGAAGAGCGCAGCGTCGCCGATCGCATCGAAAGCTCGGCGATCTCCGGCGATGGCAGGCGCGTGCTGTACGTCGCGCGTGGCGAGATCTTCAGCGTTTCCGCGACCGATGGATTCGCGCGCAATCTGACCCATACCCCGGGCGTCCATGAGCGCGAGGCCTCCTGGTCCAAGGACGGCCGCCACGTGGTGTATGTCTCCGACCAGGGCGGCGAGGAAGCCGTGTGGATCAGCGATGCCGCCGGCGGCAACCGCAGGCAGATCACGACCGCCAACCACGGACGCCTCTACGCGCCGAAATTGTCGCCCGACGGCAAGCGCATCGCATTCGCCGACAGCGGCCTGCGCCTGCAGATCGTCGACGTGGCCAGCGGCCGCGTCCAGACCGTGGCCCGGGACGCGACATTCCCGCGCCAGGACTACGCCTGGTCGCCCGGTGGCCGTTACCTCGCGTACGCGACGCTCAGCGAAGACGGCCAGCGACCGCAGTTGCGCGTGCACGATACGGTCGATCAACGCAGTCGAACCCTCGTTTCGGAATTCGTGGACGGCTTTCTGCCGGCGTTCTCCCCCGACGGCGAATACCTGTATTTCGTCGGGAATCGCGAGTGGGTTCCGCAGTTGTCGTCGATCGAGTGGAATTACGCCACCGATCGCACTTCCGGCATTTTCGGCATCGCGTTGCGCGCGAACGCCGCGAATCCGGTCGGCCCGCGGGATGTCGCCGCCGAACCCGCAGAATCCGGCGACACCCAGACCGCGAAGCATGCGTCCGATTCGATCGATTTCGCCGGCATCGCCGACCGCGTGTTCCGGGTGCCGGTCGAGAACGCCAACATCGATCGCCTGTTCGTCAACGAGCGAGGGCTGGTCTACGTGGTTTCCGGTTCGAAGTACTACGGCCGCGACCCTTCGCATCCGAATCGACTGATGGCGTATGCCTTGTCGGAAGGCAAGGAGACCATGCTCCGCGAGGGCGTCGACAACGTCAGCGTCTCCGCCGATGGCAAGTGGCTGCACGGCGGTTCCGGCAGCGACTACAAGCGGATCGATCTGATGTCGGGCGGCGAGCCGCTGGCGGTTTCGACCGCCGGATTGCAGGCGCTGGTCGATCCCAGGGCCGAGTACGTCGAAGTCTTCAACGAATCCTGGCGACGCATGCGCGATCACTTCTACGCCGCGAACATGCACGGTTACGATTGGAACGCGCTGCGCAGGAAGTACGAAGCGCTGCTGCCGCACGTCGGAGATCGCAGCGATCTGAATTATCTGCTCGGGCAGATGGCGGCCGAACTGTCCGCTTCGCACACCTACGCCAGCGGCGGCGATCTGGGCATTCCGGATGCGCCGAACGTGGCCCTGCTCGGCGCGGAATTCGAGCTCGACGCCGCCAGGGGTGCGTATCGGATCGCCAGGATCCTGCGCGGCCGCAACGACGAGGAAAAATACCGTTCGCCGCTGACCGAGGTCGGCGTGAACGTGCGCGAGGGCGACTATCTGCTGGCGATCAACGGCCGGAAGCTCACCGCCGACGACAATCCCTACAGGCTGCTGCGCGCGCCGGCCGGCCAGCCGGTCGAGCTGACCGTCAATCGCACGGCGAGCGACGTCGGCGCGCGGAAAGTGCTGGTGCGGCCGATCGCGTCCGAGCAGGCGCTGTATTACCACCAGATGGTCGAAAGCAAACGCGCGATCGTCGACCAGGCCAGCGGTGGCAGGATCGGGTATCTCCATCTGCCCGACATGGAAGATGGCGGCATCCGCGAATTCATCAAATGGTTCTATCCGCAGATGCGCAAGCAGGGGCTGATCGTCGATGTCCGCGACAACATGGGCGGAAACGTTTCGCCGATGGTCCTGGAGCGATTGATGCGCAAGCCGCTGGCGGTGCAGTACGAGCGCGGATCGACCCACGTCGGCACTTATCCCGCACAGTCGTTCGTCGGCCACACCGCTGCCCTGATCAATGGCACCACGGCGTCCGACGGCGATCAGTTCGCCTATGCCTACAAGGTGTCCGGGCTCGGGCCGATGATCGGAACCAAGACCTGGGGCGGCGTCGTCGGCTTCAACGACTGGGGGCCGGTGATCGACGGCGGCGACGTGAAAGTGCCGCAATTCGCGCCCGGCGACCTCGCCGGCGCCTACGTGGTCGAAGGCGAGGGCGTCTCGCCGGACATCGTGCTCGAAGCGGACGTCGGCGACTTGATCTCGGGTCGCGATACCCAGTTGCTGCGCGCGATCGCGGAGTTGGAGACGACGCTGGCGCGCGAGCCGGTGCGGCTTCCGCCGATGCCCGCCGACCCGATCAAGGCACCCGAGGAGATGCGCGCCGTGCCTGCCGAACCGCGATAGACACGGCCAGCGCAGGCGACGACGCATCGGCCCGTCGAAGGTTTCCAACGCGCGACATCCCACCACCCTCTGCATCCCACGCGCCGGCCAGTCGAATCGCGCCGGCGCCGAAGATGACAGCCCTCTGGTACGCCAGTCCCGAGTAGCGAGGTTCCGATCCATGCTCTTCACACTTCAGGCCATCGCCAGCAGCCAGACGCGGCCGCTTCCGATCGACACCCTGTCCACCGATCCCGCACGGGCATCCACGGTCGAATTCATGGCCGATGGCGGCTATCAGCATTACGTCGCCTCCGATGCGGATATCCGGCAGATGATGCGACAGGCGATCGATGCGTCGCTCGCCAGGTCGAGCATCCGTCCCGATCGGATCCAGGCCATTCTCCTGAGCACCGAGAGTTTCTGGGACAGCGGTCTGGGCGAGACCTCGCATCGCGCGATTCCGCCCAGCGAACGCCTGCGCGAAATGCTCTGCGAAGAGATCGCGCACGCCGGTCTGGTCAATGCCATGCCGTTCGGCAACTGGATGTCGGCCTGTTCGAATTTCGGCTCGACCCTCGCGCTGGGTTCGGCGCTGCTCGAATCGGGACGTTATCGCCGGGTCATGGCCGTATTCGCCGATCGCACCCCGGCGACCGAATCGCGATTCGTCCGCGACGGCAGCGCGCTCTACAGCGACGTGGCGGCGGCCTGCATTCTGGCCCCGGACGCATTCGGCTACCGCATCAGGCATATCGTCAGTCATTCCGGCCTGGCGATGCTGCGGCTGCCGGAGGGCATGAACGCGCGCGAAAGGAATCAGCACTTCCGCACGCAGATGTCCGAGTTCAAGCTGAAGATCACGGTCAGCACCGGGCGCGAGATCGCCGACTATCCCTTGCTTGTCACCGACAATCTGCATCCGATGTTCACGGACCTGATGTGCCGGCAGCTGGGAATCGATCCGGGCGTTCTCGTGACCCCGACGCGCGGCACCCTGGGGCATGCCTATGCGGCCGACTGCCTGCTGGCTCTGGGCGAGTTGGAAACCTCCGGTCGTCTCAAGCCTGGCGAAGTGGTCGGCGTGCTCAATTTCGGCACATCGACCTTCAGCTTCCTGGAGCTCGAACTCGTCTCGTCCTGATCCCGGTGATTGCGGCGTGCGCGCGATGACGATCGCGGCACAACGATATCGTTCGGGGATCTCGGTCCGGTGGTCTCGGTCCTGAGGTATCCCCACGAATTTTCCATGAGACGCAGTAATTTCTCAGTTCCGACGGCATTCGTGAGCCGGCTTTGGTCTTGATCTACCGGGGCCCCTGGTCGCGACGGGTTTCGCGGATCAGGCCCGACGGGCGCGCGGCAGGACGCCGCGCGTTTTTCGACAGGACATGGACGTCCTGTCGAAAAACCCCGCGAAACCCGTGGACCCGGCGCAACGCGCCGGGCGCGACCGACGGGGGCGAAGACACCCGCTTGCGCGCCATCGGCGCGCGGGTGGCTGAGCGCCCATGCGCTGCGCGCATGGGCCGGCAATGCTTTCTTTGGGTTACCTTTTCTTGACTCGCGCTGCGCGCTCGCCCTTCGGGCCGGCTTCGCCGTTCGCGCCGCTGCGCGGCGCAGTGGCACAAGCAAAGAAAAGTGACTCGCTCACGGCAGCGAGCGAAACCAAGGCCATGCGGCAGATCGTTCCGTTAGCCTGCGTAGCGAGTTGGATTCGAATCGATCACAAACAGGTCCCTCGCCTGCGGCTCGGGATGACAGTCGTATCCAGAATGATCGTAACCCGATGATCTACTGAGCGAAAAAGTGGGGATACTTCAGTCTCGGTCCCGGGATCGCGGGCGGGACGCTGCGCATGGGCTCGCAACGTCCCGCCCGCGCCGTCACATCCGCGATGCCCAATGCGGCGGATAGAACTCTTCCACCACGGCATCCGCCGAGGTGCCGATCTCGTCGAGCACCATGTCCGCCAGCGCCATGTCGAGCACGCCCAGCCCGAACGGACTGAAGATGGTCGGCGCCTGCCGCTTGCGGTACGACCCGGGATCCTCGATGGCGTCGACCAGGCCGACGATGAAGTCGGTGTTTCCGACCCGATCGAAAGCCAGATGTACCGACGTCCTCGCCCTGCAGACATGATCGACATCGTCGGCGACGTTGTTGCAGGCGAGGATGATCTCGGGCGCGAGATCGCGCAGCGACAGATGCAGGATCACGGCATCGTCGGAGACGCCTTCGAGGCTTTCGATGTGCGGCGTTTTCGCGGTCGTGGCGAGGATGCCCAGGGTCGACGCGGACAAGGCATCGATCGCGCGCTCGGCGAAGATCACTTCGATCCCGGGCCACAGGCGTCGGCAGGTATCGGCGAAACGGTCGAATCGCGACCGGTCGATGTCGTGCGCATGGATGCGGCCGATCGACGGAAACTCTTCGCGGAGGAAGCGCACGGTCTCCAGACCGATCAAGCCGAGGCCGACCAATCCGACCCCGCTCACGCCCTTGTCGCGGTGCAGGTGGGATGCCGCCAGCGCCGCGCTGGCCGCGGTCCGCTTGGCGCTGATGATCGATCCTTCCATGACCGCCTTGACTCGGCCGGTCACGCGGTCGTTGATCGCGATGATCGCGGAAGCGCGGTCGAGTCCGCGGGCGTCGTTCGACGGAATCGACGAAATCCATTTGATTCCCGCGACTTCGCGATCTCCGCCGAGATAGGCGGGCAGCGCGATGATGCGATCCGGCGAGGACTCCTCGAAGGTCACGAACGTCGAATGCGGCAGGCAGCTCTTTCCGCGCGCGAACGCGAGGTAAGCGTCGCGGATGCGATCGATGATCGCGCGCTGTTTTCCGTCGAGGGCGCGATCGATCGATTCTCCGGTAATGAGGCTGATGCGATTGTCATGCATAGTGCAGATCCGGCTTGGTTTCGGTGGTGGAGCGGAGTGTCGGACTGCCGAGGTTCCTTTCGACCCAGACGTCGCAGTAGATCGAATCGAGGTAACGGTCGCCGCGATCGGGCAGCAGGAGCACGACGTCGGCGCCTGCGGGGATCTCGCCGGAGATTTTTTCCAGCGCGGACACGATCGCGCCGGACGATCCGCCGGCGAGCAGCGCCTCGCGTTCGAGCAGGTTGTGGCAGCCGATGACGCATTCCATGTCGGTGACGCGGACGACCTGCGAGACCAGCGAAGGATCCAGCAGCTTGGGCACGAGCGCCGCGCCGTGGCCCGGGATCAGGCGTTTGCGCGGCTGGTCGCCGAAGATCACGCTGCCGACCGCATCGACCGCGACGACTTTCGTCGCAGCGCCGATCTCGCGCAGGTACTCGGCACAGCCGCGCAGCGATCCGGTGGTTCCCGTGGCGCACAGCAGGTAATCCGGGGCTTTGCCCAGCTGTTCGACGATTTCGCGCATCGTCGCCCGGTGCGCGGCCGGATTGTCGAGGTTCGCGTACTGGTTCGGCCAGAAGCTGTCGGGAATCGAATCGCACAGTTCGCGGACGCGCTTGAGCCGCGCCGGCAGGAATTCGTTGCTGGCCGGATCGGGCGCGGTGACGATATCCAGTTCCGCACGATACGCGCGGAGGATATTCGCGTTCTGCGGGGTGATCTTCGGATCGACCACGCAGATGAACCTCAGTCCGTGGTAAAGGCAGACCTGGGCCAGACCGATGCCGAAATTCCCGGAGCTGGACTCGACGACCGTCGTCTGCGGTCCGATCTGGCCGCATGCGATGCTCGCTTCGATGATCTGCAGCGAAGTCCGATCCTTGATGCTGCCGCTGGGGTTGAAGGATTCGAGCTTGCCGTGGATCCGGAACGCCTCTCCCGGCCTGAGTCTGTCGAATGTGACCAGGGGCGTGTCGCCGATGGTGTGAAGTACTCCTGAAAGCATAGTCTCCTTTGGGATCAGCGATCGATCCCGGTGCCGATTTCGCGTTCGGCGGTGAGTGTGGTTTCGGATGCGTGGCGAGCCCATGCGTTGCCGGGGCTCGGCGGGGTTCGGGTCAGGCGCGGAAAGGTCAGATTTCGAATCGGTAGACGAGCTTGATCAGGAGTTGTTCGCTGTCGCGCAGCGAGAACGCGTCGAGGAATTCCTCGCCGGCGCCGCGGACGCCGCCCAGGGATTCGTTCGCGAAGGAACCGCCACGGACGTAGGCGATGTAGAGATGCGAAAGCGGAGCCAGTTCGTAGCGATAGCGGATCTGGAAGCCCAGCGTGCGCAGCGCGAAGTCCGCCACTGGTCCGGCGATCGGCACGAGCGTCGCGTCGGCGCGCGCGCGCAGGCCGCGCCGGGCATCCGCATCCAGACCGAGCGCTTCCAGACGTACCCGCAGTTCCTGCCGCGAACCGATCATCCAGACGCTGCTCAGATTGAGCTGGACCAGGTCGGAGGCATAGGTCGCCAGACGATCCCCGTCGAGCCACAGCAGCCAGTCCGGGTTGCGCTGCACCAGCAGGCCCGCGGATACGTTGAGGTGATCGCTGAAATGGTATTTGGGCTCGACGTAGAGTTCGACGCCTCCGCTGTCGACGCCGTCCGGCCCTTCGGCGAAGTAGCGCGCGTACCAGAACCAGTCCACGGACCGGTTTTCCTGTTTGGGACTGAATCGCTCGTAGTAAACGGAGAGTTTCGGCGGAAGCCTGACCGAACCGTTGCCGCGGGTGATCAGATCGTCGATGTACGAACCGGAGCCACTGAGGCTCAGGTAATCCTGGCCGCCGTTGAGCAGATTGCCGGCGCGATTCACCTTCGCCTGGGTGACGAGCGCATTGCCGCGATCGTCCCTCAGATGGGCCATTTCCAGCTCCCAGTCGATCGCGGCATAACCGGCCGTGCGCGGCGCGGTGAAGCGACGCGATACCGAGTAACGCGCCTCGTTGAGATTGTTCCGCGCGAGGTAGCCGAAATCGTTCAGCGACAAGTCGGCACCGAGGTGGAGCAGGTAAAGCTGTTGTCGCCAATCGTTGCCGTTGTCCACGTTCACGCGCAGCTGCGCGCCGCTGTCGTGCATGCGGGCGCCGTCGGCTTCGATCCGCGAGCCGACCACGGCGCTGCGAATCGACCAGCCTTGGGCCAGGGTCCACCGGTGATCGAGCGCGTACACGTCGGCGCGACGGTCGATCCCGGAATTGTCGACCCGGGTCCAGAGCATGCCCAGGCCCTGGGCGGCGAAATCGCGGGTCGCGCGCAGCGCGTAGAAAGCGCGCCCCG
Source organism: Lysobacter hankyongensis (assembly GCF_039543145.1). Classification (NCBI taxonomy): domain Bacteria; kingdom Pseudomonadati; phylum Pseudomonadota; class Gammaproteobacteria; order Lysobacterales; family Lysobacteraceae; genus Lysobacter; species Lysobacter hankyongensis. The sequence continues at coordinate 357,012 of NZ_BAABJE010000001.1, read as the reverse complement.
CGGCGCCATCCTCGTCGGCCGCGAAGATGCCGTAGTTCAGGCGACCGATGTTTCCGTTGAATTTGACCGCAGCGCCCACGTCGGTCGAGCCGCCGCCATCGGCGGTGAGACTGCCGATCCGGCGGGTATGGATCAGCCGATTGCTCGAGTCCAACGACCCGAACGATACGTCGAAAGGGCGCTGGTTCTCGGTGAAGAACGGGCGCTTTTCGTCGTAGAAGGTTTCGATCGCGCCGAAATTCACGGTCAGGCGGTCGCTTTCGACCTGGCCGAAGTCGGGATTGATCGTGGCCCCGAGCTGGAAGCGACCGCTCGGCTTCCAGTACAGATCCAGACCGGTGCTGACGTCGGAACTGCCGTCGACATTGTCGTAGAGACCGACCGCGTACGGCGTCAGCGCGAGCAGCGACTGGCTGTAGGCGGGGACTTCGACCTTGTTGAAGCCGGAAATGAAACGCGGGCCCAGGAATTCGATCGCCGGCCAGGCCATGCGTTCGCCGGTCGCGCCGACCACGCGGTCCAGCATGATGCCGAGTCTGCGCTTGCCGTTTTCGCCCTCGCGCATCGGCGCGATATGCCAGGGAATCAGCAGCTCGGCCGACCAGTCGGATTCGGTTTCGCTGGTGGCGTGCAGCCAGTGGCCGTCCCAGTCGCCGGAGATCTCGTTCTCGTTGGCGATGGTGGCGTCGCCGATGCCGTCCGAAAGCGATACGCGCAGGTGATAGCCGATCCGGCCGTCGCCGTCGAAATCGAGGTAGACATTGACGCGATCGTGCGGCGCGAACTCGTCGCGTTGCGTGCGTTGGCGGGTTCGTGCGATCGAGGCCGGCTGCGTGCAGCGAAACGCGACCGCCAGCCCTTTCGGCGTGGCCATCAACCAGGCTTCGGTCGGATACGGCGCGGGCGCCAGCGACATCGGCTGATTGAGGCGGAAATCGGTGATGCGTTCCGCATCGCGCCATTCCGTGGGATCGATTTTTCCGTCTATTTCGATGGACTTCGCCGGTGTCGCCGCCATCAACAGGAACAGCAGCAATGCCGCACGCTTCCATGGAAACATATCCAAACTCCGTTTATTTCCCTATGGACGTACTTTATCACACGGCATTATCGTGTCGTGGTCGTTACCGTGCGGTCGATCCACCATGCCTTGACGTCGCTATTGCATTGTGCGAGTCGCCGGTCGAATCGTGATTCGCGCGAACAGCTCCGGTGCGCGCTGTCGACAGGCTTGACGCGCGTCGATTGCGTTGATCCGGATCCGGCCGATCCTGCGACCCCCGCGTCGATATCGACCGCGTCCGTCAAGGCGCTGCTGCAGCCATCCATCCCGGGCTCGCGTCGAGACCGCGAATCGGCTGCGGACGCATGCGGCGCATCGGAGCATCGGAGCATCGGAGCATCGGAGCATCGGAGCATCGTGGCGATCGCCGCGCATCGCCCTGCTAGACTATCGGCATCACCGGCGGCGTGGTCCGGCGACGTGGTCCGACGACGTGGTCCGACGACGATCAGCCCATGCGCTCGGATGTCGCTGCGATCGAGCTCTGATCGCCGGCGAAGCGCGTCCGATGCGATCGCATCCTGGTGATTTCGGCAGCGGCAGGAGAAACCAAACGAATGGGAATCGAGCAAGTGAGCAGTGATTTCGTGTCGGAATTCGAGCGATGCGTCCGGGAATATTCCGATTCGGTCGCGGTGGTGGATGACGATCGCCGCCGCACGTATCGCGAACTCAACGCCGCCGCCAATCGTTTGGCGAGGCGCCTGTCCGCCGAGGGCGTCCGTACCGACGCCATCGTGCCGATCCACGCAGAGCGCAGCCTCGAATTCCTGATCGGCATTCTCGCGGTGTTCAAGGCAGGAGGCGCGTATCTGCCGATCGATCCGAACTGGCCTGTCGGGCGCGTGTCCGAGGTGCTGTCCGAATCCGGAAGCGGCACCGCGCTGGTATCGGGCGCGGCCTCGGCCACGCTGCGCGAAGCGGCGGCGCTCGCTTCAAATCCGAACCTGCGCATCGTCGATCTGGAAGAGGATGTCTCCGCCCATGTCGACGACGATCTTCCGATCGCCATCCGGCCCGGCGATCTCGCCTACGTCATCTTCACCTCCGGCTCGACCGGTCGGCCCAAGGGGGCGATGGTCGAGCATCGGGGAATGTTCAATCATCTGCAGTGCAAGCTGGACGAACTGCGGATGGACGATCGCGATCGATTGGTCCAGAACGCGCCGCAATGTTTCGATATTTCCGTATGGCAATTCCTCTGCCCGCTGCTCGTCGGTGGCGAGGTGCATATCGTGCGCGACGCGATCGCGCACGATCCCGTCGCGCTGTTCGGCTACGCTTCCGCCCACGGCATCACCCTGCTGGAAGCGGTGCCGTCGCTGATCAAGTCGGCGCTCGCGATGTTCGACGGCGGCGAGTCGCCGCGGGAAGGCGCCCTGGACCGGCTTCGCGTGCTCATGCTCACCGGCGAAGCGCTCGAACCGAGCGTGTGCCGCGGTTGGCTGGCGCGGTTTCCAGCCGTGCCGATCGTGAATGCCTACGGGCCGACCGAGTGTTCCGACGATGTCACCCATTTCTGGATGCGCACGCCTCCCGACGAAAGCGACATCCGTGTTCCGATCGGACATTCGATCGCCAACATCCGCCTGTACGTGGTCGAAGAGGGCGTGTCGCCGCTGCGCCTGTGCGAACCGGGCGAACCGGGCGAACTGTGCGTCGCCGGCATCGCGGTCGGACGCGGCTATGTCAACAACCCCGAGGCGACCCGCAAGGCGTTCATGGACGATCCGTTCGCCGAAAGCGCGCCTCCGGATCGGCTGTACCGCACCGGCGATCTGGTCCGCCAGCGCGAGGATGGCGCGTTCGATTATCTCGGGCGCATCGACCGGCAGGTCAAGATTCGCGGACGCCGGATCGAACTGGAAGAGATCGAACAGGTCCTGCTGCGCTCCGGAATGGTCCGCGACTGCGCCGTGGTCGCGCGCAGTCTGCGCCCGGGGGCCGGCGCGACCGGCGAAATGCTGGTCGCCTACGTGGTTGCCAGGGCCGAATTCGATCCCGCGGCGTTGGAGCGTACGCTGTGCGAGCGGTTGCCGGCGTACATGGTGCCCGCGCACATCGTTCGCCTGCAATCGATGCCGCTGACCCCGAACGGCAAGATCGACGTGTCCGATCTGATGTCGCGCGAGCTCGCCACCGGGACCGACGATGTCGAGATCGGGTACGCGACCGAATGCCAGGCGTGGCTGGCCGGGATCTGGTCATCGGTACTCCAGGCCGAGCGCATTCCGCCGCAAGCCGATTTCTTCGATCTGGGCGGAAGTTCCCTCGACGGCATCAAGTTGCTTTATGCGATCAGGAAAGCGTCGGGCATCGCGCTGACTTACGACAGCATCGAAGCGCACCCGACGCTGGCAGGGATGGCCGAGGTGCTCGCGCCAATGCGCGAAGCGGCGTCCGCGCCGGCGACGCCGTCCTGACGCCTTGCGGCGGCAGGACATCGGCCGCTCATCCTCCGGAATCCACGCCGTTCAACACCCCTTCGCTCATCGGGTCGATGCCCGATCCGGACGCATCGCCCCTGACAGGACGTGGCGACTTCAATGGTGGGCGTGTCCACCATCGGCGACCGTGCCGCTCGCATCCAACGGGCGCGCATCGAACGCCACGTCGAGGCTGCCCGCCGTCTCGAACACGAGCGTTGCGTCGACCGTTCCGCGCGCCACGAACCCGTCCCGCGGGGTGATGAACATCAAGTGGTAGTCGCCGGGTTTGAGGACCACGGTTTCGCCCGCCGGCAACGGCAGGCCGTCCTTCAACGGGCGCATGCGGGCCATGCCGTTTTCGTGTCGGACCTCGTGGATTTCCACGCGGTCCGCGGCGTCGCTACGGATGGCGACCAGCCTGTCGTCGGCATCGCCGGTATTGCGGATGGTCAGGAATCCCGCCGCGACCGGTGCGCCCGGCGGGATCGCGCGCGACCAGGGCACCGAAGATCTCCAGCGCACCTGCCTTCTGGCGGTGCGCCACTTGTTCGCAGCCCGCCAGCGCCAAAGCCAGCAGCAGAGCGGTGCAGATCCGGATCGTCGATGTCATGGCTGTGTCCTGTCCCTGGCGAAAAATGGGGTCAGGTTCAACTTCCAATTTCCGATCCTGGCTGCATGCCGCTCCAAGCAGGTCCCCACTCCCGAACCAAAGAAAGAGTTCAATCTATCCCGCAACGTCCCACGGTCTCCCCTACAAGCCAGCCCATCCCGGGCAGTACTGGGGGCAACTGAAGTCCGACTTTCGCGCACTGATTCCCACAATCAATGACTTGGGCGGCTCATATGGTTGAGGCTACCCCGGCCGCATAAGATTCTGTTGAGTTATGAGCCACAGTAGGCTTCTGGCTGAATAATTGATGCCGCGGCCGGCTCGATCACGCTGTGCGGAACTGATGGTGAAACCCAGAAGCCGCGCGTCGATGCGCGCGGCTTCTGGTGTCGTCCGGCATCAGGAAAGCGTGGATTTCAATGCGCTCATCTCGTTGTGGCAGGCGGCGATCCTGGGCAGGTGCGACTGCAGTATCGCGAGGATTCCCGGGTCTTCGATTTCCTCGATGGCGTCCTCGAGATTTTCCAGCAGCTTGTCTTCCATCTCTTCGAGTTGACCCACGTAGACCTTGTCGTCGTCGGGGGACACCAGGGCGAGGAGATCGGCATAGGCGCGGCGCATGGCGCCGGACAGGGTGCCGTTCGGGTCGGCGGTCGCGTCGTCGATCTGCAGCGCCTGGCGCAGCGAGACGGCCACGTCGCGCTTGTGCTGTCCCATGTCGGTGAGGATGCGCCGCACATTGGGATCCTCCACCTTTTCCAGTGCGCGCGAATAGAACGTCGCACTGTCCGTTGCGATCTGGATCAGTTCCTTCACTCGGGCTTCGTCTTTCATGATCATCTCCTGCGGGGGTTGAAGAGGCGATATCGGCGGCGGAAACGGCTGCAGGGCGATCGTGAGCGATCGTCTGCGCGCGCCGTCGTTCAAGAAGACAACCAAGAATCGTGCCACACGGTTGCACGGTCGTGTATCGATGCATCGCGTTGTGCGCGGTTGCGCAACGCCCGAATCGCTTCATGTCCATCGTGCGCGATGCACGCAGAAAACGTCCATCGATCGTCGATTCGCGGTTCACGCGAACATGTTCGAGAGCGAAGGAAATGGTTGCGATACGCATGCCATGGGTGAAGCAGGAATGCGCCGCGCGTCGGGCGGAATCCGCTGCGTCTTCGGCGTTCTCACCTGGACGGATGAATCAATGCGCACCGACTGGAATCGTGTTGCATGTCCCCCATCGTCGACGTCGGAAATGTGCGTCGGCGGTGTTGGCATGCGTCTTGCGCCGTAATTCGGAGCATTCCGCAACGCGGTGCGGGAATCGCGCGCGAACGCGTGCGGCCCGGCCCATACCGAGGAGCATTCCGATGAACGAAAACCAGAACGCGCAGGGGCAGGGCGAACAGAAGCAGCCGCCGCAGACCCAATCGCGTCAGCCCGGCGAACAGACGCAGATGCATCCGCAGCCGAAGTCGATCCGCGAAGGATATCGGGGCACCGGGAAGCTCGAAGGGCGCGTCGCGATCGTGACCGGCGGCGACAGCGGCATCGGTCGCGCGGTCGCGCTGCATTTCGCTCGTGAAGGTGCCGATGTGGTCGTCGCCTTCCTCGACGAAACCCGCGACGCCGAGCAGACGCGCCGTCTGATCGAAGAAGAGGGCGTGCAATGTCTGTTGTTCGCCGGCGACCTCGGCGATCATGGTACGGCGGAGGCGCTGGTCGAGAAGACGCTTTCCCGGTTCGGCAGGATCGACATTCTCGTCAACAACGCCGGCGAACAACACCCGGTGGACGCGCCCGAGGATCTCGATGCCGCGACCATCGAGAAAACGTTCCGGACCAACGTCTTCTCCTATCTGTTCGTCACCATGATCGCGCTGCCGCACATGTCCGAGGGCGCGTCGATCATCAATACGACTTCCGTGACCGCCGCCCGCGGCCACAAGAAGCTGCTCGACTATTCCGCGACCAAGGGCGCCGTCCAGACCCTCACGCTGTCGCTGGCGCAGGCCGTCGCGGAGCGCGGCATCCGGGTCAACGCGGTCGCGCCGGGACCGATCTGGACGCCGCTGATCCCGGCGAGCTTCGATGCGGACGAGGTTGCCGAATTCGGGACGAAGACGCTGATGAAGCGCGCCGGCCAGCCCTCCGAAGTCGCGCCGGCCTACGTGTTCCTGGCGTCGGAGGACGGTTCGTACATCACCGGGCAGACCATCCACGTCAATGGTGGCGGTCACATCAGCACCTGACCGCGCCGCCGCGGGGCGAACGGGAGCGCTTCCACTCGCGGTGGGCGACGGATTTCATTTGGCGCGGTGCGCGGCTCGGGTTCGCGTCGCCGTGGTTTTCCGAAAGGTCGCTGCGCCGCCCCATGGCGTGGGGCGACGCAGCGCACCGTCGGCGTACTGCCTCGCCTGGCGCTTTACTTGGCCCTGCCGCGCGTGAACAGGTTGACGATCGCGAGCAGGATGATCGCGCCGAGCAGGGAAACCAGGAAGCTCGAGACGCTCAGGCCTTCATTGATGGTGGCGGTCCCGAACAGCGGTGCGATGAACCAGCCCGCGAGGAAAGCGCCCACGATGCCGACGACGATGTTGAGCAGGATGCCCTGCTGCGCATCCCGTTTCATGATGATGCTGGCCAGCCAGCCGACGATGCCGCCGATGATGAGCCAAACGATGATGCCCATGGAAGTTCTCCGTAAATAAGTGGACGGCAGTGCGGATCGCATCGCCGGTGTTTCGTGATGTGGAAAGCCGCGCATCGTGCGATGCGCGGCGCGTGAGTCGATCGAGGACCTTCGCCGTGCGACGGCCGCGATTCCGGGGCGTCAGGGCGTATTGCGCGTCTTGTCCGCCTGGAGGTCCGCTGCATCTTCCGCGCGCTGCGCCGCGGTCTTGGCCTTGTCGTAATCGGCGTCGGCGGCATTCTTGCACGCATCCTGACGATCCGACGGCAGCGATTCGCATTTTTCCTTCGCGATTTCGCGAGCCGCTTCCGCCTTCTCCATGCGCACCTCGTAGCTGGCGTCGCCTGCGGCTTCCTGTGCGTCCGCAACCGCCTCATGGCGATCGGACGCGCCATCGGCCTCGGCGATATCGTGCGCATTCTCTGCCGCCGATTCGTTCGCCGCACGCGCGGCATCCGCGATTTCTTCTTGGCCTTCGGCCTTCGCGGCGGCCACGTCTTCAGCGGTCTCTTCCGGTTTTTCCTGGCGATCGCAGGCGCTGAGGAGAAGCGCGCCCGCGATGAGCAATGCCTTGCCGGCACGCGTGCATGAATTTTTCATGTCGTTTCCGATGAAGTCGAGCAATATCGCTCAACGGATGACATCCAAGAATCGTGCCATGCCCGGAAACGAGGCCAGCCATCGGCGCGACGGCCGTGGATCGTGGGATTCGCATCGCGCGCATCGCTGCCGCGTGCAGCCCGCACGATACATGCCCTTGATTCTCATCGTACGCGACGGGATCTTCCCTTGAGTGAAGAAAATCGAATTCGCGTTGCGCACGATCTCGTGCGACGCGACATGGAAAACGCATGATTCGAAGCGGATCGCGGCGATCGCGAAGCGTCGACGCAGGACATCGCGACTCAACAACCCGGTTCCCGTTCATCGCCGAGCAACGCCAGTTCGAGCGCGGGACCGATCGGCCATGCGTGTGAGGAGACGGCCGTTCAACCCGTGTCGCCGTGCTTCGCGCCGGCACGACGGTTGCGCAGATACACGATTTCGCCGGCGATGGCGGTCGCGAGGATGCAGGCGTTGGTGAAGACGAACACCCGATCGCCGACGAGCAGGCTGTATGACAGAAAGCCGACGCTCGATGCGATCTGTCCGACGAACAGCCGCCGCGAGACGCCCTGCGTGGCGCCTGAGCGATACTGCGATCGCACCTGCGCGATCAGCGTGAGCAACAGGATGGCCGATGCCGCCCAGCCGAGCGTTAGTTTCAGGATGTCGGTCACGTCTGCGATTCCAGTGTCGATCGGAAAATATGCAGCAACATGCATGCCTGCCCAAGCAGAACTGCTGACGCGGGCTTCGCGAGGATCGCTCCCGTCACCGCAGCATCAAGCCGGCGCATTGCCGCTCGCGTGTTTCCGCAGGGAGGCATCGAACAGGGTGGGCAGGACATGAAACGCCTGGCAGTGATCGCAGTGGAAGCTGCGTCGCCTGCGCTTGCCGAGCTGCGCGATGCGCGCGAGGGCCCGGTGGCAGAGCGGACAAGTCCGCTGTTCATGCACTTGCCAGTGCCTTTTCAACACGTTCTGCCGTTTCCACGCGAGGAAGTCGAAGCCGTAGATCCGGGTCTCGTCGATCATCCGCGCGAGCAGCGGATCGGGCAGGGCGCCGAGGCGACTGAGCGGATGGATCCGCACGCGGAAGAGCACCTCGTTCTTGATGATGTTGCCCACGCCGGCGAAGATCGCCTGATCGAGCAGCGCGTCGCAGACCAGGGTGTGAGGTGTGGTCCTCAACTTGCCGTGTGCGGCCTCCGCATCCCATGCGGGCGACAGGATGTCCGCGGATCCGTCGTAATGCGCATCGAGGTTGCCTTCGACCCACTTCGCGGACACCGAGTGAAAATCGAGCCGCGTACCGTCATCGAATTGCAGCGACACCGCAGGCGCCCCTGTCGATGGCGTCGTCGCATCGCCAATGCGGCAGGATCCGAGCAACAGCAGGTGCAAGCGCAGACTGAAGCCGTCGAACTCGAGCAGCAGGTGCTTGCCCCAGCTGCGCACCGCCAGGAGGCGCCGATGCCGCAGGCGCGTCAGATCCAGCGCGACGCGCCCACCGGCCTCGCGAACGACCGCGCCGGTGAAGCGGGCCAGCGTCTCCCGGAGAATCAGGATCGAGGGTCCTTCCGGCATCGTCCAGCCCGCCCGGTCATGCGCCGCGGCGTCGTCTGTGGGTCATCAACCGACGATGGATTTGATCGCGGCCTTGACCCCGATCTTTCCCTTCTCGCCGGCGACGACCATCGCTGCCGTGTTCGACCGCTTCCATTCCTCGTACTGTTCGTCGAACGACGACAGTTCCTCGGCGCTGAACAACTTGCGCGCCATCTTGAAGAGCGTGGTTTCCTCTTCGCGCGCGTGATGGTCGATCAACTCGCCGAACACCTTGACGCGTCCCGCGAACTCGGGGGTCTGGACGTCGGCGGCATGCACTTCGGGAATCACGACCTGTTCGACCGCATGGTGCTCGAGCACGGCTTCGGCATGCGTCTTCAGACCCTCGCGGTCGGCGCGTTCCGCGAACGCGGGATAGAACACGATCTCCTCCCACTTCGCATGCGGCATCAGGTTGCTCTCGATCGCTTCGAGCAGCTTCGCGCGTCCCTTTTCGGCGCGGTCGGTGGTGTCGTTGATCTCCGCGAACAGGCCGCGCAGCGCATCGTGTTCTTTCTTCAGGGTCTTCAGGATGTCTCTTCGCATGTTTCGTCTCCGGTCGTTGTCGTTGTCGTTGTCGGTATGGCATCGCCACGTGAGTCGCGGTCGGACGTCGGGCGCCGATATGGCGTCCGTTGCCGCTGCGCGCGATGCATGAATCGTTCCTCGTGGATGAAGAGCGCGTGGCCCGAGATACATCACGCAAGATACGTGCCCGTCCGGAAACACTGGAAAACGTGGAGTTCCGCGTGACATCGCCGTCTTTCGGCATGCGCTTTGCATGCATCGTCACGCGACCTGCATGCCGCAGAAAGCCGAGGCGGGCGACAACGACACCTGCGACAACGACGACCACGAGCCCCAATCGGCGCATGTCGAACAGGGCGAACGCGGGGCGGGCCGCAGCGTGAAAGACGCCGCACAACCGCCGGGCCATCGTCGACAGACCGGAAAGGCGTCAGCGTGATGCGGAACACCTCCGGCGGAAAAGGCCGGAAGACCGCGTGCGGATCGCGACGCGCCCGGTCCGGATGGTCTGGCTCACATCCAGCGCAGGCGTCTGGCCACGAACAACGCGACCAGCGTCGAGCCGATCATCAGCGCGATGGTGAACCAGAAGCCCGCTTCTGATGCGAAGAACGCCGTTTCGAAATTCATGCCCAGCACGCCGGCCGCGACCGCCATCACGCCGATGAGGACGGTCAGGAAGGTGAGGGTGCGCATGGTCTCGTTGGTGTCGAGCGCGGTCCGGCTGCTGAACAACTCGAAGCAGCCGATGACCAGGTCGCGGCTGTTCTCGACGACGTCCATGGCGCGTTCGTACTTGTCGTCGAGCGCGGCCAAGTGCCGCCGCGCTTCGTCGCCGTCGGCGGGCCGGAAATCCGGCCTCGACAGCGCGGTGAACAGGGTGCGGTGCGCTGCCGATCGGAGCGGAGGCGGCGTGACCGGATCGCACGTCGCCATCGGCGACCCCACGTTAGCTCTCGCCCGGCTGAACGCCATGCAGAATGCCCGACCACGCCGGGCACTTTTGTTGGACACTGCGCCGCCCCCTCACGCACGGATGACCGCATGTCGCGCCGCATCTTGTTTTCCGGACTGTTGATCATCGGATGTTCCCTGTCCGCCGCCGCGTTCGCCCAGAGCGCTCCGCCCGCCGGCGCCCCGCCTGCCGAAGACCTCGGCGAAGTCGCGCAGCCGGACGGGTTGCGGGACATCGATGCCATCCTGGTGGCCGGTCGTCAGCCCGGACCGGGGCTGTGGAAGGTGCGCAGCGGCGAACGCACGATGTGGATTCTCGGGACCCAGAGTCCGCTGCCCAAGCGGATGGAATGGGACTCGGCGAACGTGCAGCGCCGGGTCGGCGAAGCGCAGGAACTGCTGATGCCGCCGACGGTGAAGCTCGATGCCGATGTCGGCTTTTTCCGTGGCCTCACCCTGCTGCCATCGGTGCTGCGGGCACGCAAGAATCCCGACGGCAAGACGCTCGGCGACCTGCTGCCGGCCGATGAGTACGCGCGCTGGACCATGCTCAAGCAGCGCTATATCGGCGGCGATCGCGATATCGAGGAGTGGCGGCCGCTGTTCGCCGCGGTGGCGCTCTACGAAAAAGCGATCGCGCGCCGCGGCATGGCCGAGCAGACGCCGATCGCCGACACCGTGCGCAAGGCGGCGAAGCGCAGCAAGGTGAAGATCACCGAGCCGGCGCTGAAGATCAAGATCACCGACGTGAAGGCGACCCTGCGCGATTTCTCGCGCGAAACGCTGAACGATCAGGAATGCTTCCGTCGTACGCTCGACCGCATCGAAACCGATCTGGACACCATGGTCCTGCGCGCCAATGCCTGGGCCGAAGGCGATATCGAAGCCCTGCGCAATCTGCCGTACCGGAACCAGTTCATCGCCTGCACCGAAGCGTTCACCGACACCGCGATCGCCCGCAAGCAGGGCATGCAGGATCTCCAGGCGCGGATCGAGAACGAATGGATGGCGGTCGCGGAGCGCGCGCTGCGCGAGAACGACACGACCTTCGCGGTGCTGCCGATGAGCCAACTGCTGCAGCCCAATGGCCTGCTGCAGCGGCTGGTGGCGAAGGGTTACATGGTCGAGGAGCCGTAAGCGGTCGTCGAAAATCGCGCATCGTGCGCGGTTTTCGAGTCGCAGTAATCCATGGCGGCGCCTGCAGCCTGTTGTTCGACAGGCTGACGAAACCCTTCAGCCGCCCTCGTACGGTCCGGTGCCCGGCAGCGCCCAGCGCAATCCGTGGGTGATCGTGCGCGGCAGGACGGTGAGGTGATCCTCGTCGGGAAGCACCTCGCTGTCGACGCGCAGTGCCGGGTAGCCGCGGCTTTCGAGCACGCGTTCGAAGCGATGCATGTCGCCCACCATGTCGGTACCGAGGTAACGCGGACCGTTGCCGGTGGTTTCGTAGGCGCCGATCGAAAGCAGCACGTCAGCGGACAGATCGCGATGCGCTGCGGCGTACTCCGCTTCCAGATCGAAGATCGTGCGCCGGTCGAACCACAGCGACGGACTGCCGAGGATGTAGTGGCGGAACATCGCCGGTTTCGTCAGCAGCACATAGGTGCCGAACAGGCCGCCGAGCGAGTGGCCGATGTAGATCTTGCGCTGCATGTCGACGCGATATTCGCGGGCGATCAGCGGAAACACGTCGCGTTCGATGTAGTCGCGGTACGCCGCGGCCTGGCCATAGGTGCTGGCGCGGTCGTAGTCGCCGGCGGCGACATCGCCGCGCGCGAACGGATCGGTCGGCGTGTAGTCGCGGCGCTTGCTCGGCATCGATTGTTCGCCGATGCCGTACGACAGCCCGACGAGCACGAAATCCTCGACGTTGCGCCCCTTGGCGCCGATGCGTCGCCGCAGGCTGCGGATCAGCGGAAAACCATAGTCGGCGTCGGTGGTGAAGACGACGGGATAGGGTCTGTCGTTCTCGAAATACGAGGGCGGCAGATCGACCCAGACTTCGTATTTGCGCCCGGTCGCGGCGTTGGGCAGCGGATGCACGCGGGTATTGGGCAGCGTGTAGCCGATCGCGACATCGTTCGCTGCCGCAGGCGCTGCCTGCGGGCGAGCCGTCGTCGCATGCGTGGCGACGATCCGGGCGGATGGCTCCGCATATCGCCCGGCGACGAAACCGGCGCCGCAGAGCGCGAGCCCGACGAGCGCAGCCGCTCCCGGGCCGATGCGCGCTTTCGTGATCAACCCGTGGCGCGCGCGGCCGGGGCGTCGGCCTGCGGCTGCGGCATCAGCTCCGGCCAGCGCGCGAGCACCGCGGCGCGGATGCCGTCCGCGTCGAGCCCCGCTTCGGCGAGCAGATCCTCGCGGCTGGCATGGTGCTGGAAGGCGTCCGGCAGGCCGAGATGCAGGATCGACAACCGCACGTCGGTCTCGGCGAGCAGTTCGGCCACGCCGGAACCGGCGCCGCCGGCGACGACGTTGTCTTCGAGGGTGACGAAGCCGTCGTGGGTCTTCGCCAGTTCGAGGATCAGCGCGCGGTCCAGCGGCTTCACGAAGCGCATGTTGACCACGGTGAGATCGAGCGCGTCGCCGACCTTCTCCGCCGCCGGCACGATCGCGCCGAACGCCAGCAGCGCGACGCGCGCGCCGCGGCGACGCACCTCGGCCTTGCCGATGGGCAGCGTGTCGAGCGTGGGCTGCAGTGCGGTTCCCGGGCCGGTGCCCCGCGGATAACGCACCGCCGCCGGGCCTTGGTAACGGTGGCCGGTGGTGAGCATCTGCCGGCATTCGTTCTCGTCGGCCGGCGCCATCACCACCATGTTCGGCACGCAGCGCAGATAGCTCAGATCGAGATTGCCGGCATGGGTGGCGCCGTCCGGCCCGACCACGCCGCCGCGGTCGATGGCGAACAGCACGTCGAGGTTCTGGATCGCGACGTCGTGGACCAGTTGATCGTAGCCGCGCTGCAGGAATGTGGAGTAGATCGCGACCACGGGCTTCGCGCCTTCGCAGGCCATGCCCGCGGCCAGCGTCACCGCGTGCTGCTCGGCGATGGCCACGTCGAAATAGCGATCCGGATATTCCCTGCTGAAGCGCACGAGGCCGGAGCCTTCGCGCATCGCGGGGGTGATGCCGAGCAGTTTCTCGTCCGCGGCGGCCATGTCGCAGAGCCAGTCGCTGAAGACATCGGTGTAGGTCGGTTTCTTCGCGCCCGGTTTCGCGACGAGCCCCTTCTCGGGGTCGAACGGCGAGACCGCGTGATAGCCGATCTGGTCGCCCTCGGCGAGGTCGTAGCCCTTGCCCTTGGTGGTCATCACGTGCAGCAGCTGCGGGCCCTTCATCGTCTTCAGGGTCTTCAGCGCCGCGATCAGCGACTTGATGTCGTGGCCGTCGATCGGGCCGGTGTAGTGCAGGCCCATTTCCTCGAACAGCGTCGAGGGCACGAACATGCCTTTCCAGTGTTCTTCCCAGCGGCGCACGAAACGCGCCGACTTGCTGGTGCGTTTGTCGCCCAGCAGTTTCTTGCCGCTTTCGCGCAGCGCGTTGAGCGTGCGGCTGCCGGTCATCCGGCCGAGCATCTTGGTCAGCCCGCCGACGTTCTCGCTGATCGACATCTGGTTGTCGTTGAGGATCACCAGGAGATTCGGTTCTTCGTCCATGCCGCCGGCGTGGTTCAGGGCCTCGTAGGCCATGCCCGCGGTCATCGCACCGTCGCCGATCACCGCGACCATGCGGCGGTCGCTGCCCGCGCGCGCGGCGGCGATGGCCATGCCCAGCGCGGCGGAGATCGAGGTGGACGAGTGGCCGACGCCGAAGGTGTCGTATTCGCTTTCCTCGCGCTTCGGGAACGGCGCGACGCCGTCCTTCTGCTTCACCGTGTGGATGGTGTCGCGGCGGCCGGTGAGGATCTTGTGCGGATAGGTCTGGTGGCCGACGTCCCAGACGATGCGGTCGTCGGGGGTGTCGTAGAGATAGTGCAGCGCCACGGTGAGCTCGATCACGCCGAGGCCGGCGCCGAAGTGGCCGCCGCTCTTGCCGACCGATTCGATCAGATAGGCGCGAAGTTCGTCGCAGACGGCCCCGAGTTCGTCCTCGGGGAACTGGCGCAGATCGGCAGGGATGGCGATGCGCGAAAGGCGCGGGTAGCGCGCGGAGTCGATCACGATGGCGTCGGCGGGTTCGGAGGACAACGCGCTATTGTCCTCCCTCGCGACACATAGCGGCAACAAACCTCGTGCGGGTCGCGTTCAGCCCCCGGCGCGATGCCTCCTCAGCGACCGCGCAGGCGGTCGAAGAGACCGCCGGACCGGGTGTCGCCGCCGGTGGGCGCGCCTTCGCCCGGCTGTTCGGCGAAGCCGGTGGCGAGGTTGGCGTTGATGAAGTCGACCACGTCCGCCGCCGGCACATTGCTGGCCGCGGCGATCTCGGCCACGGTCTGCGGGCCCTTCATCATCGCGGTGGCGATGCGGAAGTGGCGGGGGAATTCGCGCTCGGTTTCAGGCCATTTGCCGAGGATGAAGCGGCCCTCGGGGTTGTAGCCCGGCAGCAGCTTGCCTTCGCCCGCCAGCAGCCCGCCGAACCACTGCAGGCGGTTCAGCGGCAGCGGCGCGCCCAGCGTCGCGATGGCGCTCTGCCAGGCGCGGTCGTCCAACTGCTCGAAATCGCGGAGGCCGACGGTGGCGACGAAATACTCGGCCAGCGGCTTCAGCGTGGCCGGGCCGTAGTACTGGCGCTGGGAGAAATCGATGAGCAGCTCGGGCGCCTTGCCGCTCTGGTAGCGGGCGCGGCCGGTCAAGGCGCCGGGGCGCAGCCAATGCGCGAAGGCGGTGCTGCGGGTGTTCGGCACCGGGGGCTCGATCTCGGCGTCGGCTGCGGCGGCTGCAACCGGTGCCGCTGCGACCGGTGCGGGCGCTTCGGGCGCCGCTGCCGGAGGGGCCGGTACCGGAGCAGGAGCGGGCGGTGCAGGTGCAGGTGCCGGAGCGGGCGGTGCCGGGGCCGGTGCCGGGGGCGCCGGAGAGGCGGCGACAGGCGCGGGCGGTGCGGGTGCGGGAGGCGGTGCGGGTTGGGCCGCGGGTGCGGGTACCGCGGCGACCGGTGCGGGCGGGGCGGGGGCCGGCGCGGGTTCCGGTTCCGGTGCGGCCGGCACGCCGCCGATTTCACCCAGCACCAGCGCCAGCGCATGACCATCGAACGGTCGGGGCAGACGGAAATCGGCCTGGGTCCGCGGTGCCGAGGTCAGGCCGATCACGCGTTTGCCGGCGGCGTGCAGACGCAGCCAGCTCATCGGACCGTACATGCTGTCCATGTCGACGATGACGAAATCGGCATCGGCCTCCGCCACCATCGACCAGCCGCGGACGCGGATGCTCGCGTCGCTGAAGGCGTCCTTCAGCGCGAGCTCGGTGGGTTGATCCATCCCGGTCAGGCCCAGTGTCAACGACATTGATGTCAACCCGCTTTGCGTGAACACCGAAGTGTCGCCAAGTGGGTTTTTCCCGTCAACGCGCGCGCTGCGGCGGTTTCTTACCTTCTGCGTCAGTTTGGGGTTCGCGGGCACGAAGAGTGCGACCGGTGCCGCGGATTGTGCGGAAGTCCTTCACATCGGCCGTCGACCGTCGCGGCCGGGTCCGCGCGCTTCGCGAGCATTACTCGCGGCACGGCGGCATGCCCGGCCATGGGAGGCCTGGCCGGAGCATGGTGGAGATGGGATATCGCGCCAGGGATGGCGGCGATCAACTGATGATGAGGGTGCCGCGTGGGTGAGTCCGCGCGCTTCGCGAGCATCGCTCGCGGCGCGGAGGAACGCCCGGCCATGGAAGGCCGGGCCGGAGCATGGCGGAGATGCGATATCGCGCCAGGGATGGCGGCGATCAACTGATGATGAGGGTGCCGCGTGGATTCTTCGGCAGATGCGTCTTCAGGAACGCCATCTGGTCGGCCAGGATGTTCCTGTTCGACATGATCAGGTGCTCGATCCAGCTCGGCCGGTAGGGCACGGCCAGCAGCGGCATGGACGCCTGCTGCGGCGTGCGCCCGCCCTTGCGCGAATTGCAGTGGAAGCATGCGGACACCACGTTCTCCCACACGTCGCGACCGCCGCGCGACAGCGGCATGACGTGGTCGCGGGTGAGCAGCTGGCGGCTGAAATGCTTGCCGCAGTACAGGCACAGATGCTGGTCGCGCGCGAACAGCGCGGGATTGCTCAGCGCCGGCGTCGGGTCGAGCGCATGCGCGCGGGCGTGGCCGCGGGCGGCGACGATGGGATGCAATTCGAGGACGCTGCGTTCGCCGGTGAGGCGACTGATGCCGCCGTGGATGCTGAGGCAGGGCTCGCCGAGGGTCCAGGCCACCGCGCCGCGGGCGTAGAGACAGGCGGCGTCCTGCCAGCTGATCCAGTCGAGGACGCGGCCATGGGCATCGAGCGAGAGCAGGCGGACGGCATCGAGTCGTGCGGCGACCGCGCCGGTGACGTGCGCGAAAGCGGTGTGTCGGGGGGCGTCGGTGTCGACGACATCGCGCCGGGCGTCATCGGCCGCCCGGTGGGGGATCTGCCCAGGCTGCGGAGCCCCGGGGATCAGGCGCAACGTTGGTGTGTCGGCCTCCATATGGACGCCGAGCATATACCCATTTCGTTGCGATTGTGTCGCTGCACCGCGGCACGATCCGTCGCGGCTGCTGCGGTGGTCGCCATCGCCGGCCGCGGGGCCGGCGATGGCCTGCGGGTCACTCGCCGAAGGCGTCCGCGTTCAGGGTCATCAGCGGCGCGGCGCCGCTGGCGATCGCGGCGGCGTGGGTGCGCGTGCGCGGCAGGATGCGGGCGAAGAAGAACCGTGCGGTCTCGCGCTTGGCGTTTTTGAACGCCTGCGGATGCGCGGAGGCTTCGGCGGCGGCGACGCTGCGCGCCCACCAGTAGGCGAGGGCGGCATAACCCGAATAGAACAGGTAGTCCCAGGCCGCGGCGCCGATCTCGTCGGCGTCGGCCATCGCGTTCTGGCCGATGCGCATCGTCAGTTGCTGCCATTCCTGCGCCACTTCGCGCAGCGGGCCGATGAATTCGGCGACCGCGGCGTTGTCGGCCTCGGCCTTGCAGAAGTCCTCGATCATGCCGAGGAACACGCGCAGGCCGGCGCCCTTGAGCTGCATCACCTTGCGACCCATCAGGTCGAGCGCCTGGATGCCGGTGGTGCCTTCGTAGATCGTGGTGATGCGGGCATCGCGCGCCAACTGCTCCATGCCCCATTCCTGGATGTAGCCGTGGCCGCCGAAGCATTGCTGCGCGTGATACGTGCACTCGATCGACCATTCGGTGAGGCAGGCCTTCACGATCGGGGTCAGGAAGCCGAGCAGCGCGTCGGCGCGCTCGCGATCCGCCGCATCCTCCGCGTGCATGAGCTCGTCGACCAGCGAGGCGCCGTGATAGCCGAGCAGGCGGCCGCCTTCGATCAGCGCCTTCTGGGTCAGCAGCATGCGCCGCACGTCCGGATGCACGATGATGGGATCGGCCGCTTTTTCCGGGAATTTCGCGCCGGAGAGCGAACGCATCTGGAGGCGGTCGCGGCTGTAGCGCAGCGCGTTCTGGTAGGCGCGATCCGACAGGCCGAGGCCCTGCAGGCCGACCGCGAGGCGTGCGGTGTTCATCATGGTGAACATCGCCATCAGGCCCTTGTGCGGCTCGCCGATCAGCCAGCCTTCGGCGTCGTCGAAATTCATCACGCAGGTGGCCGAGGCGTGGATGCCCATCTTGTGTTCCAGCGCGCCGCAGCGCACCGCGTTGGCGTCGCCGAGGTTGCCGTCGCGGTCCACCTTGATCTTGGGCACGATGAACAGCGAGATGCCCTTGCTGCCGGCCGGCGCGTCCGGCAGGCGGGCCAGCACGAGGTGGACGATGTTGTCGGTGAAATCGTGATCGCCGGCGGTGATGAAGATCTTGGTGCCGGTGATCGCGTAGGCCCCGTTCGCTGCGGGTACGGCGCGGGTCTTGAGCAGGCCGAGATCGCTGCCGCAGTGCGGCTCGGTGAGGCACATGGTGCCGGTCCAGCGGCCTTCGACGATGGGCTTGAGGAACACCTCTTTCTGCCAGTCCTCGCCGTGATGCATCAGCGCTTCGGTCGCGCCATGCGAGAGCAGGGGGAAGTTGCCCCAGGCCAGGTTGGCGGCGTCGATCATTTCCTTCACCGGCACGCCGACCGCATGCGGCATGCCCTGTCCGCCGAAGTCCGCGGGCGAGGTGAGTCCGGCCCAGCCGTTTTCGGCGAACTGCAGATAAGCCTCGCGGAAGCCCGGCGGCGTGGTCACCTTGCCGGTGTCCTTGTCGAGGCTGCAGCCGTGCTGGTCGCCGATGTGGTTGAGCGGCGCGATCACGGTTTCGGTGAAGCGCGCGCCTTCCTCGAGGATGGCGTCGACCAGTTCGCGGTTGATCTCGCCGAAACCGAGGCGGGCGAAGGTCTGTTCGCTGTCGAGCACGTCGAACAGCGCGAATCGGATATCGGCGAGCGGGGCTTTGTAGGCGTTCATGGGCGATCGGTCGTGAGGAAAAGGAAGAAAGGAAGTCGCGCGGTGCGCATCGAGCGCGCGGTCGAGCGGTCGATCAGCGCATCACGCCGGGCAGGCCGGGGACCGGGCTGAGCGCGCTGTTGCGCCGGATCTCGAAGTCGCGCGCCTTGCGATCCTGCGGCGAGGCGACGAGCGTGCCTTCGAGGCCGTAATCGAGGCTGCGACGATCGGCGAGCGCGTCCGCGATGGTCAGCCGCGCGGCGGCGCTGGGGACGAGTTTGACCACGGCGGTATCGGCGGCTTCGGGGCCGATGGTCAGGCCGGGCTCGGCGCGCAGCGTGCCGGCGGATTCCTTGCCGGCGCGCAGGTCGAGCGCGATGCGCTCGAAGCGCATCGGCACGCTGCTGAAGTTCTGCAGGCGCAGCTCGACGGTCCACTGCCCGTCGGCGCCGACGGTGAGCTGCTGGATGCTCGCGGTGGGTTCGGACACCCGCTTCACCGGGCCGGTGGAACAGGCGGCGACCGCCAGCACGCACATGGCGAGGGCCATCGCCCTGATCGCCGTCGATCGGAACTGCCAACGCTGCATCGCGCGCTCCACGAAATCTGCCGGGCCGCAATACTAGCGCGAGCCGCCGCGGACCGTACGCCCCGGTAGGTCGGGGCGGCGGGACGGGTCATCGGGCGTTCCGGCACCCGGCCGGCGCGGGTCAGCGCAGCGGCGCGCTGACGATCAGCGGTGCGAGGTCGTAGCCCATGGCGGTCGCCTGCGCCTTCAGCGCATCGAACTGCGATTGGCGCATGTCCGGGGTGCGCGACAGGATCCAGAGATATTCGCGGCCGGGTTCGCCGACCATCGCCCACTGGTAGTCCGGGTCGATCGCGATCACCCAGTAGTCGGCCCAGGTCAGCGGTAGCCAGGACAACCAGTCGGGCGCGAAACGCACTTCCAGCCGGCCGGGGTGCTCCGGATCGCGGCGCGCGATGCCGTCGACCTCGTCGATTTCGTCGTCCCCGGTGCGGCAGCGATTGCGGACACCGATCATGCCGTCTTCGCGCAGCATGTACTGAGCGGTGATCGTGTCCTTGCACTTGCGCTGGAAGAACATCGGCAGGCGCGCGATCTCGTGCCATTCCCCGGCATAGCGGGTGATGTCGAGCGCCTCGACCGAGGTCACTTCGGCCGCGGCGGCCGGCCGCATGGGTGCGATGGACACACAGAGCATGGACAGGAGCAGGGCGAACCGGCGCATGCGACCCCCCGTATGCCGCCCGCGGATCCGGGCGGCCCGATCATAGCCGGGAAACCGCGGGCCCGTCGGCCTGCATGCCGGGCGCGGCCGGTTCAGCGCCCCGCCACCGGAATCCGGTCCGGGCTGCGTTCCGGCCAGCCACCGGCGGTGGCGCGATAGACCGCCACCGCGCTGACCACGCTGCGGGTGCGGGCCTCGGCCAGTGCGTCCTCGGCCTGCAGCCGCGTGCGCTCCGCGTCGAGCACGTCGAGCAGGCCGGCGGCGCCGGCGTCGTAGCGCAGCCGGGCGAGGCGGGCGGCTTCGGCGCTGTCGCCGGCGGCGGCGGCCAGGTGGATGTCCTCCTGTCGGGAGCGGGCGTGGCGGACCAGCGCGTTTTCGGCGTCTTCCAGCGCGCGCAGGACGGTCTGCTCGTAGCCCGCCAGCGCGCCGCGGGCGTCGGCGTCGGCCGCGGCGATCCGCGCGCGGACCCGACCGACATCCAGGAACGACCAGTCGATGCCCAGCGCGACCAGGCGGGTGCCGCTGCCGCTGTCGCCCAGCGCGTCGGCGTCGAACGACTGCACGCCGAGCAGGCCGGACAACGTGAGTCGCGGGAACAGCTCGGCGCTGGCGACCCCGATCCGCGCGGTCGCCGCATGCAGTCGCTGCTCGGCCGCGGCGATGTCCGGCCGTCGGCGCAGCACCTCGGCGGGTGTGTCCGCCGCGAGCGTCGCCGGCAGCGGCGGCAGTGCCTGCGGCGTCGACAGCGTGGCGACCAGTGCGTCCGGCGTGCGCCCGGTCAGCACCGCGATGCGGTGCGTCGCCGTCGCCACCGACGCCTGCAGCGCCGGCACCCGCGCCAGCGTCGCTTCGAGCTGCGCGCGGGCGCGGGCGGTGTCGAATTCGGTGCCGCTGCCGGCGGAGAGCCGCGCTTCGACCAGTCGCAGCGTTTCCCGCTGCAGCCCGGCGTTGGCTTCGGCCACGCGCAGTCGCTCCTGCTGGCCGCGCAGCTCGGCGTAGGTGCCGATGACGTCGGCGACCACCGCGACCTGCATCGCCGCGAGATCGGCGCGGGTGGCCTCGGTTTCGGCGCGCTGCGCTTCCACGCCGCGACGCACGCGACCGAACAGATCGAGTTCCCAGGCGAGACGCGCGCCGCCTTCATACGTTTCGTAATCGCGCGGCCCGCCTGCGGCCCGATCGACGCTCTGGCGGCCATCGCTCGCGGTGGCGTCGGCGGTGATCGTCGGCAGCCGGTCGAACTTCGCACCGCGCGACAGCGCGTCGGCGCGGTCGAGGCGGGCGAGCGCGATGCGCAGATCGTGATTCGCGCGCAGCGCATCGTCGACCAGCGCGTCGAGTTGCGGATCGCCGAAACCGCGCCAGAACGCGGCGCCGTCTGTCGCGGCGGGCGCGGCTTCGGCGGCGTACAACGCCGACGCCGCGAAGCGATCGGGTGCGGGCGCATCGGGGCGGACGAAGTCCGGTCCCGCGGCGCAGGCGCTCAGCGCGAGGGTGAGCGCCGCGGTTTTCAACAGCACGACCGCGGTCGCGGGTGACGGATGAGGCATGGGAGTTCTCCGGAATGGGGCGTTCGCGCTTCCGTGCGCGGTCGTCCGTCGTGGCTTACCAGGGCAGCGACTGGTCCTGGTGGAAATAGCCGCCGTTCGGGCCGGCGTCGTCGATCAGCGCCAGGCGCACGCTGGTGCGCGCGCCGGCGGGCGCGTCGATCTCGCCTTCGCCGCCGTTCATGTCGGTCTTCACGTAGCCGGGGTGGATGGTGTTGATCTTGATGCGGCTGTCGCGCAGCTCGTAGGCCAGCTGCACGGTCCACGCGTTCACCGCGCTCTTCGACACGTTGTAGGCCGGTACCTTGAAGTCGTAGATCGGCGAGGCGGGATCGCTGTGCAGCGCCATCGAGCCGAGCAGGCTGGAGACGTTGACGATGCGGCCGGCGTCGGACTTGTGCAGCAGCGGGAGGAACGCCTGGGTCGTGGCGATCAGGCCGAAGACGTTGGTGTCGAAGGTCTTGCGCCAGACGTCGATGCCCTGCTCGGACACCTTGCGGCCGAATTCATCGACGAGGATGCCGGCGTTGTTGACGAGGATGTCGAGCCGGCCGTGCCGCTGTTCGACCTCGCGCACCGCGGCGGCGATGCTGTCGGCGTCGGTGACATCGAGGGCGATGGCCTCCACCGGCAGGCCCTGCGTCTGCAGGGTCAGCGCGGCCGCGACCGCTTTCTGCCGGTCGCGGCCGGCGAGCAGGGTGTGGACGCCGGCTTCGGCGAGCTGGCGGACGGTTTCGAGGCCGATGCCGCGGGTGGCGCCGGTGACGAGAGCGATCTTGGATGTGGCGTTCATGGCGAAAACTCCTGGGATGTGAGTGTGCGAAAGGATTCGGAAGGGATCAGGCGTGCAGCGGTGCGGCGGTTTCGGCAGGCGCATGCGACACGAGCGGACGGCGCGACAGCTTGCGCAGCGCGACGTAGAACACGGGGGTGAGGAACAGGCCGAACAGGGTCACGCCGAGCATGCCGGCGAACACGGTGATGCCGGTGACCGAGCGCACTTCGGCGCCCGCGCCCTGCGACAGCACCAGCGGCACGGTGCCGGCGATGAACGCGACCGAGGTCATCACGATCGGACGCAGGCGCAAACGGCAGGCTTCCAGCGCGGATTCGACGATGCCCTTGCCGTGCAGTTCGAGTTCGCGCGCGAATTCGACGATCAGGATCGCGTTCTTGCACGCCAGCCCCATCAGCACCACCAGACCGACCTGCACGAACACGTTGTTGTCGCCGCCGGTGAGCTTCACGCCGATCAGCGCGGACAGCAGGGTCATCGGCACGATCAGGATCACCGCCAGCGGCAGGGTCCAGCTTTCGTACAGCGCGGCCAGCACCAGGAACGCGAGCAGGATCGCCAGCGGGAACACGATCAGCGCGGCCTGGCCCTGGGTCGCTTCCTGGTAGCTCAGATCGGTCCATTCGAAGGTCATGCCGTTGGGCAGCACCTGCGCCGCGATCTCGTCGATCTTCGCCATCGCCTGCGCCGACGACAGCATCGCCGGATCGGCTTCGCCGAGCAGATCGGCCGCGGGATAACCGTTGTAGCGCAGCACCGGGTCGGGGCCGTAGCTTTGTTTGATGGTGACCATCGAACCGATCGGCACCATTTCGCCGCGGTCGTTGCGGGTGCGCAGGTTGGCGATGTCCTCGACGCTGTCGCGGAACCGGCCGTCGGCCTGCGCGATCACCTGCCAGGTACGGCCGAACTGGTTGAAGTCGTTGACGTAGGCCGAACCGAGATAGGTCTGCAGGGTGTCGAACAGTTCGGTCAGCGGCACGCCCTGGGCCTTCGCCTTCACCCGGTCCACTTCGGCGTCGTACTGCGGCATGTTGGCCTGGTAGGTGGTGATCGGGAAGCCCATGCCCGGGGTCTGCGACACCGCGCCCTGGAACGCGCCGACCGCGTTCTGCAGCGCGCCGTAGCCGAGGTTGCCGCGGTCCTCGATGAACATCGAATAGCCCGAACCGTTGCCGAGGCCGAGGATCGGCGGCGGCATCAGCGCGAAGGTGAAACCTTCCTGGATGCCGGCGATCTTCTGGTTGATGGCATCGTTGATTTCCTTGGCGCTGCGCGTGCGCTGATCGAAGGGCTTCAGCGGGAAGAACACCAGGCCGGTATTCGGCGTGTTGCTGAACTGCAGCGCGTTGAGGCCCGGGAACGCGCCGGAACTGTCGACGCCTTCCTCGGCCAGGCCGATCTCGACGACTTTGCTCAGCACGCGGTCGGTGCGTTCGATCGACGAACCTTCCGGCAGTTTCACGCCCGCCATCAGGTACATCTTGTCCTGCACCGGAATGAAGCCGCGCGGTACCCACTGGAACACCAGTCCGGTCGCCACCAGCAGCACCGCATACACCGCGAACACCGCGCCGCGCCGGCCCAGCGTGCGCGACACCGCGCCCTGATAGCGGTCGGAGCTGGCCTTGAAGAAGCGGTTGAACGGACGGAACACCCAACCGAACAGGCGATCGATCAGGCGCGACGGCGCATCCTTCGCCGCGTCGTGAGGTTTCAGCAGCAGCGCCGCCAACGCCGGCGACAGGGTCAGCGAATTGATCGCCGAGATCACCGTGGAGATCGCGATGGTGACCGCGAACTGCTTGTAGAACTGGCCGGTGACGCCGGTGAGGAAGGCCATCGGCACGAACACCGCGCACAGCACCAGCGCGATCGCGATGATCGGGCCGGAGACTTCCTTCATCGCCTGATGCGCCGCCGCCAGCGGCGCCAGCCCCTGCTCGATATAGCGTTCGACGTTCTCCACCACCACGATCGCGTCGTCGACCACGATGCCGATCGCCAGCACCAGACCGAACAGGGTCAGCGTGTTGATCGAGAAACCGAGCAGGTAGAGCGCGGCGAACGTGCCCACCACCGACACCGGCACCGCGATCAGCGGAATGATCGACGCGCGCCAGGTCTGCAGGAACAGGATCACCACCAGCACCACCAGCAGGGTCGCTTCCAGCAGCGTGCTGATCACCGCCTTGATCGAGTCGCGCACGAAGATGGTGGTGTCGTACGGCGCGGCGTATTCGACGCCGGGCGGGAAGCGCTTCGACAGCTCGTCCATCTTCGCCATCACCTGGTCGCGGATCTCCAGCGCGTTGGCGCCCGGCGCCTGGAAGATGCCGATGCCGACCGCGTTGCGGCCTTCCATCTCCGCGCGCAGGGTGTAGTCGCTGGCGCCGAGTTCCAGCCGGGCGACGTCGGCCAGGCGCACGATCTCGCCGCCGGTGCCGCTCTTGATGACGATGTCGCCGAATTCCTCGGCCGTGCGCAGGCGGCCCTGGGCGTTGATCGGGATCAGGAAATCGCTGCCGCCGGGAATGGGCTCGGCGCCGACCTGGCCGGCCGAGACCTGCACGTTCTGCTCGCGGATCGCGCGCACCACGTCGCCGGCCGTCAGGCCGCGCGACGCGATCTTGTCCGGATCCATCCAGATGCGCATCGCGTAATCGCCGCCGCCGAAGATCTGGGCGTCGCCGACGCCGGGCAATCGGGCCAGTTCGTCCTTGACGTTGAGCACCGCATGGTTGCGCAGGTACAGCGTGTCGTACTTGCCGTTCTTCGAGGTGAGGAACACCACCATGAGGAAGGTCGGCGACTGTTTCTGCACGGTCACGCCCTGTCGGCGCACGTCTTCGGGCAGGCGCGCCTGCGCCTGGCTCACGCGGTTCTGCACGCGCACCGCGGCCTCGTCGGCATCGGTGCCGGGACGGAAGGTCACCGTCAGCTGCAGCACGCCATCGGAACCCGCCACCGACTTGGTGTACATCAGGTTCTCGACGCCGTTGATCGCCGCCTCCAGCGGCTGCGCCACGGTTTCGGCGATGACCTTGGGGTTGGCGCCCGGGTAGACGGTGCGCACCACCACGGAGGGCGGCACCACTTCGGGATATTCGCTGATCGGCAGCAGCGGAATCGCGATCAGGCCAGCGGCGAAGATCACGATCGACAGCACCGCGGCGAAGATCGGGCGATCGATGAAGAATCGGGAAAAGTCCATGGGAAATCCTGTGTTGCGGCAAGACCGCAGCGGTCCGGCCCCGGAGAGGGCCAGTGGAAGGGCGAATGCAGTGAAGCCGATGCGATGCGCGGAACGGACGGTGACGCCGTCCCTTCGCCGCCGGGGGAGTCGGACGAAGGGACGGCGGCCGTTTCAACAACCCATCGGGGGGAGGGGCGGGGTGGAACTCATTGCGTCCGGGCTGCGGTCGGTTCCGCGGCGGGTGCCGCGTTCTTCGCGACGGCGACCGCGGGTTTCGTCGCGGTGCCGGTCATCGCGACCATCTGCGGCTTCACCGGCATGCCGGGGAAGAACACTTTCTGGACGCCGTTGACGATCACCTTGTCCTGCGCCGTCAGCCCGGACTGGACCACGCGCAGCGCCTGCCCCGGACCCGAGCCCGGGATCTCGATCGTGCGGCCCAGCACCACGTCACGACGCACCGCGGTATTGCCCGGACCGAGCACGTAGACGTACTTGCGATCCTGGTCGGTGAGCACCGCCTTGTCGTCGATCAGCAGCGCCTTGAACTCGGCGCTGCCTTCCAGCTGCACGCGCGCGAACAGGCCCGGGGTGAACACGCGATCCGGGTTCGGCAGCACCGCTCGGGCGCGGATCGTGCCGGTCGCGGGATCGACCTGGTTGTCGATGAAATCGACGGTACCTGCGTGCGGATAGCCGGTTTCGTCGGCCAGGCCCACGCGCACCGGATTGCGGGTGGCGTCGCGCTGACCCGTGCGCGCGAGGCCGGCGTAACGCAGGAACGCCTGTTCGTCGCTTTCGAAGTAGACGTGGACCGGATCGAGCGACACCACGGTGGTGAGCATGGTGGCGTCGGCCTGGGCGAGATTGCCGACGGTGGCCAGCGCGCGACCGGCGCGGCCGTCGATCGGCGAGCGCACTTCGGTGAACTGCAGGTCGAGGCGCGCAGCGGCGACCGCGGCCTCGGCCGCGCGCACCACCGCGTCGCTCTGCGCGGTCGCGGCCTTGCGGGTGTCGAACTCCTCGCGCGAGATCGCCTTGGCGTCGATCAGCGTCTGCGCGCGCACGTCCTGCGAACGCGCGAGTCGCGCTTCGCTGCGCGCGCGTTCGAGCTGCGCCTCGGCCTGCGCCAGCGCCGCGCGATACGGCCGCTGATCGATCAGGAACAGCAACTGGCCCTTGCGCACTTCGTCGCCTTCCCGGTACGCCACGCGCTCGACGTAACCGCTGACGCGCGGCCGCAGTTGCACGGTTTCCACCGCGGAGACGCGGCCGGTGAAATCGTCCCACTGCTTGACGTTCCGGCTGATGACCTGGGCGACGCTGACATCCGGTGGCGGCGGCATGTCCGCGCCGGGCGAGGCCTGTGAACCGCTGCAGGCGGAGACCACCGCTGCGACCAGCAGCGATACGGTGAGGGGAAGCAGGGGAAGACCGCCGTGCATGCGGCGTTGGGAGCGGGCGGACATCATGGCGTCGGATCCTTGCTGGGGGAGGAGGTGCCTGGGGAGGTGCTTGAGGAGACGTTCGGAGAGGAGAGGCGGCGGAGCAGCGCACGGGCGTCGGCCAGCGCGCGATGGGCGGAAGGCGGTGACGTGCAGGTCGGTGCCTGCGCGCGGAAATCGACCACCGCACGGGTGGCTTCGGTGCAGCGCTCGCACAGCGCGAGCGACAGCGCCTTGCTGCCGATGGCGCGGGCGGTGAGCGGAGACGCTTCGTCGTCGAGCGGGTCCTCGACGCACAGCAGTTGCAGGCGCAGCGACAGCGTCCTCGCTTCGTTGTGCAGGACCTCCGCGAGCATGCGCAACGCCGCGGCGGCGACCGAGCGATGCCCGTAACCGGCCCATGGCGCGCGGCTGCCGGGACCGCCCAGCATCACGTAGGCGCCGCCGCGGTCGCAGCGTTTCAGCAGCGGCAACAGATGGCGCGCAGCGGCGGCATGCGCGATCAGGGTCCGGTCGAGCGCCTCGTGCAGAGTCTCCGCCGGTTGATCCAGCACGCGGCCGCGCAGCGAAGGCGGCTCGATCGCGGCGACCACCGCGCCCAGCGGACGATCGAGCGCCGCGACCGCCGACGCCAGTCTCGCGGCGTGGGCGTCGTCGCGGCTGTCGCCGGCGATCAGGGTGAGGGCGGCCTCGGGGTGCAGACGCCGCAGCCCCGCCAGCGCCTCCTTGTCGGTGCCGGTCGCGATGATCGGCCGACCGATCGCCGCCGCGGCAGCGACCACGCCGCGCCCCGGCTCGCGATCCGCGCCGAGGACCAGTACGGGTGTCAGGAACTGTTGGGTGATTGTCCCGCTCACGGGATTTTCACTCCCTCATTCGGGAGAATCGACCGGCGCGGGTGGTGCGCCGACCAGGCGCCCGCTGCCGCCAGCGCCAGCGTGGCGACGGGCAGGCCGACCACGAACGCCAACACCCACGCCATCATCAGCGCCTCGCTGCGGCCCTGGTGCGCGGCCTGGCCGAACAGCAAAATGCCAAGGCAGACCAAGGCGATCACGCCAAGGGCGAGGGCGGGGACAAGGATCAGGCGAAGGCGGGGAGAGCGGGACATGGCGGCGGGCTGCGTTCCAGATGCCGCGCAAGATAGTCCTGCGAATGCGACTTGATTAGCCGCTCATTCGGGGAATAATTATCCCGTAAACGGGCCAATCGGTCCGTGTCCCCTGGAGTACCCCATGGCGCGCGATCTCAACGACACCCTCATCTTCGTCCGGGTGGTCGAACACGGCAGCTTCATTTCCGCTGCGCGGACCCTCGGTCTGCCCAAGACCACCGTCAGCCGGAAGGTCCAGGATCTCGAAACCCGGCTCGGCGCGCAGCTGCTGCACCGGACCACGCGCAAGCTCGGCTTGACCGAAGCCGGCAACATCTACTTCGAGATGTGCCAGCGCATCGCCCGCGAACTCGACGAAGCCGAGAGCGCGGTCGGCCAGTTGCAGGGCGGCCCGCGCGGCTGGCTGCGCTTCACCGCGCCGTATTCCATCGGCACCACCTGGATCGCGCCGCTGCTGGGCGAATTCCACGCGCGCTATCCCGAGGTGCGCATCGACATGGTGCTGAACAACGAACCGCTCGATTTCATCGATCAGTCCATCGATGTCGCCCTCCGCGTCGGCCATCTGCCGGATTCCAACCTCGTCGCGCGGCGACTCGCGGTGTTCCGCACCCAGGTCTACGCGAGCCCCGCCTACATCGCGCGCTATGGCGAACCGCTGCATCCCGACGACCTCCAGCACCATCGCACCCTGGCGATGTCGAAGCATCGCCGCAACGGGGCGTGGTTCTGGCCGCTGTCCGACGGCGACAGGCTCCATGACGTGCGCGTCGAACCCGTGCTGGTCGCGAACGATCCCGCGGCGCTCAAGGGCGCGCTGATCTGCGGCGAAGGCCTGATGATGAGCGGCGACGTGATGATGAAACCCTACGCCGAGCAGAACCTCGTGCGCCGCGTGCTGCCCGGCTGGACCGGGCCCGAGTACGAATTCAACGCGGTGTTTCCGCGCGGCCAGCAGTCGCCCAAGGTCCGCGCCTTCGTCGACTTCCTGGTCGAACGGCTCAATTTCGATGTCGACTACATGCACGAACTCTGCGATGGCGCCGGCGCGCGCTGCCCGGATGCGGTGGCCGCCGCGGCGATCGCGCAGGTGATGCACGGACGCGCGCGTGCGGACGAGGAGACGGTCGAAGGCGACGCGCACGATGCGGTGGCGCTGGTCTGATCGCCCGGGAAATCCTCGCGAAATCCCTACGAAAACACGCCCAAAGAAAAAGGCCGCGATGCGATCGCGGCCTTTCGATTTCTTCAACGCTGTGGTGGCCGGGGAGGGAATCGAACCCCCGACACGGGGATTTTCAATCCCCTGCTCTACCAACTGAGCTACCCGGCCATCGGGCGAGCGCGCAATGATACGGGGCCGGCGGCGACAGGGCAAGCCGGCCGGGCGCTGAATGTGCCGGTGCGGGGAACTTGCGTCTGCCGGGCGGTGGCGCATGATCCCGGGCATGGTCCCCCTGCCGCCGCATCGGCGGCCGACCCTCACACGACAGACGCCCGCACGGAGGTTCCCCATGCGCACACCGTTCCGATTCTTCGCCGTCCTCGCCGCGTCCGCGCTCCTCGCCTCCGGCTGTGCCGCCAACGGCGCCCAGCGCGACGCCGACCGTCTCGCCCTCTATCGCAGCCATGCCGGCGAGCCGGTCGACAGCATCCAGTATCTCGGGCGCTACAACGGCTGGACGCCCTTGGATGATGGCGCGTTCGCGCTGTGGACCCGCCCCAACGAAGCGTGGCTGATCGAAGTGCACGCGCCCTGCAACGACATCGAGTACGCCGACACGATCGGCTTCCGCGATCTCGGCGGCCGCATCAGCGCGCGTTTCGACCAGGTCTACATCGGCAGCCACAGCATGATTCCGATCTCCTGCACGATCAGGGAGATCCGGCCGCTGGACGTGAAGGCGATCCGTGCCGACGAGAAGAAGCTGCGCGAGGTGCGGCAGCAGGACGCGACGGCCCAGGCTCAGCCTTCGGGCGCACCGCCTTCAGGGACATAACCGGCGGGCGCTTCGGCACCGCCGCCGAACAGGAATTTCTCCATCTCGCCCTGCAGGAACTTCCGGTGTTCGGGGTTCATGGGCGAAAGACGGTTTTCGTTGATCAACATGGTCTGGTGCGCCAGCCACTTCGCCCATGCGGATTTGCCGATGCGGGCGAAGACGCGCTGGCCGGCTTCGCCGGGCCAGGGCGCGAAGTCCAGGCCTTCGGTCTCGCGCTGTTCGTATTCGCAGAAAACGGTGCGGGCCATCGTGCGGTGTCCGTCAGGAGTGTGAAGTGATCAGGGTGCGTACCGGCGCGGGAATGCCGAGCGCATCGAATTCGCGGCGCGCAACCCAGCGCAGCGCGTCATTGTCGCGGATGTGCTGCCGCAGCGCGACGCCGCGCCAGGCCAGCGGATGCATCAGCAGCCGGTAGTGGGTGAAACCGTGGTGGATCTCGTCCAGCGCGGCGCCGTCGTCGTAATCGCCGTCGACATGCTGTTCGAACCACGCGCGCGCGGTTTCGTGATCGGCGGCTTCCGGCAGCGACCACAGCGAGGCCCAGATGCCGCTCGGCGGACGTCGTTGCAGCAGGACGCGGCCTTCGGCATCGCGCACCATCAACACCACGGCCCAGCGTTCCGGCATCGGCTTCCCGGGTTTCGGCGTGGGCAATTCCGCGGTGCGACCGTCGCGCAGCGCGATGCAGTCGCGCTGCAGCGGACACAGCACGCACGCCGGATCGTGACGGGTGCAGAGGGTCGCACCGAAATCCATCTGCGCCTGGGTGTAATCGGCCAGGCGCGTGGTCGGCAGCAGCGACTGCGCGATCGCCCACAGCGTCTTTTCGTTCGCCGGCGTGCCCGGCCAGCCTTCGATGCCGAACACGCGGCTCAGCACGCGCTTGACGTTGCCATCGAGGATCGGCTGCGGATCGCCCCAGGCCTGCGACAGGATCGCGCCGGCGGTGCTGCGGCCGATGCCCGGCAGCGCCATCAACGCATCGAGGTCGCGCGGCAGCTCGCCATCGTGCTGGTCCACGCAGCGCTTCGCCGCGGCGTGCAGATTGCGGGCCCGGGCGTAATAGCCCAGCCCCGACCACAGCGCCATCACCTCGTCCTCGGGCGCCGCCGCCAATGCGCGCAGATCGGGCAGGGCGGCGACGAAGCGCTCGAAGTACGGGATCACCACCCGCACCTGCGTCTGCTGCAGCATGATTTCCGACAACCACACGCGATACGGCGTGCGCGGATGCTGCCACGGCAGGTCGTGACGACCGGACACGTCGAACCACGACAGCAGCGTCGATGCGTATCGCGTGCGGTCGATCACGGTGTCTCTTCCTTCATTTCGGCAATGCCTTCATCGTCCAGCACGATCCGCACGCCTTCCAGCGTCGCGCCTGAGATCTCCAGCTTCGGCGAGCGCAGGGTGCCGTCGAGCGGCGGCAGCGGCGCGCCGCCCGCCTGATCGATCCAGCCGAGCACGTCGTAAAGCCGGAATCGGCCGTCGAATGCGGTGGCGTCGCGTCGCAGCGATAGGCCGGCGATGTCCGAC
Source organism: Lysobacter hankyongensis (assembly GCF_039543145.1). Lineage (NCBI taxonomy): Bacteria > Pseudomonadati > Pseudomonadota > Gammaproteobacteria > Lysobacterales > Lysobacteraceae > Lysobacter > Lysobacter hankyongensis. The sequence goes on along the minus strand of NZ_BAABJE010000001.1, from coordinate 325,152 downwards.
AGATCGGGTTGGCCGGTGTAGCGCAACGCGAACGGCAGCGGCGAGGTCGAATTCGAGACCGGCGCCGGCAGTGCGGGCCACGAGGACGGCCACACCGGCAATGCGCCGTCGAGTCGGATCGCCAGCCGTCGCCCCAGCGCGAGCGCGCCGTGGGCGTCGAACGCGGGAATGGGGTCCTCGCCGCGCAGCGCCACGCCGACCGGCGCCAGCACCCAGGTCGCCGTATCGAACCGCAGCGGACCGTGCAGGCCGAGCGAGAACGGCAGCGTCGTATCGCCGGAGACGTATCGCGCCGAGACGCCGAACTTCGCCGGGGTCATCGCGATCCCGCCGTCGCCGAGATGCAGCGGGCCGGACAGCGTCAGCGTCGCCGGAATGCGCCAGTCGCCGCGTGCGAGCGTCAGCGGGCCGACCACGGCGACGCCCGCGTCGTTCGCGGGTCTCGTCATCGCCACCGCCAGGTCGAAGACGATCGATGTCGGCGCATCGAGATAGCGGCCACGGATGCGCGCGTGCGCCGGTCGCCCCGGGTGCAGCGCGGGCAGATCGACGGCGACGCCTTCGACCCGCCAGTCGCCGTTGTCGATGCGGCCGTCGGCAACCCGCAGGCCATCGGTGAGCGTCGGAATCTTCGGCGGTTCGCCCGGCGGCCGCTGCGCCAGCCAGGCCTGCAGTGCGGGTACATCGAGCACGGGGGCGTCGAGTTCCAGGCGTTCGACGGTCGGATCTTCGCCGCCGCTGCGAACGCTGGACCACGGCAGCGAGATCAGCAGGCGATCGGCGCGCAGCATCGCGGTCTTCGCGCCGGGTGCGCGCACGACCAGATTGCGCACCACCAGTTGCGGCCGGTCGCGCAGTCGCGCGGTCGCGCCGGCGTCGGCGGTGATCTCCAGCGACAGCGCCTTGCCGGTGCGGTCGAGAATCAGCGGCACCAGTTGTTCCGGCTGCAGCAGCCAGCCGCCGAACAGCGCCAGCGCCAGCAGCGCCGTGGTCGCGATCAGGAAAAAGCGGCGCCAGCGTCTGCGGCGCGGCGGTGCGGCGGCGTCGCCGTCGATGGTCACGCCCTGCGTACCTGCCCGCGGCTCATGCGCCGAGCGCTTCCGGCAGCAGGGCGTCGACGAAGGCTTCCGCGTCGAACACGCGCAGGTCCTCCGGACGCTCGCCGATGCCGGCAAAGCGGATCGGAATACCGAATTCGCGGGCCAGCGCGAACACCACGCCGCCCTTCGCGGTGCCGTCGAGCTTGGTCACCACCAGGCCGGTCACGCCGGATGCGGCGTGGAACTGGCGCAGCTGCGACAGCGCGTTCTGGCCGGTGGTGCCGTCGATCACCATCAGCACTTCCTGCGGCGCGCTTTCGTCGATCTTGCCGAGCACGCGCTTGATCTTGCCCAGTTCGGCCATCAGGCCCTGCTGGGTGTGCAGGCGACCGGCGGTGTCGGCGATCAGCACTTCGGTGCCGCGCGCCTTCGCCGCCTGCAGCGCGTCGAACGCCACCGAGGCGGCGTCGGCGTTCTGGCCCTGCGCGACCACCGCGACCCCGTTGCGTTCGCCCCAGGCCTGCAACTGCGCGACCGCGGCGGCGCGGAAGGTGTCGCCCGCGGCGAGCATCAGCGTGCGGCCCTCGGCCTTGAAGCGATGCGCGAGCTTGCCGATGGTGGTGGTCTTGCCGACGCCGTTGACGCCGACGGTGAGGATCACGAAAGGTTTCGCCTCTGCATCGATGACCAGCGGTTTCGCCACCGGCGCGAGCATCGCGATCAGGTCGGCACGCAGTGCGGCGAGCAGGGCGTTGGCATCGACGAATTCGCGCGCCTTCATCCGCTTGCGCAGCGATTCGACCAGCTGCGTGGTCGCGCCGACGCCGACATCGGCGGTGAGCAGGGCGGTCTCGATCTCGTCGAGCAGGTCGTCGTCGAGCTTGGGGTTGCGCGAGAACAGGCCGCCGAAGCTGCGGGCGAAGGCGCTGTTCCGCAGTCGCTCGCGCCAGCCCGGTTTGCCAGGCGCGGCGGCGGGCGCGGCTTCATGGTCCTGCACCTGCTCCGGCATGGGTTCGGGCGCGGAGAAGACCGGTTGCGGTTCGATCGACTGCGTCCCGGTATTCGCGGCAGCGACGGCATCGATCCCGGAGGCATCCGCATCGACGCCGGGCGTCGCGGGCGCCGTATCGGCGGGGGTGCCGGTCTGGGTGGCGGCATCCCCTGCCGTGGCGGGTGATTTCTTGCGGCGGAAGAAGGGGATCATCGCGTGGGGAGGAAAGGGCGATCCGAATCGCGGAGAATGGCCGGCATGTTAACACCCGCCCTCCCGCACTCCCGATGAATCGCGGCCCCGCGAAACCCGCCGCGAGACCGCCCGCATCCCGGCCGCCCGGGGCGATCCGCATCATCGGCGGCGACTGGCGCGGCACGAAGCTGTCGGTGCCCGATCGCGATGGCCTGCGTCCCACCGCGGACCGGGTGCGCGAAACCCTGTTCAACTGGCTGCAGCCGATGCTGCCCGGCGCGCGCGTGGTCGATCTGTTCGCGGGGACCGGCGCGCTGGGGCTGGAAGCGGTGTCGCGCGGCGCGCGCGAAGCGGTGCTGGTCGAGCGCGATCCGGCCCTGGCCGAGGAGCTGCGCCGGATCGCGTCGAAGTTGCCGGGCGGGGACAGGGTGCAGGTGGTGCGCGCCGACGCGCTGGCCTGGCTGCAGAGCGCGCCGGGCGGTTTCGATCTGGTCTTCGTCGATCCGCCGTTCGCCGGTGATCTCTGGCGGACGGCGTTGGCGGCGCTGGAGGCCCGCTGCGCCGACGACGCCTGGCTCTACGTCGAATCCGCGCACGACAGCGAAGCGGTGCCCGGCGCCGCGTGGCGACTGCACCGCGAGGGCCGCACCCGCGAGGTGCGCTACGCGCTCTATCGTCGTCAGCGCCCGTCGGCCACCTGATGCGGGTCTCGCCGATCCAGTCCGGCCGTCTCGCCGGCCTGCCTTGGTCGACCCGGTTCCCGATGGGCGGCTGTTACACTTGGGTCGTCTCCGAGAACGGTGATCCTTCGACGCCATGACCACGGCCATGTCCCCACACGCCGCCCGGATTGCGGTCTATCCGGGCACCTTCGATCCGATCACCAACGGTCATCTCGATCTGGTGGAGCGCGCCGCGCCGCTGTTCGAGCGGCTCGTGGTCGGCGTGGCCGAGAGCCCCGGCAAGCGGCCGGCGCTGCCGCTGGCGCTGCGGGTCGACCTGGCCCGCGACTCGCTGTCGCGCTATCCCAACGTCGAAGTCCGCGGATTCGATTCGCTGCTCGCGCATTTCGTCCACGATGTCGGCGCCGGCGTGCTGCTGCGCGGCCTGCGCGCGGTCTCCGACTTCGAATACGAGTTCCAGCTGGCCAGCATGAACCGGCATCTGATTCCGGATGTGGAAACGCTGTTCCTGACGCCGGCCGAGCAATACGGTTTCATTTCCTCGTCGCTGGTACGCGAGGTGTCCCGTCTCGGCGGCGACGTCTCCGGTTTCGTGCCGCCGGCGGTGAATCTCGCGTTGCAGGCCGAATGGCGGCGCAGCCGCTGACGCATCCGCGGCTGCCGCTCCACCTGCCGCTCCATCCGTTCCTTTCGCATCCAACCCGTTCGTATCCACATCAGGGATTTCCGACCATGAATACCATCGTCCGTCTGCTGCTCGTCGCCGTCTTCGCCGTGTCCCTTCCGGCCTGCAGCAAGAAAGAAGACGAAACCAAGCAGGTCCAGCAGGCCCCGCTGGTCGCGCCGACCAACGAAGATCCCGCCGCGTGGCGGGCCTACGTGTCCGAAGTCGTCAACCGCAACATGGACGGTGTGACCAACCAGCCCTTCGTCTATCTGTTGCCGGCCGAGAGCGCCGAAGACTTCCAGGGCCTGTACGACCGCCAGCTCGAAAAGGTGAAGTCGGACATCTCCCGCGGCATCCTGCCGGGCAACATGCTGGCCTACGCCGCCGCCTCGCTGTCGTCGGCGAAATGCGCCGACATGGTCGTCGCCGCGTTCGCCGATGCGAAGCCGGACAAGCTCAAGGGCGTGAAGCTGCTCTTCATCGGCAAGGCCGAGGACAGCGAGCGCGTCAAGGCCGCGGTGACCCCGTCGGGCGTGAACTACGTCTTCGTCGAGACGAAGTGATCCGCACCGCGAGACCGCTCTATTCGCGTCATCCGTCGTCGCGGCGCCAGCGCCGCGACGACGCTGCGGGTTCCGCATGTCGCTGATCATCAACGCGCTCTGCATCAATTGCGACGTCTGCGAGCCGGCCTGTCCGAACCGCGCGATCTCGCAGGGCGAAACCATCTACGTGATCGATCCGGCGCGCTGCACCGAATGCGTCGGCCATTACGACGAACCGCAGTGCGTGGTGGTCTGCCCGGTCGAATGCATCGACCCGGATCCCGCGTTCCCGGAATCGCACGACGCCCTGCTGGCGAAGCTGGCACGGCTGCAGGAGCAAGACGCATGACGATCCGACATCGCTTCGCACTGATTTTCATCGCCGTGTTGGCCAGCGCCACGACGGCACTTGGCGCGGACGCACCGCGGCCGGCGCATCCGCCCGGCGCCGCCGTCGCCAGCGCGCATGCGCTCGCCAGCGAGGCCGGGCTGGAGATCCTGCGCCAGGGCGGCAACGCCTTCGACGCCGCGGTCGCGGTGTCGTCGGTGCTTTCGGTGGTCGAACCGATTTCCTCCGGCATCGGCGGCGGCGGTTTTTTCCTGCTGCACGATGCGAAGAGCGGCAGGGACATCTTCATCGACGCGCGCGAGACCGCGCCGGCCGCGGCCACGCCCGCGGCCTATCTCGACGAGAAGGGCGAGTTCAACCGCGACCGCGCCACCAACGGCCCGTGGTCCGCGGGCATTCCCGGCCTGCCGGCCGGGCTGGTGCACATGGCCACGCAGTACGGGCGGTTGCCGCTGAAGACCTCGCTGGCGCCGGCGATCCGCATCGCTCGCGAAGGGTTTCCGGTCTACGCGCGACTGGCGAAGGGCTACGAGAGCCGTCGCGACGTGATGGAGCGCTACACGGGCACCCGCGGCGTGTTCCTCGCCGATGGCGATGCCCCGGAAGAAGGCGAACGGCTGGTGCAGCCGGATCTGGCGCGGACGCTGGAACTGCTGGCGGACAAGGGTTTCGACGGTTTCTACCGCGGCCCGGTCGCGAAGAAACTGCTGGCCGGCGTGCGCGCCGAGGGCGGGCAGTGGACCGCCGACGAACTGGCCGGTTATCGCATCCGCGAGCGCGAACCGATCCGTTTCGAATACGACGGCTGGCAGGTGATCACCGCGCCACCGCCGTCCTCCGGCGGCGTGGCGCTGGCACAGATGCTGCAGATGCTGGAACCCTGGGATCTGGCGAAGCTGCCGCAGGCCGAGCGCGTGCATCTGACCGTCGAAGCGATGCGTCGCGCGTTCCGCGATCGCACCTTCTATCTCGGCGATCCCGACTTCGTGAAGGTGCCGGTGCGCGCGCTGACCAGCGCCGACTATGCCGCCGGCCAGCGTTCCACCATCCATCCGCGCAAGGCCACGCCCAGCGATCTGCTGTCGGGCGAAGCGACGCCGCTGGAAGACGACGAGACCACGCATTTCTCGATCATCGATACCGAGGGCAACCTGGTCGCCGGCACCCAGACCGTGAACCTGCTGTTCGGTTCCGGCCTGATTCCGCCCGGCACCGGCGTGCTGCTCAACAACGAGATGGACGATTTCGCGCTGAAGCCGGGCACCCCGAACGCGTTCGGGGTGATGGGCTACGACGCCAATGCGCCGAAACCGGGCAAGCGCATGCTCAGCTCGATGACGCCGACCTTCATGATCTCGCCGGATCGCGTCGCGGTGCTGGGCACGCCCGGCGGCAGCCGCATCATCACCATGGTCCTGCTGGGGGCGCTGGGCTATGCCGATGGCCTCGATGCGCAGGCGGTCGCGGCGCTGCCGCGCTATCACCACCAGTGGATGCCCGACGCCATCGGCACCGAGCGCGACGCGCTGCCGGACGACGTGATCGCCGCGTTGCGCGCGATGGGCCACACCGTGATCACGCCGAAGGACGCCGCCGACGGCCGTCGTTCCAGCGACAGTTGGGGCAATTTGCAGACGGTGGAATGGAACCGTCGCGACAACACCCTCCACGGCGGCAGCGACCCCCGCAATCCGGTGGGCAAGGCGCTGATCGAGCCTGCCGCCGGGACGCCGTCGCCGTCGCCGTGAACGCCGCGGCCGTCCGGCTGCCGCTGTGCGTGGGCGAGGTTCGCCTGCGCGCGCTGCGCGACGACGACCTCGCGCGCTTCCTCGCCTATCGCAGCGACCCGCAGGTCGCGCGCTACCAGGGCTGGTGGCCGATGGACGAGGCGCGGGCGCGGGCCTTTCTCCACGAACACGCCGCGAAGGGCGATCCCGACGCCGCGGGCGTGTGGTTCCAGCTCGCGATCGCCGATGTGACGACCGACGCCCTGCTGGGCGATCTGGGCGTGTGGCGGTCGCCCGACCGCACCGAAGCGGAACTGGGCATCAGCGTCACGCCGGCATCGCAGGGACGCGGTATCGGCCGCAACGCCATGCGCGCCGCGCTGGCCATGCTGTTCGCCGATCCCGCGGTGGCTCGCGTCCATGCCAACGCCGATGCGCGCAACCTGCCGTGCAGGCGCATGCTGGTGGCGGCGGGCTTCCGGGAAACCGGCACGGCCCGGGTGTTCGTGAAGGAAGAAGCCTGCATCGAACACCGGTACCTCGCAGAGCGCGGCCATTCCGCGCAGACATCACGGGAAGAAGACGCATGAAACTCTGGTCCATCCTCGGCAATTCGCAGAAGCTCGACGGCGGCGCGATGTTCGGCAACGCGCCGCGCGCTGTCTGGGAGAAGTGGTCGCCGCCCGACGCCCACAATCGCATCGCGCTGGCCTGCCGCGCGCTGCTCGCGAGTCCGCTCAACGGCAAGACCGTGCTGTTCGAGACCGGCATCGGCGCGTTCTTCGAGCCGAAGCTGCGCGAGCGCTACGGCGTGGTCGAAGATCGGCACGTGCTGCTCGATTCGCTGGCCGCCGCCGGTTTCGCCCACGAGGACGTCGATGTCGTGGTGCTGTCGCATCTGCATTTCGATCATGCCGGCGGCCTGCTCGCGCCGTGGCGCGAAGGCCATCCGCCCGAACTGCTGTTTCCGAACGCGACCTTCGTGGTCAGCGCGGCTTGCTGGGATCGCGCGCGCGACCCGCATCCGCGCGATCGCGCCAGCTTCATCCCGGAATTGCCGGCGCTGCTCGAAGCCAGCGGCCGGCTGGAGATCGTCGACGGCGCGCACAGCGCGGTGCTCGGCGACAGCGTGCGTTTCGAGTTCAGTGATGGCCACACGCCGGGGCTGATGCTGGCGGAAATCGTCGGACCCGAACGCGTCGGCGGCGAGGCGCACGGCGGCGTGGTGTTCTGCGCCGACCTGATTCCGGGCCGGCCGTGGGTGCACGTGCCGATCACCATGGGCTACGACCGCAACGCCGAACTGCTGATCGACGAGAAGCGCGAATTCCTCGAAGACAAGCTCGCGCGCAACGTGCATCTGTTCTTCACTCACGACCCCGGCTGCGCGCTCGCGCAGGTGGTGCGCGACGACAAGGGCCGTTTCGGCACCGCCCACGAAACCCCGGCGCTGCTGGCGCGGACGCTGGCGGCGTGAGCGCGGAGGCCGCGGCCTCTTCCGCGGCCCTGTCGGCAGCCGAACGCTGGTTCGGCGACGCCTTCGCGCGGCTGCATCCCCGATTGCAGGCGCTGCACCGCGAAGGCGGGCGGCTGAGCGGCCCGGTCGCGTTCGAGACCGGTCGCGGCCTCGGCGGCCTGCTCGGGCGGTTCGTGCTGCGCCGGCTGGGCATCGATCCCGCGAAGCGCACGCATATGCTCATCGTCGACATCAGCCATGTCGCCGACGGCCTGCGCTGGTCGCGTCGCTTCGACGACGGGCCGGAGGTGGTGTCGCTGTTCCGGCCGGTGGGCCATTGGCCCGACGGTCACTGGTGCGAATCCTCCGGCGCGCTCGCGCTGGAGCTCGGCGTCGATCCCGTCGACGGCGGCTGGCGCTGGCGGCAGCGCGCATGTCGATGGCGGGGCATGACCGTGCCGGCATGGCTGGCACCGCATGTCGATGCCGGCAAGCGCGTCGACGGCGACGCGTATCGTTTCGATGTCGCCGTCCGCCTGCCGCTGATCGGGCGGGTCCTGGCTTGGGACGGCGCGCTGCGCATGGCATCCTGAGCGCCGCTTCCCACGTCCGCGGATCCCCATGCCCAGAATCGCCCTGCTGTTCGCGTCGCTGCACGTGCTGATGATGCTGTTGCTCGCGGCGCGCGTGGTGTTCCACCGGCGTTCGCACAAGATCGGCATCGGCGATGGCGGAGACAAACATCTGCTGCGCAAGATGCGCGCGCACGGCAATTTCGTCGAATACGTCCCGGTGGCGCTGTTGATGCTGGCGCTGCTGGAACTCGCCGGTCTCGGCGCGATCTGGCTGTGGACGTTCGGCGCGACCCTGCTGCTCGCGCGCGGACTGCATGCCTTCGGCTTGTCGCAGCGCTCGGGCGTGTCCTTCGGCCGGTTCTGGGGCACGGTCCTGACCTGGCTGGTGCTGGCCGGCATGGCCGGCGCCGGCGTTCTCCTCGTCGCGACGACCTGACACCCCGATCGTCGGTGATCGCCCGCTGACGGACGCTGCGCCAGAACGTCAGGCCGGCGTGCCGAAGATCCGGTCGCCGGCGTCGCCCAGGCCGGGCAGGATGTAGCCGTGGTCGTTGAGGCGTTCGTCGATGGCCGCGGTCCACACCTCGGTGTCGGGATGTCTCGCTTCCAGCGCGCGCAGGCCTTCCGGCGCGGAGACCAGAAAGATCGCCTTCACCCGGGTCACGCCCGCGGCCTTCAGCGCGTCGATCGCGGCGATGGCGCTGCCGGCGGTGGCCAGCATCGGGTCGATCAACAGCGCGGTGCGGCCGGCGATGTCTTCGACGAAACGCTGGTAATACGCGTGCGGCTGCAGGGTCCGTTCGTCGCGGCGCAGGCCGATGACGCTCACCGGCGCCGATGGCAGCAGCACCTGCACGCCGGGCAGGAAGCCGAGGCCCGCGCGCAGGATCGGCACCAGCGTGATCCGCGACTGATCGCAGCGGCCGACCGTCAGCGGCCCGGCCCAGGTCTCGATGCCGGTGTCGTCCAGCGGCAGATCGGCGGTGGCTTCGTAGGCGAGCAGGGTGGCGATCTCGCCGACCACCTGCCGGAACAGTGCCGGTGCGGTCGACGCCTCGCGCAGCAGACCGAGTTTGTGACGGACCAGCGGGTGATGGACTTCGACGATCTTCATGGGCGTGCGTGACGACGGGTGATGCCGTCAGTACAGGGCATCGCGCGCCCGCGCGCAAGCCGGTCTGCGCTACAGTGCGTCACCGTCATCGCAGGGGAGGGACCGCCGCATGAACGACACCGCATCGCCCGCCGTCATCGGCGTGGATCTGTCGAAATGGCAAGGGGCCGTGGATTTCGCGAAGATCAAGGCTGCCGGCAACACCTACGTCTTCGTCAAGGTCAGCCAGGGCGCCACCGGCGTCGATCCGGATTACGCGCGCAACATCGCCGGCGCGCGCGCCGCGGGGCTGTACGCCGGCAGCTATCACTTCTACGCCACCGATCACGACGCGCAGTCGCAGTTCGACAATCTGTCGGGGCATCTCGATCTGAAGCCGGGCGATCTGCCGCCGGTGGTCGACATCGAAGTGCTGGCGCAGAACAGCCTGCCCGGCATGGATCAGCAGTTGCAGCAGTTCCTGTCGCTGATCGAAGGCCGTTACGCGGTCAAGCCGATCCTGTATTCCGGCCAGAATTTCGCCAGCCAATATCTGAAGGGGTTTTCCGCGTATCCGCTGTGGCTGGCCGAGTACACCTCGGCACCGGCGCCGCGGATGCCACCCGACTGGAGCGCGTGGACGTTCTGGCAGTACTCGCAGAGCGGCAGTGTCGCCGGCGTGAGCGGTGCGGTGGATCTGGATCGCTTCAACGGCGGTCTGGACGACCTCAGGAAGCTGCTGGTGGTTTGAAATTCCGAGTGCGTATCTGCGTTGATTGCAGGGAAAACAGCGTCATCCTCGCGCAAGCGAGGATCCATGTGTGAGCGCGACTGTCGCTTGGGTCCTCGCTTGCGCGAGGATGACAGCGTTTCCGCTTCTTGAATGTCGAAAAGTGCGGAACGTCGGGATATCCGCTCCGGGAATCGCAAAAAAAGCCGGGCAAGCCCGGCTTTTTTGCATGCTACCGTCGAGGCGCCTCAGGCCGCCGCGGCCTGCGCCACGCGCGGGCCTTCCAGCAGCGCGCGCTTGACCATGCCGATCAGCAGATCGAGTTCGTCCGACCGGATGTTGAAGCCCGGGGTGAAACGCAGCGAATTCTCGCCGCCGTGGATCACGCCGATGCCGTGTTCGCGCAGCCATTCCTCGGTGGAACCGGTGCCGTAGCCCTTGAATTCGGGCGAGAGTTCGCAGGAGAACAGCAGACCGGTGCCCTGGACCTTGGTGATCAGGCCCGACAGCTCGGCCTTCAGCGCTTCGAGCTTCGAGACCGCTTCGCGACCCTTGTCGCGGATGTTCGCGCGCAGCGCGGGCGTGAGCTGGCCCAGCACCGCGCAGGCCACGTCCAGCGCGCGCGGGTTGGTGGTCATGGTGTTGCCGTAGGTGCCCTTGCGATACAGGCCCGCGGCGCGCTCGTTCACGGCCAGCACCGACAGCGGGTACTGCGCGGCGTTGAGCGCCTTCGAATAGGTTTCCATGTCCGGCGCTTCGATGCCTTCGAAGCCGGGATAGTCGACGATCGACAGCACGCCGTGGGCGCGCAGGCCGGCCTGGATCGAATCGACCAGCAGCAGCGTGCCGTGGGCCTTGGTCAGGCGACGGGCGGCGTCGTAGAACGCGCGCGGCACGGCGCGACCGGGGTCGCCTTCGCCCATCACCGGCTCCAGGAACATCGCTTCGATGTGCCAGCCTTCGCGCTCGGCGTCGGCGAACGCCTGTTCCAGCTGTTCGATGCTGTAGGGGTCGATGGTGATGGCCTGGGCGGCGTGGTGCTGATAGCTGCCGAGGTGCGCGGCATAGGTCTTGCGCGAGGAATCCGAGTACAGCGCGGGCAGCTCGGTGCGGCCGTGGAAGCTGCCCTTCACCGAGATGCGTTTGATCTTGCGGCCGGCGTGCGGCGCGTCCGGGTCGGTCATCAGTTTGGTGTTGACGTCGGCGATGCGTCCGGCCAGCGAGACCGATTCCGAGCCCGAGTTCAGGCACAGGAATTTCGAATACGGGCAGCCGCCGATGCTGTGGCCGACCTCGGCGCGCATCGCGCGGTCGAAGCGCAACTGCGAGAGGTTCGGGGTCATGATGTTGGCCATCGCCTGCGGCTTGGCCATGGCGTCGATGACCGCCTGCGGGGCGTGGCCGAAACCGAGCATGCCGTAGCCGCCGGAGTCGTGCAGGACCGCGCCCTTGAGGGTGACGATCCACGGACCGCGGGCGGCGAGGGCCACGTACGGGTTCACGGTGTCGTTGGAATAGAAATTGACGAAGCCGGCCTGCACGGCGAGGGTCTGCGCGGTTTCGTCCAGGTCCAGCAGCTCGGCGAATTCTTCGCGGATCGCCGCGTATTCGGCGCCGGCGGCCTGGATGGCCTCGACCAGATCGGGATGAGTGGCCGCGAACTTGAGGATCGTGGCGTCGTCCAGACCCTGGGTCCGGCGGGCGCCGGCGTGGGCGCGGAGGGGGGCGAGGGTGTCGAGCAAAGCCATGGCAGGCCTCCGGCAGGAAACGTCGAAAGGCCTATTATCGCGATTCACCTGTCGTTTGACAGTTGTGATCTGTGCGAATTTCATGGATATTTCGTCGATTCGACGAATCCGGACGCCGCAGTGAAGCTCACCGAGACCGACCAGCAGTTGCTCTCACTGTTGCGCGAGAACGCCCGCGCCTCGACCGCGCTGATCGCGCGCCGGCTGGGCCTGTCGCGGACCACGGTGCAGAGCCGGATCGAGCGGCTGGAACGGGAAGGGGTGATCAGCGGCTACACCGTCCGCGTTCACGACGACTACGAACGCGGGCATGTCCGCGCCCACATCATGGTCGCGGTGCATCCCAAGCAGATGACCTCGGTGGTCGCCGCGCTGCGGGCGATGCCGGAACTGCGTTCCCTGCATTCGATCAGCGGCTCTCACGATCTGATCGCGATCGGCGCGGTGCCGGCGGTCAGCGACATGGACGTGCTGACCGACCGCATCGGTGCGATCGACGGCGTGGAGCGCACCACCTCCTCGATCGTGCTGTCGACCAAGTTCGAACGCTGACGCCGGCCATGGCCCACGACGCGCTGCCGGTCATCGACATCGCCCCGCTGCGCGATCCCGGGGATGGCGAGGGCCGTCGGCGCGTGGCCGAGCGGATCGGCGAAGCCTGCCGCGGGCACGGGTTCTTCTACATCGCGGGCCACGGCATCGATCCGGCGCTGCAGGCGGCGCTGCGGGACGCCAGTCGTACATTCTTCGCGCAGCCCGACGAAGCGAAGATGCGGATCGCGATGTCGCGGGGCGGGCGCGCCTGGCGCGGCTATTTCCCGGTCGGGGCCGAACTCACCAGCGGCCGGCCCGATCTGAAGGAAGGGCTGTATCTGGGCACCGAACTGCCCCCGGACGACCCGCGGGTAAGGGCCGGCTGGCCGCTGCACGGGGCCAATCTGTGGCCGGAACATCCCGCCGGGCTGCGCCGCACGGTGCTGGATTACATGACCGCCGCCTGTGCCGCGGCGCAGGCCGTGCTGGAGGGGATCGCCCTGAGCCTGGGGCTGGAGGCGGACTGGTTCCGCCGGCATTACACCGCCGACCCGACCGTGCTGTTCCGGATCTTCCGCTATCCGCCGCAACCGGGCGGCGAGGACGGCTGGGGCGTGGGCGAGCACACCGACTACGGCCTGCTGACCCTGCTGCTGCAGGACGACGTGCCGGGCCTGCAGGTGCGCACGCAGGGCGGCTGGATCGAGGCGCCGCCGCTGCCCGACACCCTGGTCTGCAACCTCGGCGACATGCTCGACCGCCTGACCGGCGGCCAATACCGGTCCACCCCGCATCGGGTGCGGAACGCCGGCGGGCGCGAGCGGTTCTCCTTTCCGCTGTTCTTCGACCCGGATTTCACCGCGCGGGTCACGCCGTTGCCGCAGCACGCGCGGATCGATCCCGCCCGGGTCGCGGCGGATCGCGCGGACCGCTGGGACGGCAGCAGCGTGCTGGCGCCGTTCGACGGCAGCTACGGCGACTACCTGCTGGGCAAGGTGGGCAAGGTCTTCCCGCAGTTGCTGGGGCAGGTGCTCTGAGCGGTGCGATGCCCGGCGGCGGCTACAATGCGCGCCCCACCGGTTCTCCGCGATGAAGAAATCAGACTTCCATTTCGAGCTGCCGACCGCGCTGATCGCGCAGACCCCGCTGCCCGAGCGCTCCGCCAGCCGCCTGCTGGTGGTGCCGCCGGCGCCCGTGGCGCTGGACGACCGCGCGATGCGCGATCTGCCGTCGCTGCTGCAGCCCGGCGACCTGCTGATCTTCAACGACACCCGGGTGATTCCGGCGCGCTTGTTCGGCCAGAAGGCCACCGGCGGCCGGGTCGAGATCCTGATCGAGCGCCTGCTGCCGGGCAATGAAGCGCGGGCCCAGGTCGGCGCCAGCAAATCGCCGAAGGCCGGCAGCCGGATCGCCCTCGATGCCGGCGGCGAAGCCGAGGTGCTCGGCCGCGAGGGCGAGTTCTATCACCTGCGTTTCCATCTCGACGACAACCTCGAAAGTTGGCTGTTGCACGCCGGTCGCTTGCCGTTGCCGCCGTACATCCAACGCGAACCCGGCGCCGACGATGCCGAGCGCTACCAGACCGTGTTCGCGAAGGAAGTCGGCGCGGTCGCGGCGCCGACCGCCGGGCTGCATTTCGACGAAGCGCTGCTCGACGCGCTGCGCGCCCGCGGCGTCGAGTTCGGCCACATCACCCTGCACGTCGGCGCAGGCACCTTCCAGCCGATGCGCGCCGAGGACGTGCGCGAACACCGCATGCACAGCGAATGGCTGAACGTCGGCGCCGAACTGATCGCGCAGGTGCGGCGCACGCGCGAGCGCGGCGGGCGTGTGATCGCGGTCGGCACCACGGTGGTGCGCGCGCTCGAAAGCGCGATGCGCCGGCTCGACGACGGCAGCAGCGAGCTGCAGCCATTCTCGGGCGAAACCCGGATCTTCATTTTCCCGGGCTACCGCATCCGCAGCGTCGACGCGATGGTCACCAACTTCCATCTGCCGGAAAGCACCCTGTTGATGCTGGTGTCGGCCTTCGCCGGCAGGGATCGGGTGTTCGAGGCCTACGCGCACGCGGTGCGCGAACGCTACCGTTTCTTCAGCTACGGCGATGCGATGCTGCTGTGGCCGCAGGTCGACGCGCATGCGTCTTGATTTCGCGGCGCTCGGCGCGGCCGAGGCCTATCGCTGGATGACCGCGACGGTGACGCCGCGACCGATCGCGTGGGTGTCCACGCGTTCCGCCGATGGCGTCGATAACCTCGCGCCCTTCAGCTTCTTCCAGGTCGTCTGCGACGCTCCGCCGACGCTGATGCTGAGCATCGGCGCGCGCGCCGACGGCGGCGAGAAGGACACCCTGCGCAATCTGCGCGAACGCGGCGAACTGGTGATCCAGCTGGTGTCGATGGCGCAGGCCGATGCGATGAACGCCACCGCCGCGGGTTTCCCGCATGGCGTGAGCGAGTTCGAACGCTGCGGCGTGGCGGCGATGCCCTCCGAACGGGTGGCGCCGCCACGGGTCGCCGGCGCAGCGGTCGCGTTCGAATGCGCGCTCGCGTCGATCCAGCCGTATCCGGAAGAACGTCCCAGCCACCATCTGGTGTTCGCCGAAGCGCTGCTCGCGCATATCGATGATGCGGCGCTGGGCGATGCGCGGCACATCGATCCGGCGAAACTCGATCTGATCGGGCGTCTCGGCGGCAGTGCCTATGCGACCACCCGCGATGTCTTCCATCTCAAGCGCCCGGGCTGAGTCTCCGGTGCGCTTCGTCCACAGGAGTTCCGCATGTCGCGGATGAGTTTCGAACTGCTCGGCAGCGATGGCGTGCCGCGTCGCGGCCGCCTCACGTTCCCGCGCGGCACCGTGGAAACGCCGGCGTTCATGCCGGTTGGCACCTACGGCTCGGTGAAGGGCATCTTTCCGGAACAGATCCGCGCGCTCGGCGCCGAGATCATCCTCGGCAATACCTTTCATCTTTATCTGCGCCCGGGCCTGGACGTGATCGCCGACAACGGCGGCCTGCATGGCTTCGCGCGCTGGAATGGCCCGATCCTCACCGATTCCGGCGGCTTCCAGGTGTTCTCGCTCGCGCACAAACGCAAGATCACCGAAGCCGGCGTCACCTTCGCCGCGCCCACCGACGGCCGCAAGGTCTTCCTCGGCCCGGAGGAAAGCATGCGCATCCAGAAGGTGCTGGACTCGGACATCGTCATGATCTTCGACGAGTGCACGCCATATCCCGCGACCGAGGACGTCGCGCGCAGGTCGATGGAACTGTCGCTGCGCTGGGCCGAGCGTTCGCGCAAGGCACACGAAGGCAACGATGCGGCGCTGTTCGGGATCGTGCAGGGCGGGGTGCATCACGGCCTGCGTACGCGCTCGGCCGAGGGCCTGAAGCAGATCGGCTTCGACGGTTATGCGGTCGGCGGTCTGGCCGTGGGCGAGCCCGAGCACGAGCGCAACCTGATGCTGGAACACACCTGCCCGCAACTGCCGGCCGATCGGCCGCGCTATCTGATGGGCGTGGGCCGGCCGGAGGACATCGTCGAAGCGGTGGCCCGCGGCATCGACATGTTCGATTGCGTGATGCCGACCCGCAACGCGCGCAACGGGCACTACTTCACGGGGTTCGGCACCGTGCGCATCCGCAACAGCAAATACGAGCGCGACCTGCGCCCGATCGAGGAGGGCTGCGGCTGCTATGCCTGCAGCAACGGCTTCACCCGGTCCTACCTCCGCCACCTCGACCGCTGCAACGAAATGCTCGCTCCGATGCTGGGCACCCTGCACAACCTCTGGTACTACCAGAAACTGATGGCCGATATCCGCGCGGCCATCGAAGCCGGCCGGTTCGCCGACTTCCGGGCCGGGTTCCACGCCGCGCGGGCGGGCGCAAGCGCTTCATCCGCCTGAACTTTTCGCTGATTTGGCGGTCAGGATCGAGGGTCGGGCGGCGTCCTCGTGCCGTCCTGGTGGCGCCGGGGCCGGGTTGAAAGCCAGCCGGCCGGCCCGCATGGCATAATCCCCCGCTATTTTGCGATACGGACCCGCGATGAACCTGCTCGATCTGCTGATTTCCCCCGCGTACGCCCAAGCCGCTCCGGCCGCAGCGCCCAATCCGTGGCAGTTCCCGATCATGATGGTCGTGCTGTTCGCGGTGATGTACTTCATCATGATCCGCCCGCAGATGAAGCGCGCCAAGGAACACCGCGCCATGCTGGACAAGTTGTCCAAGGGCGACGAGGTGATCACCAGCGGCGGCATCGCCGGCGTGGTCCGCGACATCGGCGACAACTTCGTGACCGTCGAAGTTTCCGACAACGTGCAATTGCGGGTGCAGCGTGGCGCCATCGGCCACGTGCTGCCCAAGGGCACGCTGAAATCCCTGTGATGATCCGGCTCGATGATCACACTGTCGATGATCATGCCGTCGGCGACCATGCTGTCGACCGTCGCGTCGCCGGCGATCCGGCTTCGATGATCTGATTTCCCGTCCACCTCGATGCGGACGGTCCCAGGACCGGACGCGGTGCTCGTCATGCTCGAATATTCCCGCTGGAAATATCTCACCATCCTGATCGTCGTTCTGATCAGTGCGTTCTATGCGCTGCCGAACGTCTTTCCGCAGGATCCCTCCGTGCAGATCTCTGCCAACCGCGGCGCGAAGGTCGACGACGCGCTGAAGCAGCAGGTCACGCAGGCACTGACCAAGGCCGGTCTGAAGTCGAAGACGATCGAGGTCCAGGGCGAGAATCTGCTGGTCCGCACCGCCGACGACGACACCCAGAACAAGGTCGCCGACGCCCTTCGCGATACGCTCGGCAACCGTTACACGGTGGCGATGAACCGGGCATCGACGGTCCCCGCCTGGTTCGCGAAGGTCGGCGCCAAGCCGATGGCCCTCGGTCTCGACCTGCAGGGCGGCGTGCACTTCCTGATGGAAGTGGACAAGAAGGCGGCCGTCGACAAGCGCTTCGAAGCCTATCTCTCCGACATCCGCGGCACCCTGCGCGAAGAAGGCATTCCCTACGAATCGGTCGAACGCGACGGCGACAAGGCGCTGGAGATCATTCTGGCCAAGACGAGCGACCTCGCCGAAGCGCAGACCCTGGTGCAGAAGGGGCTGGCCGCGGCGGCGGCGGATACCGGTGCGGCGACCGCGGGACGTGCGTTTTCCTTCGAAAGCTCGGGCAACACCATCCGCGTCGCCGTGTCCGATGAAATGATCCGGCAGATGACGCTCAACGCGATCGAGCAGAACCTGGGCACGCTGCGCAACCGCATCAACTCGCTGGGCGTGGCCGAGCCGGTGATCCAGCGCCAGGGCGCCGACCGCGTGCTCGTGCAGCTGCCCGGCGTACAGGACACCGCCGCCGCCAAACGCATCCTCGGCGCCACCGCGACCCTCGAATACCGCGGCGTGTACGAAGGCAATCCCATCGACGCCCGCGAGACCGGCAACGTGCCGCCCGGCGCGCGCCTGTACGAAAGCCGCAGGCTCGGCCCGGACGGCAAGCCGGTCCCGGTGCTGTTGAACAAGCGCATCATCGTGTCCGGCGCCGACATGGTCGACGCGCGCAGTACCGTCGACAACGACGGCCTGCCTGCGGTATCGGTCACGCTGAACACCGCCGGTGGCCAGCGCATGCTGCAGTTCACCACCGAGAACGTCGGCAAGCCGATGGCAGTGGTGTTCATCGAGCGCATTCCGCAGGTGCGCATCGTCGACGGCAAGGAAGTGCGCACCTCGCTGCTGCGCGAGGAAGTGATTTCGGTCGCGACCATCCAGGGCGTCTTCAGCAAGCAGTTCCAGACCACCGGTCTGGAGCGCAAGGAAGCCGACGAACTGTCCAAGCTGCTCAAGGCCGGTGCGCTGGCCGCGCCGATGGACTTCGTCGAAGAACGCACGGTCGGCCCGAGCCTCGGCAAGGAGAACGTGGAGCGCGGCCTGAAGGCCGTGGCCTTCTCCTTCCTGTTCGCACTCGCGTTCTTCCTGATTTATTACCGCATGTTCGGCGTCGTCACCTGCGTGGCGCTGCTGCTCAATCTGCTGATGGTGTTCGCGCTGATGTCGCTGTTCGGTGCGACCATGAGCCTGCCTGGCCTCGCCGGCATCGCGCTGACGGTCGGCATGTCGGTGGACGCCAACGTGCTGATCAACGAACGCATACGCGAGGAGTTGCGGGCGGGATTGCCTCCGCAGGCGGCGATCGCCGCCGGCTACGACCGCGCCTCCGGCACGATCCTGGACGCCAACATCACCGCCTTCCTCGCCGGTCTGGCCATGTTCGCCTTCGGTACCGGCCCGCTGAAGGGCTTCGGCGTCACCACCATGCTCGGTATCGCGACGTCGGCCTACACCGCAGTGTCGGTGTCGCGCGGCATCGCCACGCTGATCTACGGCCGTCGCCGCAAGCTGCAGTCCATCGCGATCTGAGGGAGCCCCATCCATGAAGCCTTTCAACGTGTTCCCTTACGACAGCAACATCGACTTCATGCGCCTGCGCATGATTTCGCTGATCGTGGCCGCCGTCATCATGTTCGTCGCCATCGGCGCGATGGTCACCCGCGGGTTCAATTTCGCCCTCGACTTCACCGGCGGCGTCGGCATCGAACTGGTCTACGAGAAGCCGGTCGATGTCGACGGCGTGCGCGAGCGTCTCGAAGCCGCCGGTTTCGAGAGCGCGCAGGTCCAGACCTTCGGCGGCGGCAACGAAGTGCTGGTCCGCCTGCAGGCGGGCGCCGCCTCGAAGAACGGGGCCGGCAAGTCCGATGACCCGACCGCAAGCATCGCCGAGGAGGTCCGCAAGGCGGCCTCCGAACCCGGCAACCCTGCGCGCAAGCTCAAGAGCGCGGACATCAGCCCGCAGGTCGGCCGCGAGCTCGCCGAAAACGGTCTCTACGCGCTGCTGTTCGTGGTCCTGGGGTTCCTGATCTACATTTCGTTCCGCTTCGAATGGAAGTTCGCGGTGGCGGCGATCATCACCACCCTGCACGACGTGGTGGTGGTGGCGGGTTGGTTCGCGCTGAGCGGCCACGAGTTCGATCTCACCGTACTCGCAGGCATCCTGTCGGTGATGGGATATTCGATCAACGACACCATCGTGGTGTTCGACCGCGTCCGCGAGAATTTCCGCGGCATGCGCGCCTCGCCCCAGGAAGTGTTGAACCGCTCGGTCAATCAGACGCTGTCGCGTACGGTGATCACCTCGTTCGTGGCCTTCCTCACCGTGCTGGCGCTGTATCTGTACGGCGGCGGTTCGCTGAAGGGCATGGCCGAATCGCAGATCATCGGCATCCTGATCGGTACGCTGTCCTCGATCTTCGTCGCCTGCCCGCTGTTGCTGTGGCTCGGTGCGACGAAACAGGACCTCATGCCGAAGGCGCGCGACGAAGCCGAACTGGCCCGTCGCCCCTGAGTGCCCGAGGGTCGTTCCCGAAAAAGGCCGCGCATCGCGCGGCCTTTTTCACAACCCAAATACCAAGGCCGCACATCGCCTGGCTTTTTCACAACCCAAATACCAAGGCCGCGCATCGCGCGGCCTTTTTCTTTCGGTCAAGCGGCCTTCAGGCCGCTGCCGCGTTCCCGGGTCGGATCAGCGGCCTGAAGGCCGCTCTACCAGGATACGTTGCGTGTCGGGGACTGCGCCCGGACCGACTCAGTCGAACGCCTTGGCGTAGCCGGTGTTGACGATGGTCTGCTGCAGCGGTTCGATCATGCGCACGTTGGCGGCCACGATCTGCCGGCCGCCGGTGGCGATGTGCATCGGAGCGAGCGCCGCGCCGCGGTAATCGGAGACCCGGCCGCCGGCTTCGCGCACCATCAGCACGCCTGCGGCGATGTCCCATGCCATGACGCCGGCCTCGAAATAACCGTCGACGCGACCCGCGGCGACGTACGCGAGATCCAGCGCGGCCGAGCCGCCGCGACGGATGTCTTCGGCATGCACCAGCAGCGATTTGATGCAGTCCAGCTGCGCGTCGGCGCGCTTGCGCTCGCGCGGCGCGAAACCGGTCGCGAGCATCGCGCCCGTCAATTCGCGGCGTTCGGACACGCGGATGCGGCGGCCGTTGAGTTGGGCGCCGCTGCCGCGGCTGGCGGTGAACAACTCGTTGCGCAGCGGATCGAAGATCACCGCGTGCAGCGGCTCGGGACCTTCGCACAGCGCGATGGAGACGCACCAGTGCGGCAGGCCGCGGAGGTAATTGCTGGTGCCGTCGAGGGGATCGATCACCCAGGTGTAGCGACTGGGGCCGCGGTTGCCCTTCTGCTGTCCGCCTTCCTCGCCGAGGATCGTGTAGTCCGGCTGTGCGCGGCGCAGTTCCTTGACGATTTCCACTTCGGCCAGACGGTCGACTTCGCTGGCGAAGTCCATCCGGTCCTTCTCGACCACGTCGATCGCATCCAGTCGGGCCATGTGCCGCAGGAGGATGTTGCCGCCGGCGCGAGCCGCCTTGACCATGACATTGACAGCGGGCTGTTGCATCGAGAACGACTCCGGGCGCGACCTCGCGGTCGCGGAAAAGAAGGGCAGGGGAAAAGAGCGATCCGGCTCGGGGCCGGCGTGGGAGTTTAACATTGGCGCCATGTCTTCCGCCTCCACGCCCCCGTCCTCCGCCGTCGACCGCCTGCGCATCGTGCTGGTCGGCACCCAGCATCCCGGCAACATCGGCTCGGCCGCCCGCGCGATGAAGACCATGGGGCTCTCGCGGCTGGTGCTGGTCGCGCCGGAGCGCTTCCCCCATCCGGACGCCATCGCGCTGGCCGCAGGCGCCGTCGACGTGCTCGAGGCTGCCGTGCGGGTCGACACGCTGGCCGAAGCCGTGGCCGATTGCCGGCTGGTGCTGGGCTGCACCGCGCGCAGCCGTCGAATCGCCCTGGAAGAGCTGCATCCGCGGGTGGCGGCGCTGCGCGGCATCGAGGCGGCCGAAGCCGGCGGCGAAGTGGCGCTGGTGTTCGGCCGCGAGCGGACCGGGCTGGAGAACGAGGAACTGCAGTTGTGCCACGCGGCCGTGCATATCCCGGCCAATCCCGAATACAGTTCGCTGAATCTGGCCGCAGCCGTCCAGGTCTTGGCATACGAATTGCGTGTTGGGCTGCTGAAGGATGCGGCGACGCCTGCGGAAGCGCCCCCCGGGGGGCTCCGGCAACGCGAGGTTCGCAGCGAACCTCCGGCGACCCACACCGAACTCGAAGGTTTCTTCTCGCAATTGGCGGATACCCTGGATGCGATCGATTTCCACAAGGGCCGGACTCCGGCAGCGGCGATGCGCAAGTTCCGGCGCCTGTTCCTGCGCGCCGACCTCGATGCCCGCGATGTCCGGCTTTTGCGGGGGTTGCTGGCCGATGCCAAGCGCATGGCGGACATCGCCGAGGGCCGGATTTCGCCGCCGCCGAGGGTTTGACCGGCGCATGCCGTTCGAGGGCTCCGCGGATGTTGCCGGCCTGCGCCCGGCGTCCGTGAAGGGCTGATCGTGTCCCGCCCGAATGCTTCCCTGATCGCGCTCCTGGCGATTCTCTGCGGTCTGGCTGCGCTGGTCGGACGCGTGCCGACCGCGGCAGCCGCTGACGGTCAGCGTCACATTCTTGTCCTGGGGCGCATCAGCGACGACCCGAAGATCCACTACGAACAGCTCAAGCCGCTGCTCGATTACGTGGTGCCGCGGATGGCCGACGTGGGGATCCGCGAAGGCCGGGTGCTGATGGCCCGCGACGCCCAGCAGATGGCCAGCTACCTCCGCCGCGGCCAGGTCGACTGGGTCACCGAGACCGCCGGTACCGCCATGCTGCTGCAGCAGCGCGGCGGCGCTCAGCCGATGCTGCTGACCGAGCGCGACGGGGTCAGCAGCTACCGCACGGTGTTCTTCGTGCGTCGCGACAGCGGGCTCAAGGCGCTCGAAGATCTGCGCGGACGCAGCGTCGCCTTCCAGAACAACGCCTCGACCAGCGCCTATTTCGTGCCGGCGATCGAACTGCTGCGCCGGCGGATGTCGCTCAGCCTGCTGCTGTCGCCGATGGACAAACCATCGGGCGGCACCGTGGGCTACGTGTTCGCGCGCTCCGAACTGAACATCGGCGCCTGGGTCCACAAGCGTCTGGTGGATGCCGGCACGATGAGCGCGCTGGACTGGAATAATCCCGCCCGGCTGCCGGTGTCCTATCGCAAGGACCTGGAGATCATCCACACCACCGAACCGGTGCCGCGCGCGTTGGAGATGGTGCGCGGCGATCTCGATCCGAAGGTCCAGGCGCGGCTGCGCGAAGTGCTGATGCAGGCCGCCGGAGATCCGCAGGCGGCCGAAGCCTTGCGGTATTTCTTCCGGACCACCCGCTTCATGCCGATCGACGCCGACACCCGCGGAGTGCTGGATCGCCTCCGCAGCGGCGTGGCCGAAGTGAGGGCGGACGTCGAATGAAATTCTTCGAGGGCCTGCAGGCCAAGTTCATGGTGCTGATCGGGCTGACCCTGGTGGTCATGCTCGGCGTCATCGCCATGATCTGGCAGCGACAGACCGCCACCCAGGCCGAAGTGCTGAAGCTCAGTCAGGATGCGACCCGGGTGCTGGTCTACGACCGCCTGCGTCAGCGCGGCGAATCGCAGGTCTCGCAGGCGGCGGACCTGCTGGTGAATCCGGTCTACTACTTCGACCTCGACGCCATCGGCGCCACCACCCGCAGCATCCTGCGCCAGCCGGACGTGAGTTACGTGCTGGTCTACGATGCCAAGGGCAGCATCCTCCACGACGGGTCCGGCGACATTCCGACCTTCGGCCAGCGCATGGCCGATCCGCTGGCGCAGCGCATCGTCTCCGCCGACGGCCCGCGCGTGCTGAGCACCGACGAGGTCATCGATGTCTCGAACCCGATCCTGATCGGCGACCAGCGGCTCGGCGGCGTGCGCGTCGGGTATTCGCTGGGCAAGATCCGCACCGAAGAAGCGCACGTCAATCACGAGATCGCCGAACGCCTGCGCGAACTGGGCAACCGTCATCTCGCATGGATCGGTCTGCTGCTGCTGATGCTGGTGTCGCTGGCGGTGCTGGTGGCGATGCTGCTGCAGCGCGCGCTGGTGCGCCCGATCCGTCAGTTGTCGCAGGCCGCGCGCGAGATCGAGGCCGGCAATTTCTCGACCGAGCTGCCCGTGAACGGCCGCAGGGACGAAGTCGGTACGCTGGTCCGCGCCTTCGCGCGCATGGCCGACAGCATCGAGCGCCACGATCGCGACATGCGCCGAATGGCCTACACCGATTCCCTGACCGGGCTCGCGAATCGGCTGGCGTTCCGCGAAACGCTCGATCATCGTCTGATGCAGTTGCGCGGCGCGGGCCGCCAGCTCGCGCTGCTGTTCGCCGACATCGACGATTTCAAGCGGGTGAACGACACCCTCGGCCACGACGTCGGCGACGAAGTGCTGATCCAGTTCGCCAACCGCATCCGCGAGGCGGTGCAGCGCGCCGGCGGCGACGCCAGCGAACTCGCGCGCTTCGGCGGCGACGAATTCGTGATCCTGCTGTACGCCGAGGGCGATCATGTCGATGTGCGCGCCAGCGCCGCGCATCTGGCCGAAACCCTGGTCGCCGAGCTGAGCCGGCCGATCGTGGTCCAGGACCGTCAGGTCTTCCTCGGCACCTCCATCGGCGTGACCCTGTTCCCGGAAGACGCGTCCGGCGCGACCATGTTGATGAAGAACGGCGACATCGCGATGTATCAGGCGAAGGTCGCGGGCAAGAATTGCTACCGTTTCTACAGCCGGGCGATGGATCAGGCGGTCAGCCGCCGCGTGCGCATCGAACAGGATCTGCGTGGCGCCTGGGAGCGCGGCGAACTCACGCTCGCCTACCAGCCGATCTACCGCGTGTCCGACAAGACCCTGCTCGGCGCCGAAGCGCTGCTGCGCTGGCAGCATCCGGTGCACGGCCAGGTCGCGCCGTCGGTGTTCATCGATGTCGCCGAGCAGAGCGGGCTGATCGAGACGATCGGTCCGGCCGTGATCCGGGCCGCCTGCAAGGATGCCATGCGCTGGCGTCACGACGGCGCCGACGAGCTGTTCGTGTCGGTCAACATCTCCGCGCGCCAGTTGCGCAGCGGCGATTTCCGCGAGCAGGTGATGGCGGCGCTGGCCGACAGCGGCCTGCCGCCGCACTTGATGCATGTCGAATTGACCGAGACCGCGGTGCTCGGCGACGAGGAGCAGGCGCGCCGGATCCTGTCGAGCCTGCGCGAAGTCGGCATCAAGGTCTGGCTGGACGATTTCGGCACCGGATTCTCCGGTCTCAGCCATCTGCGCCGGGTGCCGGTGGATGGCGTGAAGATCGACCGCAGTTTCATCGCCGACGTGCTGCGCGATCCGGACGATCTGGCGCTCACCACCGCGATCATCGCGATGGCGCATTCGCTGGGCATGACCGTCGTCGCCGAGGGCGTGGAGAAGGAAGGGCAGTGCGATCTGTTGCGCACGCGCGGCTGCGATCTCGCCCAGGGCTATTGGCTGGGCCATCCGATGAACATGCGCGATTTCACTGCGCTGGTCGGCTGAAGCCGACCGCGCGACGTGGCCTCATCCCAGGCTCGCGATCCAGGCCCACAGCATCGCGACCAGATTGCCCGACACCGCGCCGAAGACATAGATCGCGATGATGCCGGCGGCCCAGGCGATCAGCATCAACACGCCGTCGCGTTCCAGCAGCGCCAGCGCGTACACCAGCAGCAGCCCTGCGAACAGATAGTTCGTGAACGGGATCGGCAGCGCCAGCAGGATGCCCAGCAACACCAGCTGCAGCCCGGTGAAGACGGTGGCGGCAGGGTGATCGGTGATCGCGGTCAGCCGCGGGCGGATCAGTTTCTCCAGCCAGCGCAGCCAGCGGTCGGCATTGCGGTCGAAACGGATCAGGGTGCTGCGCTGCGGCCCGCGGCGCGCGACGAAATCCGGCAGCCAGGGCTTGCGCAGCAGGATCAGCAGATGCAGGCCGACCAGCACCACCAGCGGCCCGCTGAGCGCGCCGGCCACGCCGGGAATCGGAATCAGCGCCGGCAGCGTCGCGATGAACAGCAGCACGCCGAAGGTGCTGCGCCCCAGATCGCCCACCAGCTCGCGCAGTTGCAGACGTTCGTCCGGATCGCCGTCGCACAGCGCGTCGATCACCGCGCGCATGCCCTGCGGTTCGATGCGGCCCTCCGATGGCGGCTCGTCGACGTTCCGCTCCGCCGGATCTCGCGGCGAGGGGTCGGTCTCAGGCGTCATCGTCCGCATCCGTGCGTTCCACTCTGCTCATCAGGAGTTTGTCGATCCGCGGCCCGTCAAGATCGACCACTTCGATCCGCCAGCCCGCCCATTCGAAGACTTCGCCGGTATTGGGAATGCGCCCGTAGTAGGCGATCACCATGCCGGCGGCGGTGTGGTAATCGTGGTCGTCGACATTCGGCAGACGCTGGCCGATGATCTCGCGCAGTTCGTCCACCGGCAGCGAGCCGTCCACCAGCAGCGAGCCGTCGGCCCGCTCCAGCACCAGCGCTTCCGCATCCGGGGTCTCGCCCGACTGCAGGCGGCCGACGACCGCGCCCATCAGGTCGTTCACCGTGACCATGCCGGTGATTTCGCCGTATTCGTCCACCACCAGCGCCAGCGACTGCTGCTCTTCGCGGAAGATCTCCAGCAATTTCAGCGCATGCGTGGACTCGGAGACGAACAGCGCCGGACGCAGGGTCTTGAACAGGTCGGGCGCGCGTTCTTCCAGACGATCGAGCAGCGATTTGACTTCCAGCAGGCCGAGCACGTCGGCATCGCTGCCGCGGTACACCGGATAGCGCGAATACGGCGTCTCGCGCATCTCGGACAGGTTCTCTTGGAACGAAGCGTTGGCGTCCAGCCAGACGATGCGCGTGCGCGGGGTCATGATGCTCTCGACCGTGCGGTCGCCCAGGCGCATCACCCGCTGCATCATGTTGCGTTCGTCGTCGTCGATCAGGCCCTGCTCGTGGCTTTCGCTCACCAGCAGCTGGATTTCCTCTTCGGTGATCGCGTTGCGGGCGTCGTCGCGGATGCCGAGCATCCGCAGCACGCCGCGATTGATCGCGCCCAGCGCGGCGACCGCGGGTTTCGCCGCGCGGGACAGCAGGTCCAGCGGGATCGCGACCCGGCTGGCGATGCCTTCCGCATTGGTCAGCGCCAGCCGCTTGGGCACCAGTTCGCCGAAGATCACCGAACCGGCCGTGATCAGGGTGACCGCGGTCCCGATGCCGACCGCGCGGGCGTATTCGTGGAGAGCCGGGACCATGTCGCCGAACCACGCGGCGATCGCCAGTCCGATGGCTTCGCCGCCGAAGACGCCGTTGAGCACGCCGATCAGGGTGATCCCGATCTGGACCGTCGACAGCAGGCTGTCCGGGTGTTCCGCCAGGGCCAGCGCCTTGCGCGCCCCCCGGCTGTGCTCGCCCATCTGCTTCAGTCGCATCTTGCGCGAGGTCATCAGCGCCATTTCCGACAGCGCGAAGAACCCGTTCAGCAGGATCAGGGCGACGACGACCGCCAACTCAAGCACGGCGGTGGTCTCCCTGGCAGCGTCGGCGGCGGCAAGCAGGGGGCGCCGGCATCGGGCGGGGCATCGGGGGGACGGTCACGGGGAAGGACATGGGGGGGAGTCCGGATCATAACAGGCGGCCATGACCGCTCCCCGGCGGGGCGGGCGAATTCCGTTCAGGTTGGAGGCGAGGCTGTCCGTGACAACGGCATGTCATTGAAATGACGATTCCAGTCGACTTGTCATGTTCAAGTCACAATTCGGACTTACGCTGTTCACATCATTGTCATCGAGGCGTTCGCCCATGTTCTCCCTGCAAACCATCTTCGGCTCCGGCCAGCAGTTCTACAGCCTGCTCGACGAAGCCGCCGCGGCCGCCCACGAGAGCGCCAAGGCCCTCCATTCGATGATGAAGGCGCCCGACCGCCAGCCGGCCTTGGACGCCTTCAAGCTGGCCCGCACCCGCGAACGGGCGGCCTCGGACAAGATCGGCAAGGCCCTGGTCGACAGCTTCATCACCCCGATAGAACGCGAGGACATCGAGGCCCTGGGCTCGGCGCTGTACAAGATTCCGAAGCAGATCGAGAAGTTCGCCGATCGCTATTCGCTGGCGATCCAGCATCTGGACGGCATCGATTTCGCGCCGCGCGCGGCGATGCTGGAACAGGCCGCCGGCGTCGTGGTCGAGATGGTCCACGAACTGAAGCACCTGAACATCGATCGGATGACCGTGCTCAACGACAAACTCCGTGCGCTGGAGAACGAAGCCGACCGGCTGATGCTCGAACTCTATCGCGATATCTATTCCGGCAAGCTCGATGGCCAGCAGATGTTCCTGCTCAAGGAGTTCTTCGAGATCCTGGAGAAGGCGATCGACCGCTGCCGCGAAGCCGGGGTCGTCGCCTATCAGATCGTGTTGAAGAACAGCTGACGGAGTCGACATGCTCACTCTCGTCCTGGTCGTGATTCTGGCCGCGCTGATCTTCGAGTTCATCAACGGCTTCCACGACACCGCAAACTCGATCGCCACGGTGGTCGCCACCAAGGTGCTCAGCCCCGGCAAGGCGGTCATGCTGGCCGCCGGCATGAACCTGATCGGCGCGTTCTGGGGCACCGCGGTCGCCAAGACCATCGCGTCGGGCCTGATCGACACCGAAGTGGTGATGGTGACTTCGCAGGTGATCCTGTGCGCGCTGGCCGGCGGCATCACCTGGAATCTGATCACCTGGTATTGGGGACTGCCGTCCTCGTCCTCGCACGCCCTCATCGGCGGGCTGTGCGGCGCGGCGCTGTCCGCGGCCCACAACGACTGGGCCGCGTTGATCTGGTCGAAGATCGGCGACGGCGGCTGGACCAGCAACAAGGGCCTGCTGTGGAAAGTGGTGGTGCCGATGATCAGTTCGCCGATCGCGGGCTTCACGCTCGGCGTGTTGATCCTCGGACTGTTGTACGCGTTGATCTGGGGTCTGGGCCGGATCGGCGGCAAGCTGGGACGCCTCGCGCGTCCGCGCTGGGTCAATGCGATCTTCGGCAAGGCGCAGCTCGCGTCGGCGGCCTACATGGGGTTCGCGCACGGCAGCAACGATGCGCAGAAGACCATGGGCATCATCGCGCTGACGATCTTCGGTGCGCAGGCCGCGGGCACGCTGGACAATCTGCCTGCCTGGGCCGCGTTCCTGCATCCGGACGGCGGCGAGCAGGACATCGACAAGTGGATCGTGTTCACCTGCGCGATCGTCATGGCCGCCGGTACCGCCGCGGGCGGTTGGAAGATCATCAAGACGCTCGGTCACAAGATGGTGAAGCTGCAGCCGATCGACGGCTTCGCCGCGGAAACCGCGTCGGCCACGATCCTCGTCACCGCGGCGCATTTCGGCATGCCGGTCTCGACCACGCACAGCATCTCCACCGCGATCATGGGCGTGGGCTTCGGCAAGAATCCGCGCGCGCTGAAGATCACCGTGATCGAGCGGATCATCTGGGCCTGGATCCTGACCATCCCGGCCGCCGGCGGCATCGCCTACCTGCTGTTCAGGCTGATGGAGGCGTTCGGCTGGACCTGATGCGGGCCGCGATCGCGCAACGAAAAAGCCCCGGCATGCCGGGGCTTTTTCTTGTTTCGAGGTAGAGCGGGCTTCAGCCCGCTCATCGCGTTGATCGAGATGCGCAGCGGGCTGAAGCCCGCTCTACCGCGCGCGCCATCTGGACAGTGTTCGACGTTACAGCAGATCGCCGCCGGCGGAGAGCGCCCGCTCCAACTGGTCGCCCATGCCGCCGATCTCCAGGATCAGACGATCGACTTCCGACGGGTTGAGACTGTCGTACGGGCGGTTTTCGCACAATTGCAGGTACGGGACGCGGTCGAGTTCGCCGATGGCGAGATAGCCGACGCGGCTTTCCCAGTTGAAGGCCAGCGCGCGGCGGCAGTCGATGCCGGTGGTCGGTGCGATCACCGTGCTGACGCGCAGATAGGTCCGGCCGTCGTCGTCTTCCAGTTCCGAGAGGAAGATCGCCTGATGGCGACGGCCCTGATCGAGCGAGAGTTCGACGCAGAGCACGTAGGGCTCCTGCATCGTGATCCGGAAGTCGCCGGAAGCGAGGTGGCTGCGGATCTGTTCGAAATTCTGCATGGTGCCGGACTCGGGGGAATTGCGTTGCATTATGCTACCGATCCATGACCGACCTGTCTGCCGCCGATCGCATCCTCGCCGCGATCCGCGCGATTCCGCGCGGCGAAACCGCGGCCTACGGGGTCGTCGCGCAGCGCGCGGGCCTGCCCGGGCGGGCCCGCATGGTCGCGCGCCTGCTGTCGCAGAACGACGATCCGGCGCTGCCGTGGCATCGCGTGTTGCGTTCCGATGGCCAGAGCGCGTTTCCGCAGGGGTCGACCCAGCGCGAGGAACAGTTGAAACGTTTGCGCCGAGAGGGCGTGAAGATCGACGAACGCGGCCGAGTGCGGGCGAAACGTCGTACGAAATCGGTGGACGAAGAGGTCTGGGGCGGCGCCTGATCGCCCGCGTTCTGCATCGTCAGGACGGATCGCGTTCGCGTCGCCGCATCCAGCAGGCGATGCTCAGCCGCTCGCGCATCGACGGCAGCACTTCGTGTTCGAGTTCGCTCATGAAACAGATGCTGCCTCCGGCCGGCGACACATCCCCCGCGCCATCGTGCAGATGCAATCGCAGCGCCCCGCCGTCGTCGTCGTGCCAATCGTCGTCGTTGAGATAGCTGACCCAGGAGACTACGCGCGCATCGCTGTCGCGGAAACGGTCGCGATGCCGCGCATAGCCGCCGCCGGGCGGGTAGGCGGCGTAGTGCGCCTCGCATTCCGACAGGCCGAGGTACAGCGTGCGATTGAGCGCGATGCGGACTTCGTCCATTCGCGCGAGGAATGCCCGTGCCGGTGCCCCGCAGCGCGGATCGTCCAGCCACAGGGTCGCGTCGCCGCGGATGTCGTCGCGCAGCGCGCGTCCGTCGCTGCGGCCCACCGCCGCTCGCGACAGTGCGCCTGCGGCCTGCAGCCGTTTCAGGTCGCCGCGCAGCTCGCAGCGCAGCGATGGATCGGGCCAGCCCAGAATGCGACAGGCGCCGCATCCGCTCAGCGCGTCGGCGAGCGCGTCGGGGGCGCGCGAAAAATCGTCGGCGGACAGGACGGGCAGTGCGATCATCCCGGTATCATAGTCGTTGCGTCCTGGACGCGATTCTTCCCCCCGAGGATCAAGGATGCTCTCCCGATTGCCCCCCGTCACCAAGGCATTGCTGCTGGCGAACGTGCTGGTGTACGTGCTGCAGCTGCTTCTGCCGAACGACTATCTCGCGCCGCTCAAGCTCTGGCCGATCGCGCTGGACGACGATCCGTTCTCGCCGACGGCCTCGTTCATGCCGTGGCAGTTGGTGACCTATGCCTTCATGCATGGCGATCCGCTGCACATCGCGATGAACCTCATCTGCCTGCTGATGTTCGGAGCGGAACTCGAATCGTTCTGGGGCAGCCGCCGCTTTCTCGTTTTCTACACTGTCTGCGTGGTCGGCGCCGGCCTGTGTCAGGTGGCCGTGGCCACGCTGATGCTGGCCCAGAACGGCTGGCTGTACACCTCGCTGGGCGCTTCGGGCGGCGTTTTCGGCCTGCTCGCCGGCTATGCGATGGAATTCCCGAACCACCGCGTCGGCCTGCTGTTCCTGCCGGTGATGATCAAGGCGCGGACGCTGGTCGCGATTTTCGCGGTGGCGCAGTTGCTGCTGGCCTTCAGCGGGCTGGACACCGGCGAGGCGCATTTCGCGCATCTCGGCGGGATGTTGTTCGGCTGGTTGATGATCCGGCGCTGGCGCCGCCCGCGGCCACCGGACGCGCCCACGCCGAAGCCCGGGCCGAAGAAGCGTCCCTCGCATCTGCGTGTCGTGAAATGAGCGCCCGGACGCGTTTCGCGACCTCTGGGGCGGGCGACAGCCCCCGAACCGATGCGGGCGCTGTGGTATGTTCCCGCCGGTGTGCTGCGAACCGAGGACAGCGCGTGGCGAGTCGAGCATGAAGTGGGACCCCTTCACCGTCATCGAGCAGGTGCTGATCCTGCTGGTCATCACCAGCCAGATCTGGATCTCGATCAAGGTGATCATGAATTCGGAGGGCGCCGAGCAGTACGTGCGGATCATGTCGTTCTGCACGGGATTCCTGGCCTTCCTCATCACTCGGGCGCTGGGCGTGACCTTCGCCGACCTGATGCTGGTGACCCATTCCCAGGACAGCCCGCTGGGCATGATCCTGATCGGCGCGATCTTCCCGTTCCTGGTCGGCATCCTGATCTCCGAGGGCACGATCATCGCGCTCAAGCTCGGCATGCCGGTGCCGATCCGCATGGTCCTGCTGATCGCGGCGTTCACCCTGTCGCAGGCCGCCTACACCAACTATGTCGCGCTGGCCTCGAAGATCACCACGCTGGACAAGGCGTTCATCCCGAATCTGTCGTACTCGATCGCGGTCGGCCTCTGGCTGACGTTCCGCTATCGCGACAAGCACACGCCGAGCGGGGCCAAGTAGCGCCCGTTTGCCACGACGGCGCAAAAGCAGAACGGCGGCCTGAGGCCGCCGTTCGCATATCCATGCCGCAGTCGCGCCGCGGTTCACCACCAGCCCCACCACGGCCACGGCGACGGCCGTGCGATCACTTCCACGCGCTCGCGCACCGGCCACAGGTAGACCACGTCGGCATCCACGCGCGGGAATCGGTAGTCGTACTCACCGACCTTGCGGTTCTCGTAACCGCCGATGCGACCGGTGATCGTGAGTTCGCGCTTGTCGGTGAACAGGGCCGGATCGTAGAAGCCTGCGCGGCAGGCGATGAAGCGGCCGCGGGTGTCGTCGCCGGCCCAGTACGGCCGCCCCGAGGCGTCGAGACGGGTGGAGAGCACTTCGAAGCAGGTGCGGTCTGCCAGCGGTTCGGTGCGGACGATGCGGCCGCCCCAGCGCACCACGCTGCCGGTGCTGTCCTGCTCGATCGCCTGATGCGGGGAAATGGCGGCGAACTCGCCGCGCAGCGGAACGGCCTGGGTGACGCAGCCGGCGAGGGCGGCAGCCAATGCGGCGACGATGAGGGTGCGTGTGTGCATGCGGGTCTCCAGGGGATTCAGGGGCGGTGCCTGCGCAGGTCGCGGATGAGTCCATCCGCGTCGGTGACACCGCCATGGTCGCGAGCGTACCGCCAATCGGCGAAACGCGCGCTGAGCTTGCGCAATTCTTGCGCATCCGGGCGCGCCACAGCCACCCGCGCCGACCAGATGCCGGCCGGCTCGTGCGGTTCGCGGCCCAGCCCGAGCCGCCGATAGCGACGCTCCAGCCGTCGCCAGGCGCGCAGCACCGGATCTTTCTCGCGCTCCTGGCGGGTGGTGAGCCAGAGCATGCCGGCCAGCGCGAGGACGGTCGCGATCACGAACAGCTGGATCAGCCGCGCCGAATCCAGGTCGGGCACGCCGAAGGCTTCCAGCAGCTTGCGCTGACGGGCGGCGTTGTAGCCGAGCACGAAGTCGTTCCAGCCCCGACGCAGCCAGTCGCCGACATCGAACACCGGGGCGAGGCCGGAAAAGCCGCCCAGCGCGCCTGGACGCCGATCGTCGATGGTGTCGTAGATGCGCTCGGGCGCCACCGCGGCGGTGGGGTCCACGCGAACCCAGCCGCGACCCTCCAGCCAGACCTCGGCCCAGGCGTGGGCATCGGAACGGCGCACCAGCCAGTAGCCGCCGACCGGATTGCGATAGCCGCCGACGTAGCCGGTCACCACCCGCGCGGGAATGCCGGAGGCCCGCATCAGCACCACGAACGCGCTGCTGAAGTGTTCGCAGAAGCCGGCCTGCTGGTCGAAGAGGAATTCGTCGACGCTGTGCCGGCCCAGCAGCGGCGTATCGAGGGTGTAGGCGAAATCGGTGCGCACCCAGTCCAGCGCGCGCTTGACGATGGCGGTGTCGTTCGTGCGGTTCGATGGCCCCGCTTCCTGGCGCCAGCGCTGCGCCAATGACAGCGTGCGCGGGTTGTAGCCCGGCGGCAGGCGCAGGGCGAGCTTGCGCAGCGACGGATGCAGATCGCGTTCGAGGCGGGTCTGCGGCGCGGAGGTCATCCTCCAGCGGGTGACCGCGGTCAGCGGTTGCCGGCTGCGCAGGCTGAAATCCTTGTGGAGGCGCGCGCCCGGCGGTGCGGCGAGCGGCAATTCCAGCGCTACCAGCTGATTGCGGTCGGTGGGTTCGATCTCGAGTTCGTAGGCGTAGCGTTTCGGCCCGGGCACGGCTTCGCCGTCGCCGATGCCCCACGACCACTCCACCGCGGTCCAGCTGCGGCCGTCGAAATCCCACAGCACGGGGCCGCGCCAGTACATCTGCGACTGCGGCGGCGCCTCGCCGAAGAAGGTCGCGCGCAGTGCCGGGCTGTCGTCGGCGACCAGGTCGATCCAGTCGCCCGGCGACATCCGGTCCGACAACCCGGGCCGGGTGAGCGCACGCTCGGGCACGCCCCACAGCGGCGACGAAAACCGCGGGAACAGCCAGAACACGCCCATCGCCAGCGGCAGGCCGATCGCGATCATCCTCGCGACCGCGACGAACCGCCGCCACGGCCGCCCACCCGGCGCGACATCGCCGACCTCGACTTCCGACAGCTTCAGCAGCGTCGCCAGCACCGCCAGCGCGGCGAGCAGGCCGAGCACCAGCGTGCGCGGCCCCTGGTCCAGCAGGAAGGTCGCGAACGGCGCGAACAGCGCGAATCCCAGCAGGCTGCGGGCATCGCGCAGGGTGCGCATCTCCACGGGCTTGAGCGCGAGCATGGTCGCCAGCAGCGCACAGCCGGTGTCGCGGCCGAAGCGGAAGCCGTAGAGGGTCATCACCGTGCCCAGCAGTGCGAGGATCAGCACCAGCCGCAGCCAGCCGGGGGCGCGGCCTTCGCGGGCGAGCAGCGGAATGGCGATGGCGACCGCAGCGATGCCCAGCGCCAGGGTGCCGGGCACCTGCAGCAGCAACGGCAGCAGGCAGGTCGCCGCCGCGGCCAGGGACCAGCGGCGCGCGACCGGTTCCAGCGGCAGGGCGTCTTCAGCCATGGCCGCGCGCCTCCGGCATCAGCGCCAGCGCCTTCAGGCAGGCGTGGCGGTGGGCCGCACCCTGCGCCGGCCCCAGCGCCGGTTGTCCGGGCAGGATCAGGCGGTAACGGCGGCCGTCGCGTTCGGCCTCGTCGACCCAGCGCGCCAGCCGGCGGATGCGGGCCTCGTAGGGCAGGGCGGCGAGCGCGCGCCAGTCCAGATCGATGTCCGCGCCCAGCGGTTGCTCGTATTCGCGCACCAGCAATTCGTCGCGACGCGCGGAGGGTTTCCACGCGATGGCGCGGCGCGAATCGCCGCGGCGGTAGCTGCGCAGGTGATGCACGTCGTCGCCCGCGGGATGCATGCGCGCGATCGCGCGATCGCCGCCGCCTTCGGGCAGCGGCGGCCCTTGCGTTTCCGGCGCTGGATAGACCAGCAGCGGCCGCTCGGGCCAGACATAGCTCCACGCCACCACCAGGCCGAGCGGTCGCGTGGTTGAGATGCGCAGACGTTCCGGTTCCAGCCAGCCGCGGCGCTCGGTGGGCAGTTCGATCGTCGCTTCGCCCGAGCCCTGCTGCAGCGAAAAGAAGGTGGCGTGTCCGCCACAGGCGATGCGCAGGCCGCGGCGCTCACGGCCGGGGTCGGCGCGAACGTGGATGCGCAATTGCAGCGGCCTGCCCGCGCCGACCGGATCGGCGCCGATCGACACGACCCGCAGCCCCGACAACTGCAGATGCGCCGCGAACAGCCCGGTGTGCGCGGCGCCGGCCAGCAGCAGCGCCAGCATCAGCGCCGGATTGTTGTTGTAGTTCAGCGCGCCCAGCAGCATCGCCGCGATCAGCGCGGCGAAGAACAGACCGAAGCCGGTCGGCAGCACGTAGATGCGCCGACGGTCGAACTGCACCGGCAGCGGTTCCGGCGCGCGCGGCCGGACCCATCGCGCGACGCGACGTTCGATCCTGCCGCCCAGCGCGCCTCCGGCGTCGCTCATCGTGCGCGTCAGTCCACGGGAACCGCGTGGAGGATCGACTTCGCCAGCGTCGCGCCGTCGCCGCTGTCGGCATCGGGCACCAGGCGATGCGCCGCGACCGAAATGAACAGCGTCTGCACGTCTTCGGGCAGCGCATGCGCGCGACCGAGCAGCAGCGCATGCGCGCGCGCCGCGCGCAGCAGCGCCAGCCCCGCGCGCGGCGACAGGCCCACGCGCACGCCCGGATGGTGGCGGCTGCGCGCGAGCAGGGTCTGCACATAGGCCACCAGCGCGTCGCTGGCGTGCACTTCGCTCACGGCCTTGCGCAGTGCGCGCACGTCGTCGGCGCTCAGCACCGCTTCGCTGCGCGCGATCAGGTCCCGGCGATCGCTGCCGGCGAGCAGCGCGCGTTCGGCATCCTCGGGCGGATAGCCCAGGTGCAGGCGCAGCAGGAAGCGGTCGAGCTGCGAGTCGGGCAGGGGATAGGTGCCGGACAGATCCACCGGGTTCTGGGTGGCGATGACGAAGAACGGGTCCGGCAGCGGATGGGTGACCCCGTCGACGGTGACCTGGTGTTCGGCCATCGCTTCCAGCAGCGCGCTCTGGGTGCGCGGCGGCGCGCGGTTGATCTCGTCCGCCAGCAGCACCTGCGCGAAGACCGGGCCGGGATGGAACTGGAAACTGCGGGCCTGGGCGTCGAAGACCGAGACGCCGACGATGTCCGAGGGCAGCAGGTCGGAGGTGAACTGCACGCGCTGGAAGCCGAGGCCCAGGGTCGCCGCCAGCGCATGCGCCAGCGTGGTCTTGCCCAGCCCCGGCAGATCTTCGATCAGCACGTGTCCGTCCGAAAGCAGTCCGACGAAGGCCAGGCGCACCTCGTGCGGCTTGCCCAGCACCAACTGGTTGACCTGCGCCTGGGCGCGTTTGAGGGCGTCGTGCAGTCGGTCGTTTAGCATGTGCGGGACTCGCGGTGGGGCGTCAAGGGATTCTCCGGAGCGGTCAGGGTTCGAACGGGCATGCACCCGGCAGGGATGCATCCGACAGGCATGCATCCGAAAGGCATGGATCGAATGATCATCACGGCAGTGTAGCGAGAGTACGGATTGAAACAGCAGGCGGATTCGGCGAAGCGGACCTTCATCGCGCTCTGGGCGGCGGCGACACTGTGCAAATGCGTCCTCGCATGGCAGGTGCCGCTGTTCGTGGACGAAGCGTTCTACTGGCAGGAAGGTCGCCATCCGGCCTGGGCGTATTCGGATCTGCCCGGGCTCACCGCATGGCTCACGCGGTTGGGCGTCGAACTCGGCGGCCACGATCTGTTCGGACTGCGCTGGCCGTTCCTGGCGATCGCCGCGCTGCTGCCGTGGTGGATCGTCGCCATCGCGCGACGCGAGGCCGGTGCGGCGCAGGCCTGGACGGCAGGTTCGCTGACGGTGCTGTTGCCGCTGTTGGGCACGCTGGGCGTCCTCGCGCTGCCGGACGTGCCGCTGGCCCTGGCCACGGTGCTGTGCCTCGATGCCGGCACCCGGCTGCTGCGTGGCGTGGGATGGGGCGCGGCCGCGCTGCTCGCCGCGGGGCTGGCGATCGGCGGGCTGACGCATTACCGCTTCATCGCGGTGATCGGCGTCGGGGTCGTCGCATTGCTGATGCTGCCCGAAGGGCGGCGCGCGCTGCGCGATGCGCGGGTCTGGGGGGCGATCCTGATCGGCGCGCTCGCCTGGCTGCCGCTGCTGTCGTGGAATCTCGACAATGCCGACGCCGGCCTGCGCTTCCAGCTCGTCGACCGCCATCCATGGGCGTTTCATCCCGATGGCATCGCGTTCGTTGCGGTGCAGGCCGCGTTCGTCACCCCGTTGCTGCTGTGGGCGCTGGTGCGCGCGGGATTCGCGCAGCGTGCGCCGATGTCATCGCCGGGACGGCGCTATCTCGCATCGGCGGGACTGCTGGTGCTGTCGGGTTTTTTCCTGCTCGGATTTTTCGCCGACAGCGAGCGCGTGAGTTTCCACTGGCCGCTGCCGGCCTATCTCGCGCTGTTGCCGCTGGCGCCGCTGGCGATCGAACGCTGGCCCGCCTTCATGCGTCGCGCGATGTGGGCGCTGGCGGCGCTGGGCCTGTTCGTCGGACTGGGGTATTACGCCGCGGTATCGTCGCCCGCGTTGCGCGCGCGCATGGCCGACAGCAAATGGTATCCGTCGAATTTCGCGGGCTGGGACATGCTGGCGCGCGAAGTCGCGAAGATGCGCGCGACGATGCCCGTCGGGACGACGCTGTTGGCCGACAACTTCAAGATCGGCGCGGAGCTGGGGTTCGCGCTGGACGACCCGCGCATCGCGGTGCTCGATCATCCGCTCAACGCGCATCACGGCCGCGCGCCGCAATTGCGCCTGTGGGGGCTGCACAGCGACGGCCGCTCCGGCGCCGCGGCGCCGCAACTGCTGGTCGTCGGTGCGGGCGATGTCGACTACAAACATCAGCTCCAGCGCTGGCACGATCTCTGCGCGATGGTCGGGCCGCTGCCGCCGCCGAAGGTGCTCGACATTGATCGCGGTCGTCAGCGGTTCCTGCTGTTCGCGCTGACCGGCCCGCGCGTCGATGGCCCCTGCGTCGCGCCGGCGATGGCCTGGATCGATGCGCCGGAGACGGGCGCGGTCGTGCCGCGCCGTTTCGTGCTGCAGGGGTGGGCGTTCAAGGACGGCGCAGGCCTGTCGAAGGTCGACGTGATGATCGATGGCGAGGTCGCGACCGCGGCGGACTACGGCCTGCCGCGTCCCGAGGTGGTCGGTTTCTGGCGCAAATGGCGCGACGGCGGTTCCACCGACCCGCAGCAGCCGCGCGTCGGTTTCCGTGCACAGGTCGATCTGGGCGCCCGCGCGCCCGGAAAGTATCGAATCGGTCTGCGCCTGCACGGCCGCGATGGCAGCGTCGAGG
This sequence comes from Lysobacter hankyongensis, assembly GCF_039543145.1. Taxonomy (NCBI): domain Bacteria; kingdom Pseudomonadati; phylum Pseudomonadota; class Gammaproteobacteria; order Lysobacterales; family Lysobacteraceae; genus Lysobacter; species Lysobacter hankyongensis. The sequence goes on along the minus strand of NZ_BAABJE010000001.1, from coordinate 286,856 downwards.
ATTGGCCGGCGCGAACGGTCGAATTGCGTTGACGCGGCCTGCGGACCGACTCAGGGCACCGCGAACCCGGCTTCCCGCAGCAACCGTGCCGTGGCGATCATCGGCAGACCGATCAGCGCGGTCGGGTCGCGATTCTCGATCGCCTCGAACAGCGCGATGCCGAGGCCCTCGGACTTGAAGCTGCCGGCGCAGTCGAGCGGCCGTTCGCGCTCGACGTAGCGCGCGATTTCGTCCTCGCCCAGCGCGCGGAAGCGAACGGTGGTGATGTCGAGCGCCTCGAATCGCCGGCCGTCCGGGCCCGCGAGACACAGCGCCGTCAGGAATCGAACCTCGCGGGCGGCCATCGACCGGAGTTGCTCGACGGCGTTCTCGACGGTCCCGGGTTTGCCCAGCGGCCGGCCGTCGAGTTCCGCGACCTGATCCGAGCCGATGACCCACGCCGCCGGGGCCGTCGCGGCGACCGCTTCGGCCTTGGCCCTGGCCAGGCGCACCGCGAGCGCCTGCGGCGCCTCGTCCGGCCGGGCGGATTCGTCGACCTCCGGTCGGGCGGTGGCGAAAGGCAGGCCGAGCCGTTCGAGCAGGTCCCGGCGATAGATCGAGGTCGAGGCGAGGATCAGCTCGGGCATCGTGGTCTCAGGGCGGGGCGGCGCGAGCGCGCTCGACCAGCCGCAGCTGCTGGTCGATCCGGTCCCGCGCCCGATCGATGGAGGCCCGCATCTCTTCGAGTTTCTCCACCGGCGCGGTGTCGCCATGCTGCTGCAGCCACAGCCGCTGGCGCAGCATTTCCTGGAGCGCGGTGCGGACGGTCTCGTCCTCGTCGCCGGTGATCGCCTCGATTTCGGTCTTCGCGGTGCGCAGGCGGGATTCCAGCGCATCCGCAGCGTCAAGCAGGCGGGTGAAGGCGCGCTGGCGTGGCAGGTCCCGGCGCGAGAACCACCAGGCGCCGGCCAGCGCGAGAACGACGATGACCGCGAAGACGACGGTCGCCATGGGAAAAGAGAAGACGGTCACACGACTGGCCCGGACGCGGGTGGACAGTCTGACGCGGCCCGTGCCGGGGGGCAAATCGTTGGCCCCGCAAGGGTTTGGGTTTGACAGCATCGGACTCGGCCCCTACCATTCCGCGTCTTATGTCCGCTGAAGTGCCCGAAGTTCTGGACGCTTGGCGTATGGTGGCAGCCCGGCGCAGTTTCGATGGCCGTCTGCCGCTGGCCGCGATGGCCCGCCTCCGCGATCTGCTGGCCGATACCGAGGGAGAAGCGCGCTTCTCCCTGGAGTTCGGTCACGACGCGTTGCAGGTGCCGTTCGTGGAGTTGCGCATCGATGCCGATCTGCCGCTGGTCTGCCAGCGCAGTCTGCAACGGTTCCTGCAGCCGGTGTCGTTGACCCAGCGTCTCGCCCTCGTGCGCGGCGAAGCGGGCAGCGACGAGGACGTCGAAGCCGCTCTGCCGCCGGATTACGAGGCGCTGTGGGTGGATGACGACGGCATGCTCAGGCCCGCAGCGCTGGTCGAGGACGAGTTGATCCTTGCCGTGCCGCTGGTTCCTGCGATGCCGGGCAGCGAATCGGTCGAGCGGGACTGGCCGGTGCCGGAGGACGAAGAAACGCGCGCCAATCCGTTCGCGGCCTTGGCGGCGCTGAAGAAACCCTGAGGCGCGCGCATCCCGGCGCGGACCTCTCAGATCCATCACTTTCAATCACCGAAATCCACGTTTCGAGCTGGAGCAATCCCATGGCTGTGCAGAAATCCCGAGTCACTCCGTCCCGTCGCGGCCAGCGCCGTTCGCACGATGCCCTGACCGCCAAGCAGCTGGCGACCGACCCGACCTCGGGCGAAGTTCATCTGCGGCATCACGTCACCAAGGACGGCTACTACCGCGGCCGTCAGGTGATCGCTCCGAAGACCAAGATCGTCGATCAGGAGTGACCCGCGCGGCGCCTCCGGCGCCCGCGAGCGCAACAGTGCCGGCAGCGCCGGCACGCCACAGGGATGCGGCCGAAAGGCCGCGTCCTTATTTCTGGCCCCGTTCCGGCATTCCGGGCATGGGCCGCACCGCGATCCGGCCAGCGACGTCGGCCTCGCGTCGGGACCGGTTCGAGGCCGTCATGGCCGCAGGATCCGCGTCGCGGCACGGTCCACGTCCGCGTCGCACCGGATCCGGTCACCGCAAGAAGGGGGATGGGCGGGCATGAGCAAACAGGTTTTCTCGCGCGTCGCAGGCACCGGCAGTTATCTGCCGGCGAAGGTCGTCACCAACGATGATCTGTCGAAGATCGTCGATACCAGCGACGAATGGATCACCTCCCGCAGCGGCATCCGCCAGCGCCATGTCGCGGCCGATGACGAGACCAGCGGCGATCTCGGCTATCACGCCGCGGTGCGCGCGCTCGAAGCCGCCGGCGTCGCCGCCGAAGAGCTCGATCTGATCGTGGTCGGCACTACCACGCCCGACCTGATCTTCCCGTCCACCGCCTGCCTCATCCAGCATCGCCTTGGCGCCAACGGCTGCCCTGCGTTCGATGTCAACGCTGCCTGTTCGGGCTTCATTTACGCGCTGACCGTCGCCGACAAGTTCATCCGTTCCGGCGCCGCGAAGACCGCGCTGGTGATCGGTACGGAAACGCTCACCCGGATGATCGACTGGAGCGACCGCACGACCTGCGTCCTGTTCGGCGACGGCGCCGGCGCGATCGTGCTGAAGGCCGACGACGAGACCGGCATCATCAGCACCCATCTGCACGCCGATGGCGGCAAGAAGGAACTGCTGTGGAATCCGGTCGGCGTTTCGGTCGGTTTCAAGCCGGAGGAGAAGAACGCCGGCGTGCGCATCCGGATGACCGGCAACGAAGTGTTCAAGCATGCGGTGAAGGCGCTCGATTCCGTGGTCGAGGAAACCCTCGAAGCCAACGGCCTCGATCGCCACGATATCGATTGGCTGATTCCGCACCAGGCCAATCTGCGCATCATCGACGCCACCGCCCAGCGTCTGGACATGCCGATGGAGCGCGTGATCGTCACCGTCGACCGTCACGGCAACACGTCTTCGGCCTCGGTGCCGCTGGCGCTGGACGAAGCGGTGCGTTCGGGCAGGGTTCAGCGCGGTCAGCTGGTGCTCTTGGAGGCCTTCGGCGGCGGTTTCACCTGGGGTGCGGCGCTGCTTCGCTACTGATCCCAGCCGTTTCGCGCGCAGCAGCCGTCGCGACCCCGGTCGCGGCGGTTTCGCGTATCTGAGACACCTTTCTCGTCTTCGCACATACGCCTTCGTACAGACAGAAGCGCGGTTTCGCCCGTATGATCGCCGACCTGTCGCCACCGTCTTTCCCAGTGGGTTCCGCCACCGCCACGGCGTTTCCCGCGTCCAACCCCACGACGCCCATGACCACCGACTCCAACCCGTACCGACCGCTGCAGGGCGATATCGCGCTCGTGACCGGCGCCAGCCGTGGCATCGGCGCCGCGATCGCCGACACGCTCGCCGCCCAGGGCGCGACCGTGATCGGTACGGCCACCTCCGATGCCGGTGCCGAGGCCATCGGCGCGCGACTGGCGCCGCTCGGCGGCCACGGACGCAGGCTCGACGTGGTCGATGCCGCCGCGATCGACGCACTCATCGACGACATCGCGAAGCAGTACGGAACGATCTCGATCCTCGTCAACAACGCCGGCATCACTCGCGACAACCTGCTGATGCGGATGAAGGACGAGGAATGGCAGTCGATTCTCGACACCAACCTCACCAGCGTCTTCCGCACCAGCAAGGCGGTGATGCGCGGCATGATGAAGGCGCGCAAGGGCCGCATTGTCAACATCGCATCGGTCATCGGCGTGACCGGCAACGCCGGTCAGACCAACTATGCCGCCGCCAAGGCCGGCATCATCGCCTTCAGCAAATCGCTCGCGAAGGAAATCGGTTCGCGCGGCATCACCGTCAATGTCGTCGCGCCCGGTTTCATCGATACCGACATGACCCGTGCGATGCCCGACGCCGCGAAGGAAGGCCTGCTCGGCCAGATCGCCCTGGGCCGTCTCGGCGAAGCCCAAAACATCGCCGACGCCGTGGCCTTCCTCGCCGGCCCCGGCGGCGCCTACATCACCGGCGAAACCCTGCACGTCAACGGCGGCATGTACATGCCCTGATCCGGGTCCGCATGGTTGCGGAAACAGACGTTTTCAGTAAGTCATTGAATCGAAAAGACCTGCGTGGCCCTACTTCGGCCTCGGCTTTCCCTTAAACTATCCACCGCATCAAATTCCTTCCGGAGCAAAACACCCATGAGCAACATCGAAGAACGCGTCAAGAAAATCGTGGTCGAACAGCTTGGCGTCAAGGAAGAGGAAGTCACCAACAGCGCATCGTTCGTCGACGACCTCGGCGCCGACTCGCTCGATACCGTCGAGCTGGTGATGGCGCTCGAAGAAGAATTCGAATGCGAGATCCCGGACGAAGAAGCCGAGAAAATCACTTCGGTGCAACAGGCCATCGATTACATCAAGTCGCACGTCAAGTAATCGACGCGGGGCTCGATCCACGCCCGGACGCGCCGTCCGGGCGAACGCCGGGGCCGCATCGCGGCCCTCTGCGTTTTGGTCATCGTCGTTACATCCGCGCGGCGTGCGGCATCGATACGCCTCCGCGGGCAAGAGTCGGGAGTTGAATCATGTCGAAGCGTCGTGTCGTCGTCACCGGCCTGGGAACCGTGTCTCCCCTGGGCAACGATCTCGCCAGTACCTGGGACGGTATCGTCAATGGCCGCAGCGGTATCGGCCCGATCACGCATTTCGATACCACGGGTTTCTCCACCCGCATCGGCGGGATGGTCAAGGATTTCGACCCGTTGCAATGGATCACGCCCAAAGACGCCAAGAAGATGGATCCGTTCATCCACTACGGCGTGGCCGCCAGCTTCATGGCGATGCGCGACGCCGGGCTGGAGGTGACCGACGCCAACGCCGAGCGCATCGGTACGATCATCGGCTCGGGCATCGGCGGGCTGCACGGAATCGAAGAGCAGACCATCAAATTCCATGAGAACGGCCCGCGCAAGATTTCGCCGTTCTACGTGCCCAGCACCATCATCAACATGCTGCCGGGCCAGATCACCCTGCTGACCGGCATCAAGGGCCCGAGTTTTTCCGCGGTCTCCGCCTGCGCCAGTTCCAATCATTCGATCGGCATGGCGATGCGCCTGATCCAGCATGGCGACGTCGACGTGATGATCGCCGGCGGCGCCGAGCGCGGCTCCACGCCGACCGCGGTCGGCGGCTTCTGCGCGATGAAGGCGATGAGCACGCGCAACGACGATCCCACCCGCGCTTCGCGTCCGTGGGACAAGGATCGCGACGGCTTCGTGCTCGGCGACGGCGCCGGCATCCTCGTGATCGAGGAATACGAACACGCCAAGGCGCGCGGCGCCCGCATCTACTGCGAACTGCTCGGCTCCGGCGCCAGCTCCGACGCCTTCCACATGACCGCGCCGAGCGAAAACGGCGAAGGCCCGGCGCGCAGCATGATCGCCGCACTGAAGGACGCGGGCCTGAATCCGGAACAGATCGGCTACCTCAACGCGCACGGCACCTCGACGCCGTCCGGCGATCTGGCCGAGACGCTCGCGATCAAGCGTGCCTTCGGCGATCACGCCCACAAGATGATGGTCAGCTCCACCAAATCGATGACCGGCCATCTGCTCGGTGCCGCAGGCGGCGTGGAAGCCGTGTTCACGATCCTGGCGCTGCACACCGGCGTGATTCCGCCGACCATCAATCTCGACGAACCCGGCGAGGGCTGCGATCTAGACTACGTGCCCAACGTCGCGCGCGAGAAACGGATCGATTACGCGGCCTCGAACGGTTTCGGTTTCGGCGGCACCAATGGCACGCTGGTCTTCGGCAGGCTGTGATCGGCGGGTCCCGATGGCGTGCGCGCTGACCGATACGCCCTGATCGCGAATCCGTCCGCATGATCGTCACCCGTGCGCTTCCGGCGGACAGCGATCCGCTGCGCCTGCACCGCGTGTCGCCGGCGCGCTATCCGTTGTTGCTCCAGTCCACGTCGTCGTCGCTGCATGCGGGCCATGCGCTGGGGCGTTGGGATCTGCTGCTCGTCGCCGACGGCGAGTCCCTGCGTCTCGATCGCGACGGCGTCGTCCGCGATGCGTGCGGCCTGGAGGTCGAAGGCGATTTTCTCGATCTGCTCGACGAACGCTGGCAGGCGCTGCGCCTGCCGCGCGAAGAACCGCGCTGGCCGTTCCGCGGCGGCTGGGCGCTGTTCCTGGCCTACGAACTCGCGGCGCAGGTGGAACCGGTGCTGCGTCTGCCGCAGGCCGAAGGCGGGTTGCCGGTGGCGCTGGCGCTGCGCTGCCCGGCGGCGGTATTGCGCGATCACGCCACCGGCGAATGCTTCGCGGTGGCCGAGGCCGGCGCCGAGCGCTTGCTCGATGCGATCGTGGCCGACCTCGATGCCGCGTGCGCATTGCCAGCGACGCGATGGCGTGCGCCAGGCACCCTGTCCGACGATGCGCCGGAGGCCTTCGTCGACGGCGTGCGCCGCATTCTCGATTACCTCGCCGCGGGCGATGTGTTCCAGGTGAATCTCTCCCGTGCGTGGCGCGCGCGCTGCGCGGTTTACGACCCTCCGGCGCTGTACGCCCGTCTGCGCGAAGTCAGTCCGGCGCCGTTCGCGGGGCTGTTCGCGGGCGACAGCGACGGCCGGCCCTGGGCGGTGGCGAGCTCGTCGCCGGAGCGGCTGGTGTCGGTGTGCGGCGATGTGGTCGAGACCCGGCCGATCGCGGGCACCCGGCCGCGCTTCGAGGGCGACGACGATGCGGCGCGCATCCGCGAACTGGTGGGACATCCGAAGGAACGCGCCGAACACGTGATGCTGATCGATCTGGAGCGCAACGACCTCGGCCGCGTCTGCGCGCCGGGCAGCGTCGAGGTCGACGAGCTGATGTCGGTGGAAAGCTATTCGCACGTGCATCACATCGTCAGCAACGTGCGCGGCCGGCTGCGCGAGGATGCGACGCCCGGTGCGACGATCCGCGCGGTGTTTCCGGGCGGCACCATCACCGGCTGCCCGAAGGTACGCTGCATGCAGATCATCGCGGAGCTGGAAGCGACCGGTCGCGGCGCCTACACCGGTGCGTTCGGCTGGCTCAACCGCGACGGCGATCTCGACCTGAACATCCTGATCCGCAGCGCGGAGATCGAAGCCGATGCGGCCGGCGGCGCGACGCTGCGCTTCCGCACCGGCGCCGGCATCGTCGCCGACTCCGATCCGCAGCGCGAGCTCGACGAAACCCGCGCCAAGGCCCGCGGCCTGCTCAAGGCGCTGGGAGCCGTGCCGTGAGCGCGCGGCTGTTCGTCGGCGACGCGCGCGTCGAGGACGCCGCGACCGACGCGGCGCTGGTCGAAGGCCGCGGCTTCGCCTACGGCGACGGCGTGTTCGAAACCATGCGCGCCATCGGCGGCTCGATTCCGTGGTGGCCCGGTCATCGCGCACGACTGGCGCTCGGCGCCGCGCGTCTGCGCATTCCGCTGCCCGCGTCCGAACGCATGGAGACCGAACTGCACGATTGGCTGTCGCTGCACCGCGACGGCGTGATCAAACTCATCGTCGCCCGCGGCGGCGGCGGGCGCGGTTACAGGCCCGCGTTCGACGCGCCGCCGGTGTGGGCGCTGCTTGCGTCCGCGGCGCCGTTGCCGCGGCGTCCGGGCGGGCTGGTGCTGCGCTGGTGCGAGACGCGCCTTGCGCACCAGCCGCTGCTTGCCGGGATCAAGCACGGCAACCGGCTCGAACAGATCTTGGCGCGCGCGGAATGGAGCGATCCGGGCATCGACGAGGGGCTGATGCGCGACACCGACGACCATGTCGTCGCCGCCACCGCGGCCAATCTTTTCGTGCGCACCGAGGGCCGCTGGTGGACGCCGCCGGTGGATCGCTGCGGCATCGCCGGGGTCTGCCGCAGCTGGACGCTGCGCGCCTTCGCCGCGGGCGAGCGCAGGCTGACGGTGGCAGCGGTCGAATCCGCCGAAGCCCTGGTCCTGTGCAACGCCGTGCGCGGTATCCTGCCCGTGGCCCGGCTCGGCGACCGCACCTGGGCGCCGCATCCGGCCGTGGCCGATGCGCGCCGTCGTCTCGCCGCCGCGCACCCGGCTTTCGCCATCGATCCGAACGAGGACCTTCCGTGAGTTCTGCCCGCAAGAAATCGTCGCGTCTCGGCACGCTCGCGTTGCTGTTCCTCATTCTGCTCGTGGTCGTCGCGGGCGCGTTGGGCGTGGTCGCCTACCGGCACTATGCCGGTTTCGCCGATGCGCCCATCGATGGCATCGAAGCCGGCGACACCCTGGTGGTGGAGCCCGGCGATTCGTTGCCGAAGGTGTTGCGCAGGCTCGATGCCATGGGCATCGCCAGCCGCGGTTTCGAATGGCGCGCGCTGGCGAAGCAGATGGGTGCGGCCGGCAGGATCCAGGTCGGCGAATACGCGCTGGAACCCGGCATGACCCCGCGCGATCTGCTCGTTGCGATGCGCGACGGCAAGGTGGTGAGCTATCGCTTCACGATCGTCGAAGGCTGGAACATCCGCGACCTGCGCGCGGCGCTGGCGAAGGCCTCGCCGCTGAAGCAGGAAGGCGCGCAGCTCGATGACGCGGCGCTGATGCGCGCCCTTGGCCTCGGTGCGCAGCATCCGGAAGGCCGCTTCCTGCCCGAGACCTATCTCTACACCCGCAACGACAGCGATCTCGATGTGCTCAAGCGTGCCGCCGCCGCGATGGAAAAGGCGCTGGCCGAGGCCTGGAGCGGCCGCGATCAGGGGTTGCCGCTGGACACGCCCTACCAGCTGCTGACGCTGGCCTCGATCGTGGAGAAGGAAACCGGCATCGCCGAGGAACGCCCGCAGATCGCCGGCGTGTTCGTGCGCCGTTTGAAGGTGCCGATGCGGCTGGAAACCGATCCGACCGTGATCTACGGCATGGGCAGCGCGTACAGCGGCAACATCCGCCGTCGCGATCTCGATACCGATACGCCGTACAACACCTACACCCGCGACGGTCTGCCGCCGACGCCGATCGCCATGCCCGGCCGCGATGCGCTGCAGGCCACCGCGCATCCGGCCCCCGGCGACGCGCTGTTCTTCGTCGCCGTCGGCGACGGCAGCGGTCGTCACGTGTTCACCCGGACGTACGCCGAGCACCAGAGCGCGGTCGCCGAGTATCTCAAGCGTTACCGTGCGCAGCGCACGCCGCAGGCGACGACGCAATGACCGGATTGCCGAGACATCCGCGCTTCGTGTCGCTGGAGGGCGGCGAGGGCGCCGGCAAGACCACCGTGCTCAATGCGCTGCGCGAGGCGCTGCTGCAGGACGGGCGCGAAGTGGTGTCGACGCGCGAACCCGGCGGCACGCCGCTGGCCGAACAGATCCGCGAACTGCTGCTCAACGTGCCCGTCGGCGGCCCCGGCCAGGAGCGCCCCGCGCACGAGAAGCCTGCGGCCGAAACCGAGCTGCTGCTGATGTTCGCCGCGCGCGCGCAGCACGTGCGCGAGACCATCCTGCCGGCGCTGGAGCGCGGGGCCTGGGTGATCAGCGACCGCTTCACCGATTCCAGCTATGCGTATCAGGGCGGCGGGCGCGGGCTCGACATCGCATTCATCGCCGAACTCGAACGTCGCGTGGTCGGCCTGCAGCCCGGGCTGACCCTGCTGCTCGATCTCGGCGTCGCCCAGGGCCGCGAGCGCACCCGCGGCCGCGATCTGGCGTTCGGCAACGGCCCCGATCGCATCGAGCGCGAGCGCGACGATTTCTTCGAGAACGTGCGTCGCGCCTTCCTCGCCCGCGCGCGCGCCGAACCCGAGCGCGTGCGCGTGGTCGACGCCTCGCAGCCGGCGCGGGAGGTCGCCGCCGATGCGGTCGCCATCCTGCGCATGTTCATCGCCCGCGCCGCGGCGGAGACGGCGTGAGCGCACTCGACCTGCCCGCGATGTCGCCCTGGCAGCAGCGCATGTACGCGCAGGCCACCGCCGCGCTCGACAGCGGGCGTCTCGGCCACGGCCTCCTGCTCTGCGGCCCGTCGCAATTGGGCAAGCGCGCGCTGGCGGAGCGGCTGGCCCGGCGCATGCTCTGCACCGATCGCGATGCCGCCGGCGAAGCCTGCGGCCGCTGCCGCAGTTGCCAGCTGTTCGCCAACCGCCACCAGCGCGATCCGCTGGAAGTGCGGCCGGACGGCAGACCCTCGCATCCGTTCGGCCATGCCAGCCATCCGGATCTGCTGTTCGTCGGCTACGAGGTCAACGACAAGACCGGCAAGCCGCGCGCGGAGATCGTGATCGAACAGATCCGGCGGTTGTCGGAGAAACTCGCGCTCACGCCGCAGTACGGCGGCGCGCAGATCGCGGTGCTCGATCCCGCCGACGCCATCAACCACGCCGCCTGCAACGCGCTGCTGAAGACCCTGGAAGAGCCGCAGGCCGGCCGCTATCTGTGGCTGATCAGCGCCAACCCCGCGCGGCTGCCGGCCACCATCCGCAGCCGCTGCCAGCGGCTCGAATTCCGCCTGCCGCCTGCCGACGAGTCGCGGGCCTGGCTGCGCGCGCAGGGCCATGCCGATGCGGCCGCGCACGAGGCCCTGGAGGCCGCCCGCGGCCATCCCGGCTTGGCCGATGCCTGGCTGCGCGACGGTGGCCTCGCGCTGCGCCGCGAGATCGCCGCCGACCTGCAGGCGCTGCGTCGCGGCGAGCGCTCGGCGCTGGAGACCGCGAAGCGCTGGGCCGATGCCGCCGATCTCGACCAGCGTCTCCGTCATGCCGCCGATCTGGCCCTGGCCGAGGCCGGCCGCTTGACCGATCCGCTCGGAATCCGCACCCTCGGCACTTGGTTCGATGCGGCCAACCGCACCCGCGACCTGTTGCGGACCACGGTCCGCGCGGACCTCGCGCTGGTCGAACTGTTGTCGCAATGGAGCGGACCCGTGAACAAGGCTGGGAACATGGCTTCAGGAGCCAGACGATGAACGTGAAAGCGGCCGGCGGCGCCCGGCAAGGCATCCTCTCCCTCGCGGTGAAGGACAAGCACGCCTTGTTCCAGGCCTACATGCCGTATCTCAAGCAGGGCGGGGTGTTCGTGCCCACCGCCAAGCGCTATTTCATCGGCGACGAAGTGTTCCTGCTGATGACCCTGCCCGAATCGCCCGAGCGCCTGCCGGTGGCCGGCAAGGTCGCCTGGGTCACGCCCGCGGGCGCGCAGGGCAACCGCGTCGCCGGCATCGGCGTGCAGTTCGCCGATACGCCCGAAGGCGAAGCGGTGAAGAACAAGATCGAAGCGATCCTCGCCGGCATCCTGACCTCGGACAAGGCGACGCATACGATGTAAGACCGCGCGCCGCCCCGGGGAGGGCGCGGCGCGACGGATGGATCCCACGAAGCCAGGGGGGATGGCCATGAGCAAGCTCACGACGCTGTATTGGCATCTCGCGGTCAGCGGGATCGTCGCGTTCGGCGGTTGCGTCGCGGCGATCATCGCGGCGCGCACCGGCCTCTACAGCGACATCCTGCTGCTGGTGTTCTGCGCCGGTTCGGTGGGCGCGGTCATCAACAACTACTACCGCCTCGCCAAACTCTCCGAAGTGGACAAGGTGGCGCTGGAAGCGCTCGATGGCGCGGTGTTCACCATGCAGATCTACGTCTCGGTGCTGATCTCGGGCGTGCTCGCGCTGGTCATGTACGGTCTGTTCCTCAGCGGTCTGCTGCAGGGCGACCTGTTCCCGAAATTCAAGAACACCGCGCAGGACTTCGAGAGCATCTTCCAGCTGCTGCGAAGCGTCATTCCCAATCAGAACATCGATAGCGCCAAGGCCATCGTCTGGGCGTTCATCGCCGGATTCTCGGAGCGTCTGGTGCCCAACGTGCTCGATCGCCTGATCAACCAGGCCGAGGCGCTGCGCGATCCGAACGTCGTGCAGATCGCGCAGGTTGCTCAGGTCGCCACGCCGGCGCCGCCGCCCGACAAGGTCGATTGACCGCGCGGGCGCACCGCGCCCATGACTTCTGTCCGCGCCCGCGCATGACTTCCGCCCCATGGGATCGGTCGTCGCGCGGCGTAGCGTGATCGCATCGATCACGTGGATGGAGACGGGCATGGCGAGGCTGCAGCGGCGCGGTTGGGTGATGGTCGGCATCGTCGCCGCAACGATCTCCGCGGCCGCGATGTCGCCGCTGCATGCGGCCGAGCCGTTGCCGCGCCGTGCGGCGCTGGGCGTGCAGCTCGCGAACGTGCCGGAAAACGATGGTGTGCTGGTGCAGGCGGTGTTGCCCGGGACCACCGCGCAGGCGCTGGGCGTGCAGGTGGGCGACCGTTTGCTGGCGTTGAACGACGCGCCGGTGAAGACCGTGACCGAAGTGTTGGCCTGGCTGGCGAACAGCCGCAGCGGCGCGACCGTGGCGCTCAAGCTGCGCCGCGATGGACAGGAGATCGTGCTGCGCGGCACCGCCGGCGAGCGCATGCGCGACCCGGGCAACGCGGCCTATCGCGTCGAATACGGCGAGGTCGCGATCGACGGCGCGCGGCTGCGCACCCTCACGTCGGTGCCGACCACGCCCGCGCCGGGCGGTCGTCATCCGGTGCTGTTCTACGTGCAGGGTGTCGCATTGGGCACGGTGGACACGGTTCTCGCCGACGGCAATCCCTATTCGCGTTTCCTGCAGCCCTTCGCGCAGGCCGGTTACATCACCTATCGCGTGGAAAAGCCGGGCGTGGGCGACAGCGAAGGCGGGCCGGGCACGGCGGTGGATTTCGAACGCGAGCTCGACGGCTATCGCGCCGGCCTGAAGGCGCTGCTCGCGCGCGACGATGTCGACCCGCGGCGTGTGTTCGTGTTCGGGCACAGCATGGGCGGCGTGTGGGGCCCGATCCTGGCCGACGAATTCCGGCTGCGCGGTCTTGCGGTGTACGGCACCGCGTATCGCGGCTGGTACGACTACGAACTGGAGAACGCGCGCCGGCAATACGCGCTGGCCGGCATGCAGGGCGCGATGCTGGACGCCGCGATGGCGCAGAAGACGCGGATCTCGCAGTTGTTCCTGCAGCAGCGGCGCACGCCGGAGCGGATCGCTGCGGAACACCCCGAGCTGCGGCCGGCGATGGCGGAGATGTTCCAGGGCGGCGTGTACTTGGGCCGCGCGCTGCCGTTCTGGCATCAGTTGAACGCCATCGACATGCCGGCGATGTGGGGCAGGGCGGACACCGCGGTGCTCGCGATGCACGGCGCGGGCGACTACGTCTCCAGCGCCGAGGATCATCGTGCGATCGCCGAACGGGTGAACGCGCTGCGTCCCGGGACCGCAAAGCATGTCGAAGTGCCGAACGCCGATCACGGCATGATGGGTTTCGCCAGCGAGCGCGCCGCGTACGCCGGCTTCGGCCAGCCGGGCGCGATCTACAGCGAAACGGTGGCGGTGGCGCTGGACGATTGGCTGGCGCCGCTGTCGGGCCTGCGCGCGTTCCCACCGCAGAACGCCAGCCTGCGCCTGCTGCCCGACGGCGCGGGGCAGGGACGCACGATGGACGTGGGCCAGGGCGATGCCGACGGCGACGGCGATCTGGATCTGTTCCTCGCCAAGGAATTCGCGCCGAACGTGCTGCTGCGCAACGACGACGGTCGTTATCGGCTGGTCGAAGGCGCGCTGCCGGCGGCAGCGGAAGATTCGGAGGATGCGGTGCTCGCCGATTTCGATGGTGACGGCGACCTCGATGCGGTGTTTCCCAGCGAAGACACCGCGAACAACGAATACCTGCTCAACGACGGCAAGGGCGCGTTCGCCGCCAGTCCGCATCCGCTGCCGACTGCCACGCAGTCGAACGCGGGCGTGGCCGGGGACATCGACGGCGACGGCGATGTCGATCTGATCCTCTCGCGCAACGCCGCGCGCGAACTGGTGCTGCGCAACGATGGCCGCGGTCGCTTCGAGGACGTCAGCGCGACGTGGATGCCCGACGTGATCGACGTGACCCAGGATCTGGCCCTGGTCGATATCGACGGCGATCGCGATCTGGATCTCATCGCCGGCAACGAACCCGCGAACGGCGGCCGCAATCGCGTCTACGTCAACCGCGGGCGCGCGTTCGTCGACGAGACCGATGCGCGCCTGCCGGCGCCGTCCGCGCCCGAGGAAACCCGCAAGATCGCGATGGGCGACATCGACGGCGACGGTGATGCCGACCTGCTGTTCGCGAACGTGGATTTCCGGATGCCCGCGGCCGCGCGCAGCCGCCTGCTGATCAACGACGGCGGCCGATTCCGCGACGAGACCGCCGCGCGCCTGCCCGAGCGCGCGCAATCGACGCTCGATGCGCTGTTCGAGGACCTCGACGGCGATCGCGATGTCGATCTTCTGCTCGGTACGATCGGCGCCGGTTCGCAACGGCTGCAGAACGATGGTCGCGGCCGGTTTTCTGCGGTCGACGACGCATTCGGCGAAGCGGACCCGCAGCGCGTCGGCATCGCCATCGCCCTGCTGCGCACGCCACAGGGGCTGCGCCTGTACGAATCCGGTTTCGACCGCGGCGATCGTGTGCTGGAGGCCGGCGGCTGAGTCATCGCATTCCCGGTGCCGGTGGCGCGCGTCGCGGCGGCGAAATGCCGCTCCGACCGCGCCACCGGCCCCAGGGGTCATTCGCAAGAGTCGTTGCCGAAGCGCATTGCAACATGTGCCGATTGGAGCAGAAGCCGACATGAAGCCGTATTCGCCGAGCTGCGAGCGCAACCGCGATCCGATCCTCGCCGTGCTGCGCGCGCATTTCGCCGATGTCCGGCGCGTGCTGGAGATCGGCAGCGGCACCGGCCAGCACGCGGTGCATTTCGCGGCGGCGATGCCGTGGCTGATCTGGCAGTGCACCGATGCCGACGCCCATCTCGACGGTATCCGCATGTGGCTGGACGAAGCAGGGCTGGCCAACACGCCGGCGCCGTTTTCGCTGCAGGCCGCGACCGCGCCTGCGCCCGGATTCTCGCCGCCGCCGATGGCGCGTTACGACGCGGTGTTCAGCGCGAACACCCTGCACATCATGGGCTGGACGGAAGTGCAGGCGCTGTTCGCGGCCTTGCCGACGGTGCTGGCCGACGAGGCGACGGTCGTCGTCTACGGCCCGTTCAATCGTGGCGGTGCGTACACCAGCGACAGCAACCGCGACTTCGATGGATCATTGAAGGCACGCGATCCCCGTTCCGGCATCCGCGATTTCGAAGCCGTGAACGCGCTGGCCGCCGCTGCCGGCCTGCGCCTGATCGCCGATGTGGCGATGCCCGCGAACAACGCCATGCTGGTGTGGCGAAGGGCTCGATCGAATTCCGGATGAAGCCCGCGACGGCGCCGTGATCGCAAAAAAACAGGCCCCGGTGTCCGGGGCCTGCGATGCGGTGCCGCGATGTCGCTCGATGTGGGCAGGCGGACGCCCGCGACCGTTACCAGAACCGGTATTCGACCAGCAGGGTATAGGCGCGCCCGCGCGGATCGGCGATGCGCGGTTCCCAGGCGGCGCCCGCGGCGAAGTCGTTCATGTGCGCGGTGAACGGCGGATCCTTGTCGAGCAGATTCTTGATGCCGAAGGCCAGCTTCAGATCCTTGATCCCGGTCCAGGTCACGCTGTAGTTGTAGGTGGTGTAGCTGTCCACGCGCGGTTCCCAGCCGGCGGGAATGAAGCTGCCGTTGGCCACGCTCGCCGGCGGTTCGTCGTAATACCCGTCGCGATGGATCTGGCTGAGGCTGTGCGACCAGTCGCCGCGGGTGTAGCCGAGATTGAGCGTGTGCTTCCAGGAGATCGGCAGGTTGAAGTAACGCACGTAGCGATCGACCAGATTGGTCGAATACGGCAGGGATTCCAGCGCCTTCGTGCGGAACTCGTGGATGTAGCTGCCGTTGAGGTTGATGTTCCAGCGGCCACCGGCCAGCTCGCCGCTGAGGTTGGCGTCGAGTTCCACGCCGCGCATCAGGCTGCCGCCGGAGTTGATGTAGCGGCGATCGATCGCGACCACTTCGCCCGAGGCATCGCGGATCCAGTTGTCCTGGAACAGGTCGTAATAGCGGATGAGCACGTCGCGCGGCGCCGAGCGGATCGTGTTCTCGCGCTCGATTTCCCACGCGTCCAGCGCGATGTTGAAGCGATCGTTCGGCGAGTACACCAGACCCAGACTTTTCTGGGTCGACTCTTCCGGCGTGAGGTCGGGCTTGCCGCCGAAGATCTCGACCGGGCGGATGGTTTCGCAGCCGGGCACGTTCGCCCGTGCGACGCCGTCGGGGCAGGTGCGCGGGTCGGCCAGATCCTGGCCGGTGTACTGCACTTCGCTGACGCCGTTGAAGAGCTGGTTGAAGCTCGGCACCTTGAAGCCGGTGCTGTAGGCGCCGCGGAACAGCAGCGAATCGAACGGCCGGTAGCGGAACGAGACCTTCGGGTTGGTGGTGCCGCCGAAGCCGCTGTAGTGGTCGTAGCGGCCGGCGAGGTTGAGGTCGAAGTTGCTGAAGATCGGCAGCTGGAATTCGACGTAGGCGGCGCGGATGTCGCGGCGGACGTTGCCCAGCGCGTTGGCGTCGTCGAACGGCGCGTTGAACACGGCGCGCCGGTTGGTGCGCTGGTCGCCGTCGAAATGGAATTCCTCGCGACGCAGGTCGATGCCGGCGGCCATCGCGATGTCGCCGCCCGGCAGTTTGAAGAAGCCCAGGTCGCCCGAGATCGATGCGTCCACCGAGGTCAGGACCGATTCGCCGCCGTACAGCTTCACGCCGCGGGCCGAGGCCGCCGCGAGTGCGGCCATGGCTTCCGGAGACTGGCTCTGTCCCGGTGCGAGGAACGGGTTGATCAGGCCGCTGCCGAGGATCTGTTTCAGCGCGTCGGTGTAATGGAAGCCGCTGCCGAGGATGGATTCGGATTCGCTGCTGGCGCGGGTCAGGCCGACGTCGTAGCTCCAGTCGTTCAACGGGCCGCCGTCGATCATGCCGCCGATGCCGGCGACGAATCGGTAGGCATCGGTGGTGGTTTCGATCTGGCGCGGACCGCAGGGCAGACAGCGCCAGCGATACGCGATCGGCGCGCCGTAGTTGAGCTGTCCGGCGCCGAAATAGCCGGAGAGCGCGTTGTAGACGGCGTCGTAGGTGGACTGGGTCAGCGGATTCAGCGGATACCAGGTCGTGGGGCCCAGCGCGGTGGCGGCGGTGGAGGTGCTGGACGAGATCTGGTTGGGTTCGAAGGTCTTGGCGACCTCGACCCGCGATGCGGTCAGTTCGACGTAGGCTTCGTGCGCGCTGCCGATGCGGAACGTGGCACGGCCGATGAAGTCCACGCTGTCCTGCGGCTGCTGGATGACGGCGGCCGCAGGATAATCCCAGGCACAGGCATAGCGCGATGCCGGCGAATTCCACAGGCGGTAGCCGTAGGGGCCCATGTTCGGACCGGCCGCTTCGCAGCCTGCCGCGCCCGGCAGGTTGAAGATGTTGACGGCGGTCAGGCGGGTGGCGCCGCCGGCCGGGTCCAGCACGCCGTTGCGCAGCAGGCTGCTGGCGCCGACGCCGGTGCTGCCGAGGCTGAAGACGGTGGCGAACGGCGTGCCGCGGGTATCCGGCGACAGGCCGCGCTCGGGCTGGAAAGTGTTGGAGAAATCGCGATCGCTGCCGCGCAGGATGGTGTTGCGCTTGACGCTGAGCGTGCCGAACGCGTTCCAGCCGTCGCTGTCGAGGTCGCCGTGGCCGAACAGCAGGCTGGTGCGGTAGGCGTCGCCGCCGCCCGCTTCGGTGACATCGACGAATGCCGATGCCTGGGCGCCGCGGAAATCGCGCTTGGTGATGAAGTTGATGACGCCGCCGATGGCGTCGGTGCCGTAGATCGCGGAAGCGCCGTCGCGCAGCACTTCGACGCGCTCGATGGCGGCGAACGGGATCGAGTTCAGATCGACCGCGCGGCCTTTCAGACCATGGGTCGCGACGCGCCGGCCGTTGAGCAGCACCAGGGTGGCGTCCGCGCCCTGGCCGCGCAGATTGGCGCCGGACACGCCGTTGTTGCCGCGCTGTTCCTCGTTGACGATGCCGGCGTTGCTGGCCAGATTGTCCGAGCCGTTGCCGGAGATGTTCAGCGTCATCAGCAGTTGTTCCGCCGACGTGATGCCGAGCTGGTCGATCTTCTCGCGGGTGATGGCGGTGATCGGCAGCGATTCCTCGGCTTCTGAGCGCTTGATGCGCGTCCCGGTGACCGCGATGCGGTCCAGGGTGTCGACCCCGTCCGCGGTCTGGTTGGCGGTGGCGGTGTCCTGTGCGACGGCGGGCAGCGCCATGACGGCGAACAGGGCGGCACAAAGACGGTTGGCGCGGAGCGTCGCGCTTGCGGGCATGCTGGTCTCTCCCCCGAGAGTCTGGATGTGAACGTGCGATCCCTGCCGGCGGATGCCATCCGGTCCGGTGCATCGCCCGGGCCGTGCATGATCGCTGTCACGTAATCTAGCAGGTTGTTGAAACAAGATCGTCATCATCGCTGTCCGGGCCGCAGGCCCGTGCGCGGCACGAATCCGCCCGTGACGAATCAATCGTTTACATGCCGGGCTGGCGGTATCGCCGCGCCGGCGCGATTCTGCTTGCAGGCAGGATGCCGGCCCGCGCGTCGTGGGCCGGGCAGGAGGGGAGATGCGTGCGGGATCGACCTCGGACGCGTCGATCGCAGGCACCGGCGCGGCGCATGGCGCGCCGGCCGGTCCGATCATTCGCGGCGGCTCAGGCGTCCGCCGGTTCCCGGTACGCATCCACCGGGATGCAGGCGCACATGACGTTCTTGTCGCCGTAGACGTTGTCGACGCGCGCCACCGGCGGCCAGTACTTCTGCAGCTTCAGCGACGGCAGCGGGAACGCGGCCAGCTCGCGCGGGTAGGCGTGGGTCCACTCGCTGCCGGCGACGGCGGTCGCGGTGTGCGGCGCATGCTTCAGCGGATTGTCCTCGCGGTCGAGGCGGCCGTCCTCGATCGCGCGGATCTCGTCGCGGATCTGGATCATCGCGTCGATGAAGCGGTCGAGTTCGTGCTGCGATTCGCTTTCGGTCGGTTCCACCATCAGCGTGCCGGCGACCGGGAAGCTCAGCGTCGGCGCATGGAAGCCGAAGTCGATCAGGCGCTTGGCCACGTCTTCGGCGCTGATGCCGGTGCTGTCCTTCAGCGGACGCAGGTCGAGGATGCATTCGTGCGCGACCAGACCGTTGCGGCCGGTGTACAGCGTGTCGTAGTGCGGCGCCAGACGCTTCGCGATGTAGTTGGCGTTGAGCAGCGCGACCTGGGTTGCGCGACGCAGGCCGGCGCTGCCCATCATCGTGATGTACATCCAGCTGATCGGCAGGATCGAGGCCGAGCCGAACGAGGCCGCGGACACCATGCCCACGCCACCTTCGCCGCCGAGGGTTTTCGGCAGGAACGGCGCGAGGTGCGCCTTCACCGCGCAGGGGCCGACGCCCGGGCCGCCGCCGCCGTGCGGGATGCAGAAGGTCTTGTGCAGGTTGAGATGCGAGACGTCCGAGCCCCACTTGCCGGGCTTGGCCACGCCGACCAGCGCGTTCATGTTCGCGCCGTCGGTGTAGACCTGGCCGCCGTGCTGGTGGATGGTCTCGCAGATCGCGACCACGTCTTCCTCGAACACGCCGTGCGTGGAAGGGTAGGTGATCATCAGCGCCGCGAGGCGGTCGCTGTATTTCTCGGCGTTGCGGCGGATGTCGTCGAGATCGACGTTGCCGTTGCCGTCGCACTTGGTGACCACGACGGTCATGCCGCACATCTGCGCCGAGGCCGGATTGGTGCCGTGCGCGGATTCCGGAATCAGGCAGATGTCGCGATGGCCTTCGCCGCGCGAGCGGTGGTAGGCGCGGATCGCGAGCAGGCCGGCGTATTCGCCCTGCGCGCCGGAGTTCGGCTGCAGGCTCACCGCATCGTAGCCGGTGCATTCGGCCAGCATCGCTTCCAGCTGGTCGATCAGCTGCGCGTAACCCGCGGCCTGATCGGCGGGAGCCAGCGGATGCAGGTTGGCGAACTCGGGCCAAGTCACCGGGATCATCTCGGCGGTGGCGTTGAGCTTCATCGTGCAGCTGCCCAGCGGGATCATGGTGCGATCCATCGCCAGATCCTTGTCGGACAGCGCGCGCATGTAGCGCAACAGTTCGTGTTCGCTGTGGTGGGTGTTGAACACCGGATGGGTCAGGAACGCGCTGCTGCGCAGCAGCGCTTCCGGCAGCGCGTCGCGGGTGTCGAGGTCGAGGCCGTCGATATCGCTGGCGTCGGCGCCGAACAGCGCGGCGAGCGCGGCCACGTCGTCGCGCGTGGTGGTTTCGTCGAGACTGATGCCGAGGCTGCGCGCGTCGATCCGGCGCAGGTTGATGCCCTCGGCGCGCGCGCGCGCATGCACGACTTCGGCATCGACGCCGGTGATGTGCAGGGTGTCGAAGAAATCGGTGCCGATGTGCACGCCTTCCTTGCGCAGCGCCGCGGCGAGGATGGTCGCGAGGCGATGCGTGCGGTGGGCGATGCGGGTCAGGCCTTCGGCGCCATGATACACGGCGTACATGCTCGCCATCACCGCGAGCAGCACCTGCGCGGTGCAGATGTTCGAGGTGGCCTTCTCGCGGCGGATGTGCTGCTCGCGGGTCTGCAGGGTGAGCCGGTAGGCCGGCTTGCCTTCGGCATCGACGGACACGCCGATCAGGCGCCCCGGCATGCTGCGCTTGTAGGCGTCGCGGCAGGCCATGAACGCGGCGTGCGGACCGCCGAAACCGAACGGCACGCCGAAACGCTGCGAGTTGCCGACGACGATGTCGGCGCCCCATTCGCCCGGGGCCGCGATCAGCGTCAGCGCGAGCAGATCGGTCGCGACCGCGACCAGACCGTTGCGCGCGTGGACGGCATCGGCGAGCGCGCGGTAGTCGCGGATGCGGCCGAAGGTGTCCGGGTACTGCAGCAGCACGCCGAAGCAGTCGGTGGCGGCCGCGTCGGCATCGTCGCCGAAGACCAGTTCGATACCCATCGGTTCGGCGCGCGTGCGCAGTACTTCGACGGTCTGCGGGTGCACGCCGCGGGACACGAAGAACACGTTCGACTTCGATTTCGCCGAGCGCTTGGCCAGGGTCATGGCTTCCGCCGCGGCGGTGCTCTCGTCCAGCAGCGATGCGTTGGCGATCTCCATGCCGGTCAGATCGGCGCACATGGTCTGGAAGTTGATCAGCGCTTCCATCCGGCCCTGCGAGATCTCGGCTTGGTACGGCGTGTAGGCGGTGTACCACGCCGGATTTTCGAGGATGTTGCGGAGGATGACGTTCGGCGTGTGGGTGCCGTAATAGCCCTGGCCGATGAAACTGCGGAAGACCTGGTTGCGACCGGCGATCGCGCGAATTTCGGCCAGCGCCTCGACTTCGCTGACGGCGTCGGGCAGCGCCAGCGGCGCGGTCGATTTGATGCTCGCGGGCACGATGGCCTCGGTCAGCGCCTCCAGCGAATCGTGTCCGACCGCGCGCAGCATGTGCGCGATCTCGACGTCGTTGGGGCCGATGTGGCGTTCGAGGAACGCGGCGTGGTGTTCGAGATCGCGTAGGGTCGCGCGGGAAACCGGAATCGAGGACATGGGCAGGCGTCGTCTGGCGCGGTCGAAGCCGCGGGGAGGGGGCGTTCGGGCCCGCCGTCCTCACGGCCAGCGGGCGCTCGCGGGCTCGCGGCAATGCCGCTCAAGCCCCGCTCGCCCGTCTGTCCTTTTGCCTGAGAGTTTGAACGACGGGGCAGGAATCCCCCGTGTTTTGCCCCTTCGGCGCCGGCGCTGCCGTCGCCGGCGGCCGATCTCTCCAGAGTGCTGAATACATGGCGGTACCGGGCCTGAGCGATTCCGGGCGAATTGCGCCTTCGGCAGCGGCCCGATCCTTCCGGCCCGCT
Organism: Lysobacter hankyongensis; assembly: GCF_039543145.1. Classification (NCBI taxonomy): domain Bacteria; kingdom Pseudomonadati; phylum Pseudomonadota; class Gammaproteobacteria; order Lysobacterales; family Lysobacteraceae; genus Lysobacter; species Lysobacter hankyongensis. The sequence continues at coordinate 264,937 of NZ_BAABJE010000001.1, read as the reverse complement.
TCTCCCACCGTGTCGGCGGAGTATACCGGCCGGGGCTCCGCCGCGTCAGCAGGACGGAAGGCCGGGGAGGGCGCGGCCTGCGCCGCGTTACCATGCCCCGATGAGTGCATCGCGCGGCCCGAAAAAACGACCCGGACCCTCCTCCGGGCCCCGGAAGACGCCTCCCGCGGCTTCGGCCGCGCGTGCCGCGCCCGCAACCGGTGCGTCCGCCGACGATCCGTCCGGGCAAGAAGACTACGCCAATCGTTTCGTGTGGTTCCCGAGCGCGCTCGCGCTGCTGCGACGCGAGCCGGCGCTGTCGATCACGCTGGGCTATCTGCTGCTTTCGTTGATCGGCCTGTGGTCGAGTTATTGCTTCTACCGGGTGTTCCGCATCCCGATCCTCGAATACATGCAGCCGGGCGACTTCCTGGTCGCGGGCGTGCGTCAGCCGATGAATCTGCTCTGGCTGTTGGTGATGATCCTGATCGCGGTGCCGGCCTACTGGCCGACCTATTACCGCCTGCGCCATCCGGAGCGCGCCGAGCGTTTCCGCCGGCACGGGTTCGGCCGCCTGATCTTCAGCCGTTACGTCGATCCCTTCCGTCCCCGCCGCTGGTACGACCTGTCTCCCGAGGCCACGATCCTGTTGGCCCTGCTGTTCGGTGGCGGTTCGTTGATCATGGCGTACTCGGGCGATCGTGCGAAAGCATTGCTGGACGGCGGCGGGCAGGCGGTTCGGGTGACGCTGTCCGATGCCGGTGCGCCCCTGCGGGGCGGCGCCCGATTGCTCGGCACCACCAGCGGTTATGTTTACCTCTACTGGCCCGACAACGGCCGCACCGAAGTCCTGGTGCAGGAGAACGTGAGTCGGATCGAAGTGCTGCCGCGGCGCGGGCCGCAGGGCGGGTCGTCGGCGATGACATCGGCAACGGCGCCATGACCGCAACGCCCACCCGCAGGCGGCTCGCCCTGATCCTCGGCGGCCTGGCGATGATCGGGCCGTTCTCGATCGACACCATGTTCCCCGCGTTTCCGCAGATCGGCGCGCAGTTCGGCGCCGACAAGGTCGCGCTGCAGCAGACGATCAGCGCCTACCTGCTCGCGTATGCGCTGATGAGTCTGGTCCATGGCCCGCTGTCGGACGCCATCGGCCGCCGCCGGGTGATTCTCGGCGGCCTGTGCGTGTTCGCGCTGGCATCGGTCGGCTGCGCGCTGGCGACCAGTCTGCCGATGCTGCTGACGTTTCGCGCGCTGCAGGGCATGTCCGCGGGCGTGGGCCTGATCGTCGGCCGCGCGGTGATCCGCGACGTGTTCCAGGGGCAGTACGCGCAGAAACTGATGAGCCAGGTGTCGATGATCTTCGGCATCGCTCCGGCGCTGGCGCCGATCCTCGGCGGCTGGATCCTCGGCTGGGAGCGCTGGCCCGCGATCTTCTGGTTCCTGGTGCTGTTCGCGCTGGCGCTGCTGGCGATGACCTGGTTCGGATTGCCGGAAACGCATCCGCCCGAGGCGCGCTTCCGTCCGCGGCCGAAGGAACTGCTGCGCAACCACGCCTACATTTTCCTCAACCGCCGCTTCCAGCGCTTCGCGGCCGCGGGCGCGTTCAACTTCGCGGCGCTGTTCCTCTACATCGCGTCGGCGCCGGCGTTCGTGCTCGATCACCTCGGCCTCAAGGAAGATCAGTTCGGCTGGTTCTTCGTGCCGACGATCGCCGGCATGGTGTTCGGTTCGTTCCTGTCCGGGCGCGCCGCGGGCCGGGTCAGCGGCACCCGTCTGGCCGGGATGGGATTCGCGCTCTGCGGTGCCGCCGCGGCGCTGAACATCGGCTACAACCTGTTGGTCCCGTCGCCGTCGATGCCCTGGGCGGTCGTGCCGATGGCGATCAACGCGCTCGGCATCTCGCTGGTGTTTCCGATCCTCACGCTCGCGATCCTCGACATGTATCCGCGCCAGCGCGGCGCGGCGTCGTCGCTGCAGGCCTTCACCAGCCTGATCCTGCAATCGACGGTGGCCGGCGTGTTCTCGCCCATGCTCAGTCATGCGCCACTGCATCTGGCGCTCGGCGCAGCGGCCTTCACCCTGATCGGTTTCCTGTTCTGGTGGTGGGAGATCACGCGCACGCGGCTGCCGCCGGAAGGCGAGCCGGTGGCTGCCGAGCCGCCGGCGCTGTGATGCGTGCGACTGCGCGCCGTGCCATTGATCTCGGTGCCATCGATCGCCGAGCTGTCGATCGGCGTGGTGTCGATCGGCGTGGTGGCGTGGATCAGTTCCGCTTCCAGAGCCAGCGCAGCGGCAGGCCCACGATCACCAGCACCGCGCCCCACGCGAGCGCGTTGGCGCCGGTGCCGATCAGTGCGTAGAGGCTGTAGAGCAGCGCGAGCGCCGCGACGATGCGGCCGCGCCTGCCGAGCTTCAGCCACGCCGCGCTGCTGAGGACATAGGGCAGCAGGGTCGCGGCGGTGGAGAGCAGGATCGAGAACGTGAACACCTTGACCAGCGAATCGGTGTAGTTCGCGATCACCAGAAAACTCGCGAGTGCGGTGCTCGCCAGCACGCCGACGCGCGGCGTGCCGTTGCCGTCCAGTGTCGCGAACGCCGCCGGGAACAGCCCGTCGTGCGCCGCGGCCATCGGCAGTTGTGCCGACAGCAGCACCCAGCCGTTGAGTGCGCCGAAGCACGAGATCGCGGCGACGATGGCGATGCCGGTGGCCGCGGCCGGGCCCCACAGCGTGCCGGCGGCGTCGGCCATCGGCGCGGTCGAGATTTTTGCCGCGTCCGCCGGCAGCAATCCCAGCACCGCGGTGCAGGCGAGGATGGTTGCGACGCCCGCGAGCAGGGTGCCGATCAATGTCGCGCGCGGAATCGTGCGCTCGGCGTCGTGGATCGCGCCCGAGGGAATGGTCGCCGCTTCCAGGCCGAGAAACGCCCACAGGGTCAGCGCGACGGTGGCGTGGATCGCTGCGGCCATCGACATCGGCGCATCGCTCGCGATCGAGTCGCCGGCAGGCCGCAGATGCTGCGGTTCGATCAGCCAGATCGCGATGCCGCCGAACAACAGCAGCGGCACCAGTTTCAGCACGGTGGTGACGATCTGCAGCCGCCCGGCTTCGCGCACGCCGGCGAGGTTGATTGCCGCGCACAGCCACAGCGCGCCCAGCGCGAGCGCCGCACCGCGCAGCGGCGTCGCCACCAGCGGCGGGAACAGACTGCCGAGACTGCCGGCGAAGGCCACCGCGATCGCGGCGTTCGCGCACCAGATCGAGATCCAGTAGCTCCAGGCGATGATGAAACCGGTGGTGTCGCCGAACGCTTCGCGCGCATAGGCGTAGGGTCCGCCGGCATGCGCGCCGCGTGCGGCCAGGCGCGAGAAGGTCAACGCCAACAGCAGTGCGCCGCCGAGGGTGATGGCCCAGCCGTACAGGCTGATCGCACCATAGGGCGCGAGCGACGCGGGCAGCAGGAAGACGCCGCTGCCGATCATGTTGCCCGCGACCAGCGCGATCGCGGACCACAGGCCCAACGGGCGCGGGGCGATGCTCACCCCGCGATGCGCTCGACGCGGGACACGCAGGCGGTGTCCCGCGATGCGCTCACTTCCTGTGCTGCGACGCGTTCGGTGCGATGCCGCGCATGCGCGCGGCCGGCGCCGACGCGGCCGGGCGGCTCGCGGCCGTGCTTCTGGCCCGGATCAGCGGCTTGGAACCGTTCGCCCCCGCCGCCTGCGGTTCGAGCCAGGTCTTGGTGGTCGCGAAATCGACGTCGAAGCGCGAGTAGTAGTCGCGGTTCGACGCGGTCGCCAGCGAGCCGGAGTTCGAGCACGAGGCGCTGCCGCCGTAGAGGCCACCGCGCAGCACGTAGCCGCGCGGGCCCAGCGTGAACAGGCCCGAACCGCTGCTGCCGCCCTCGGTGGTCCCGCTGGTCCAGCCGACCGTCGTCTCGGTGCCGTCGATCGAGATCGCCTGGCCGAGTGAAGCCATCTTCGCGTCGCCCGACGGGTGATGCAGCGCCAGCACGGCGGTGCCGCCAGTCAGGGGCGTGGCATTCCAGCCGGCGAAATACGCGAACGACGGCGCGGCGCTGTTGAGGCGCAGCAGCATGCCGTCGGTGTTGTTGGTCGAATACAGGTAGGTGGCGCCACCGCTGAGCTGGGTCTGCGGCGTCGACGTCAGGCCGCCGCAGGTGGTCGCTTCGTAGTTCCAGAAGGTGTTCAGCGTGTTCGCCACCGTCTGCATCTGGCTCGTCACCGGCGGCACGCTGGTGTTGCTGCTGAAGCAGTGATTCGCGGAATGGAAATAGGGAATCTGGGTCTGCGGCACGGTGTCCGCCAGCAGCGTGCCGCTGCAGATGAAGGTGCTGCTGCCGACCACGAAGCGCATGTGCGCGACCGCGTTCTTGGCGTTGACGAAGGGCTGGCCCAGCGCGTTGACGCGGCAGATGGTGTCGACGTTGCAGCTGCCGGACTCGCCGATCTTCTCGATCAGCTGGAACGAATTGCGGCTGTCGACGATGAGATGCGACAGTACCGGCGCATCCAGACGCACCGCGAACGCCGGCACGCCCTTCGGCCGGAAGATCTCGATGATCTGGGTTTCGCCATCGGTGTTGGGGCTCCAGAACAGGCCCTGCGGGCCGGGCAGGCGCTTCATCTCGGCACCGGTCATCGTCGCCACCACTTCGTCGGGACGCGCCGAGCCGCCGAACCGCAGTTCGGCGCGATCGTGCAGGCCGCTGACATCCAGGCCGACGCGCAGCGCCATCGCGTCCATCGAACGGATCTCGACCTTCGCCACGAAACCGCCGGCGACCGGCTGCCACTGCAGCGCCGGCAGACCCGACTGCGCGCTCTCGTGCGCGGCGTCGCGGCCGATGCCGATCTGCGTGGGCTTCAGCCCGCCGCCGCGGTTCTTGCGCTGCAGGTCGAGCAGGCGGGAGACGGCCATCTCGCCGTACTGCATCCGCGCCACGTTCGCGGCCGGAACGCCCGGGGCGCGCCAGTGCATGGCCGGCGCGGGAGCGGTCTTGCTGTATTCGCCGTCGGCCTGCGCGACGGGAGCGGCCGCCTGGGCCGGAAGTGCGGCTGCGAGGGCGAACGCGAGGGCGGTCAGCGCGATGGGGCGTCGGATGGTCTGCATGGGCTTGGCTTCTGGTCGGTCGGTGAAGGCGGGATGGCCGGATGGCCAGCTCAGGAAACGGGAGGGAACGCCGCGTCGCGATAGACCCGGCGCAGCAGTTCGTGGAAATGATGCACCGCATTCTCGCGCAGCGGGTTAAGACGACCCGCGGTGTACGAGCCGGAGGCGAGGCCGCGCTGCACGTCTTCGCAGATGCCGATGTCCTCGTCCTGCACCACATCGCTGAAGGCCAGGTCGGCGTCGCGGCGGGCGCGACCGGCGTCGGAGTCGTCCGGTGCGTAATAGAAGTCGAATTCCACCCGACAGCGATCGACGCCCTTCGGGATGATCCGGTTGGTCTGCAGCCGGCCGGGCAGGATGTTCAGCATCGTGTTCGGCCACAGCCAGTAATACAGCGCGTCGCCGCTGCCGTAGAGGCCCTCGCCGCTTTCCAGCGGGCTGAACTGGAACGAATACCACTCGGCGGTCTCGGTCACGTAGCTGCGGTAATCCAGCAGCCGGTTCAGTTCGGGATGCACGTGCGGGACGTGGTAACCCTCGAGATAGTTGTCGACGTAGACCTTCCAGTTGCAGGCGATGTCGTAGCCGACGCGGTGATGATGGCCGTAAGTGTCCAGTGCCCGGTCTTCGCCGATGCGCGCATCGATGCCGGCGACGAAGGCCTCGAACGGCGGCGCCATCGCTGCGTCCACCGCCGCGAACACCATGCCCTGCCACACCCGCACCGCCAGCTGCGGCAGACGGATGTCGCCGACGTCGAAATCGGCCGCGCCAGCCATTTCGGTGGCCGTCCGCAACTGGCCGTCGAGGGTGTAGGTCCACCCGTGGTAACGACAGCGCAGCGATTTCGCGCCCAGTCCGTCGCACTGCGCCAGCGGCCCGGCGCGATGGCGGCAGACGTTGTGCATCACCCGCACCACGCCGTCGGCGCCGCGCACCGCGATCACCGGCAGCCCGCCCAGATCGGCGATGGCGTGATCGCCCGGCGCGCGCAACTGGCAGACATGCGCCACCAGTTGCCAGCCGCGATCGAAGATCCACCGCCGGTCCACCGCGACCATCGCCGGGTCGGTGTAGCACTGCGCATGCAGGGCGAGCGCGTGCGCCAGCGGCTGGGCGGCGAGGTCGGCGGAGCGGGCAGGCACGGTCATCCTGCGAGTATCGCGCAGGCGGCGGGGCGCTGCCAGCCGTGGCGGCCGGATTGCCCGGCCGCCGGCTTGCCCCCGTCGCCGCGTCAGCTGGCGTCTGAGCCGACCGTGCCTCGTAGTCCTGCCTGCGCCAAGACGAACAGCGCCGCGACCTCCGGCGCGCTCAGCATCCGCCCAAGCGCGCGCTGCACGGTCAGCCCGAACACGTCGCCGACCGCGAGGTCGAACAACTCGTCGGCGTCGATCCGGGTGATGCCGTGGTCCTCGCGCATGCGATCGCCCAGCTTGCGCTGGCTACCGGCAAGCACTTCCAGATCGACATCGTCCAGACCCAGATCCGCGTTCAGGGATTGTCCCGGACGCAGTCGTTTGGCCACAGCACCCGAAACGCCCGCGATATGCAGCAAGGTCTCGCGCAGGGCTTCGGTCAGACGTTTCTCATCGTCCATGGCGCATTCCTCCGGCGCGACCATCAGCGTTTCAACAACGTTTCGACCGGAACCCCGAAGAAGCGCGCGAATTCGCGGGCGATCCGATAACGTACGGTGTGCCTGGTCTCCGCGCGCTTGATCGTCGCGATCGAGATCCGGACATTGCGGACAACGAACAGATTGGCCAGTTCCTCCTGACTGAGCATCCGCGACTCGCGGAGCCCACGCAGCGCGTCGGCGTCGAGAAGCACGCTGCCCTTCCTCTTGGGGGTTCCGTCGTCCGGCGGCGAGGCCGACGAGGGCAGAAGCGAAGGAGCGGGCAACCCATGGCCCGGTATCGCCCCCTCCAACGCCGGCCAGGCCAGGGGGGCGGATGCGCCGGCGTCGGCCGGTGAGAGGGGGGCGGAAGCGGCGCGGCTGCCGTCGAAAACGCCATAGACGACGGACGAGCTGGACGGGGTGGTATCGGTCATGACAGAACTCCCTGATCTCGATGGAGAAGGCCACTTGGGTGGCCGCCGGCCCCGCAGCGGGCTGCTGCGGGGCGGGTGGGAGGCTGTGGGGAATCGATGCGTGGCGGGTTTACGGTGTGCTTACGGTTGGTAAGCAATTGATTCGAAAGGGCTGCGATTCTTTCGCAAAGCACGCGAACAGTATCAGGGAGGCTATTAGGGAGGATCGTTGCCAACCAACGGATCGCAATCCACCCGCTTGTTGGTCACGGTGTCCCAGATCCCGATATTGAGCTTGTAGCGTTTGCCTGCGATCTGTTCCATGCCGAACCGGACACGCGCACGGTCGGTGTCGGCAGGGAATACTGAAAACCGGGTGAGCGGATTCCACTTGCCGTTCGAAGAATGCTCCACGGAGAGAATAGGCGCCTCCGAGGACAGATCGTAGATATGGAAACGGGGAGACGTGGTGCCGATCTTGTCGTCATAACAGATCAGTGGGAGGTAGAGCGATTGTGGGTTGAGTGTATGGAATGCGATTTCGAAAGGAAGAAAATCGTATTTTGTTTCTTCAGGAAGCTTCGTCTCGTCGACATCGACGATGAGGACCGTAGTCGCATTGTCGATGATTTTTGGAGGGCTCGAAAGCGAGAATTGGATGAGCGATTTTTCGGATGCAGAGACGCTCTTGTATTTCGCGTCCACCAGACTGAAAGTCACGAGTGCCATGATGCTGTCCCCCTGTGGGTCTGCGACGATATACCGATCGCCGTCGGCGGACCATCCATGATGGAAGGCATTGACACCTTAGCCGCGGCAGTCGTCCGAGCGGGTATCTGCAAAGGCTGCTTTTGGGATCACCTGCGCGCGCCAGATGGTTGCGACGAGCGCCGGGTGCTGCCTGCAGAGCCGGCGAGTCAAAAAAATCCCGACACTTATTGGGCATGCTCGCCTGCGGCTCCGATTCGGATTCAGGGATTTTCATCTTCGTTCGGCGGGTCGTTGCCGACGAGCGGATCGCAGTTGACCTCTTTGTTGCTGAAATCGCGATCCCTGGCGTATAGGTTCAATTTGAATTTTGCCCCTTCGCCGACTGCGGGCAGATTCAGTCGAAGGCGAACGAAGCGGGTATGCGCAGGAACGGCATCGGTGATCTTGTTCAGGTTTTTCCAGTCGGCGGATTCGTGCAGCCTGTGGTCCACATGACGAATCCACTCCGGCTCGTTGGAGTCGACGCGATGAATGTGAAATCTTGGCCGATTGTCGGACATGGACTGCGGTGAACGAATGGCGATGATGAGGGTCTGCTCTTGATTGTTGGTATGGAACCATACCTCGCGGTGTTGCCACCTGTAGCGCGAGATGTGAGTGCCGGGAGGATGCCAGACTACGATGCTGGTGCTCACGTGGTCTACTTTATTTTTCTCGAGTTCGGAAGTGAATCTTGTGCGGAAAGTTCTCTCGGAGTTGGTGTCGGTGTACGCGATTTCGTCGAATGAGAATTCATTGATTTCACGGGAAGACATGGCGAGGATCTCCGGCAGTGATGCGGTTGTGCGGATCTTTCGATATCATCGTTGCAAGATGGTGCCTCTGGTTCGATTTTCGAGATCCATGAATTCAGGATGCGCGTAGCCGGAATCAATCAACGCCAGAACCAAGGTCTCGACATCCTGTCTGCGTTCCAGCAAAAGATGCGCGTTCACCCAAGGGGCGAGCACATCGGGATCTTTGCTGTCCTTCGCGATCTTGGCCATGATCGCTCTCGTCCGTTCCCAGTCCCGCCTGGCTTCTTCGCTTCTTCCCCTTTCCTGCAACCAGGTTCCGCGAGACACGAGCGCGTTGCCAAGTGCTGTCCTGGTGTGCTGGTCTTCTGAGTCTTCCGCCATCAGCGCGTTGAGCGATGCTATCGCATCGGACATGGATCTCTCGCTGTCTGGATTTGCCAGATATCTTCCAGTCTTGAACAGGATGGTCGCGCTGAGTCGCCGCCATTTGTCTGCTTCTTTCCCTGCCAAGCCTTTCTCGGCGAGAGAGGTCGCGATGCGAAGTCGAGACGTCGCGGCATCGATATCGCGGCGGAGATATGCGAGGTCTGCTGCTTTGCTCAGTGCGTTCGCGAGATTGCGCTTCCAGCGTGGATCTTTCGGTTGTAATTTCGTAATCGTCTTCAGTCGGTCTGCAGCTTCAAGAAACTGTCTTTCTCCCGCATTGATGTCGCCAAGGTTCGTCGATACTCCTGCGTTGAAGTGCAGCAGACTGGACAACTGCTGTTCCCAGTCGATGGCATCCGGATGATTTTCGATTATTGCCGTGAGTTCTGCGATCAGTTGTGTGTATTCCGTTGATGCTTGCTTGATTTGACCGGCTTCTGCTTTGCAGCGGCTGATCATTGATCCGGCGACTATGGAGTTGTATTTCCACCATTCGTTACCGGGTTTCCTTCTTTTCGCAAGCGCCATTAGTTCGGTGGCGGGAATGAGTTTTTTCATTGCGGACGCGCAATCGCCGCGTCGTTGATCGAGATATCCGAGGTTCGCGATCGCATAGGCGTTCTCCTGCCACCAGTCGGGGTTGTCGGCATCAAGTGAACGCAAGCGTTCGCTGTATCTGAGGTATCTTGTCCACTCCGATACCGAATTCTCTAGCTTCCCCGATTCGTAAGCTTGGTTTCCGAGCCAGAAAGCCGTTTGGCCTGCTTCGGCGGTTGCCTGGGGCGATTCCGGTTCCATTTGAATGGCGCGGCGTGCCATCGCATCGGCGCGTAGAAACAATGCGTTTGCTTCATCGTATTTTTCTTCGATCGAAAGAACTTCTCCTCTCGTGCGTAGCGCGCGGGAGTAATTGATCAGTTCGTCGGGCCCCATTTTATCGATGGGTTGCTCTTCCAGAAACTCGAGCACATGCGTGCTAATGCTGCTCATCGCGGTGGTGCTGGCCGTCGGGCGCAACTGATCGGAAAGTTCGACGAGCATGTAGCCGATTAGGCTGAGAGCCTTGAGACGGTTTTGCTCGGCAACGATGTTCGCGCTTATGGCCGTGATCGCCAGGGCGCTGGAGACGATGGTGAGCATTGCCAGCGCGCCGATGGCGATTCGTGCGATCATGCGTCTTCGATTGCGCATTCGTTCCGAAGCGCGCAACAGGGAAATTTCGTCTTCGCCGATCTCGTCCGGGAATCGGCGCTGTGCCTCTCGCGCTTCGATCAACGGCCCCCCCGGATTCAACAAGTGATCGTCACGCCGACCTTCCTCAACCCATCGCTTCGCCGCCCGCTGCAGCCTTGCCTTCGCCATCAACAGCCGCCGGTTTTCCTGTGTCCACTCGACCGCGCGCGGCCATTGCCGAAGCAGGGCTTCATGGACAACGCCGACATGCGGTTTGCCGTCGTGTAGCGCGCTTACGAACAGGCGGCCGGCGACGAATGCATCGATCAATGCGCGGGCAGTGTCCGGAAGCGCATCGAGCCGCGTACGTCTGGCGGTGACGGCGTCGCTGTCGGAGTGGATCACGATGAGTTTGGCGAGCACTGCATCCAGTGCGGCCTGTGCGTCGGCGGGCAGGGCTGCGAAGACTTCTTCGGCGCGGTGGGCGATGGCGCCTTCGAGGCCCCCGATTTCGCGATAGGCCTCCCAAGTGAGGGTCCCGTTCTCGGTGCGGCGTTCGTAGAGCAGCTGCAGCGTGTGTTGGAGTAGAGGCAATGCGTCAGACTGGCCGTTCGCGGCGTCTCGCAAGGCGTCGTCGAGCAGTTGACTCTGGGCGTCCACATCGAATTCGAGACTGGACTGACGGGCCGGTCCACGGATGATTTCGGCGATTTCCCCGTGCTTCGGGGGGAGCAGGTCGAGATGCCCGCCGCCGGCCTTGTGTTCATTGAGCAGTGGCAGGGCCTGTGCCAGATCGGGGGCGTAGTCGCTGCGTACGATCATCGCCACCAACGTTCGCGGGGCATCGCAGAGAGCGCACAGTGTGCGCTCGAAGGCGCTTCTCGCCTGCGGATCGTGCAGTCTCGTGACCAGCACCTCGGCGTGATCGATCACGAGCAGAAGGTGCGCGTGCGGCTGCGCGCCGAGCCCGCGCTCGGGGAAGCGACGAAAGGCTTCCGCAATGGTTGCCGCGATGGTTTCGGGCGTGTCGGTCAGCTGGTTTTTCAGTGATTCGACCGTTTGCGGCGCAAAGACGGGCCGTGCCTCCAGAGTCCACAGGGACAACGCATCGGCGAGCGGGAGCATGATATCTCCGCCGTGCGAGGCAGCGAGGTCACAGATCGCGACATCGAGTGCGCGAAGACCGCCGAAGCCGCCTTCCGCAGCCAACAATGGCAGCGCACCTGCGCGCAGCAACGAAGTCTTGCCGCAGCCGCTGGGACCGGCGATCAAAACGAAACGGCGGCCATTGTCGATCTGCCCGCGCATGGCGTCCAGTAATTCTGCGGTCGCTTGGGTGCGGCCGGTGAAGACAGGCGCGTGTTCGGCGTCGAAAGCGGCGAGGCCGACGAAGGGGCTGCCGTGGATCCATTTCTCGGAGGTTTTGTACAGGCGCCGATATCCGATCGGGAATTCGACTGGTGGCTTCAGTCGATAGCCGCGCCCCGGCAGAGTTTCGATGTAGCGCGATGACTGGGTTTCCTCCAAGGTTTTTCGCAGCACGGACAGCGTTTTGCTGACTGCATTTTCACCGTCGATCGGATTCTTGCCATGGCGATCGGTTTTCCAGACTGCCAATTGCAGTTGCGAAGAGGTCATGGCTTCGCCGGACTTTTCGGCGAGCGCCACCAGCACTTCCATCGCTCGCGGCTCCAGCGGGATGTCCTGCCCGTTACGGACGACGACTCGGCGATCCGGGTGCACCTGAAGATCGCCTACGATGAAGCGCGAGCGCGCCGCCAGGGCTTTGACTCGATCCTTGCGATTGGGCATGAGCCACCTATCGGGCGAAGTCGGAAGAACGATGCGCCTGTGCTCGCCAGCGGGCGTGGGCCGGCGATGGAAGTGGTAAAGGTGGTCGTGGATGTGGGCGGATTGTCGGGGCGCGAGTTGCTACGCCCCATGGGTGCATCGGATCAACTCGTTCCATGTCCGCCCCTGGCAGTAGGCGCTCCTGCGCCCAACTCGAGTGTTTGATCGTCGCGGGTTTCGGTGCTGTGAAGCGTTTGCATGGAAAACCGCCTTTACGGTTCTGTTGTCGCTCCATCGCCGGCGCTTGTCAATAAAGACTGATGGCATCCTCGGTCGACGCTGCGACGCTGGCCATGGCGGAATGATTGACAGCATCAATCTTTTCCCTGGTTGAATTCAACAAGGTCAATGGTTCTGGTCTTCGGTGGTTCGGCCTGGAACGCCGCATCGTCATTTGTCGCCGGTGGAAATTGGGCGTCGTTCGATGCCGATCGTGATGCGCGTGGTCCCGGTGCGATCTGCATTTGCGGGCATCACGACTGCGGTCGGGTGCCGGGGTATGCGGCACGGAGTGCGGGCATTTGTCGAAAAACACGAAGGCCCACCGATGAGGTGGGCCTTCGTGTGCGGCGGTCGATGGCCTGGCGATCGCCGGTGCGAACGGGACGGTGCCCGTCGATGTTCGTACCTGCGGATTCGGGAGATCGCGACCGCCGGACATCACTGGGCGTTGACGGTCGGATCCCAGTAGACGTAGCCGAGCAGGTTCTGCGTTTCGCCGTCGCTGCCGGTCTGGTACACGGCCACCCAGATCCAGAAGTTCTGGGCGGTGCCGTGCTGGGAGACCTTGACGTCGCACGAGACGAAGGACTGCGGGACGTTCTTCGCCGGGGCGCCGGTCGGTGCCTGGCCCTGCGCTGCGCCGGTCAGCGTCACCACGTTGACGTCGGACGGGTTCAGCACCGGGCCGCCGCCGGTCAGCTTGTAGACGAACACGGAGTAATCCGAGTTGTCCGACGTGCTGGACGCGTAGAAGGAGATGTTGTCCCCGGGCTGGGCGTTGAGGGTGATGTTGCCGTAGTCGTTGTTCGGCCAGGACCAGCCGCGCGGGTCGTCGGAGACCATCCAGATGTTGCCGTGCCCGATCGGCGTGGGATTGTTCTGGTCCTTGCTGAGGGTGAGGCCGTTGACGATCGCGCCGACGTTCATCACGGTCATGACGTTGTAGTTGATGCCAGCCATGTTCTGCTCCTTGAAATTTGGTTGGGAAACGCGGGGTCGTGTTGTCCCGCAGGAATATCGTGATCGGTCGCGCTGGCGGAGACGGGACCTTCGCGGATCGCGCGCGGTGCCACTTCGATGCGCCTCAGTGGTTGGATGCCGGATCTTCGGTGCGCAGGATCCGCGTCACCTGCACGTCGAAGCAGCGCGCGAATTCGCGGGCGATGCGGAAGCGCACCGCGCGACCGGCTTCGGCGCGTTTGATCGTGGTGAGCGAGAGCTGGATGTTGCGTCGCCAGCAGTCGTCGGCGAGATCCTGCTGGCTCATCAGCTTGTCCTGGCGCAGCCGGCGGAGCAGGGCGCTGTCGAGCAACACGTGACCGCGATGCAGACGTTCGGCAGCGGAGAGCGGTGAGGCCGATCCGCCTGCGCTGTCGGTGCGCTCACGGGGGAGGGCGGCCGGCAGCGGCTCGCCATCGAAGCCGTGAGGCAGCGTGACGTCGTTACCGAGGTGGATATGAGCGTGCTGGGCGTGTGCGATGTCCATGGACGTTTCCCTGGTCTGGAAGGCGGGATGCCACCGCGATCGATGGCGGCCGGGATGCCGCGGCTTCGATGCGACGGAAGCGAGGCGACGGAGCACAGCCTGCGCAGGCGGGCGTCTTCGCGCCTTCCTGGAACCTTCCGGATTCAAGTCGTTGATTGGCATGCCCAGGCGGAATGCGGGTCCTGCCGGAGGTGGCGGGACCGACGCGGCGCAGCCCAACCTTCCGGGAACCTTCCGATCCGCAAGTGATTGATCGGCAAGTGATTGATCGGCAAGCCTTCAAGCGTCCGGCACGTTGCCGGACGCGCGCCATGCGTCACGGACCGATCGGCACGATCCGGTAGGGGTAGGGCCTGCCGTCCGATGGCTGATAGAGATAGACCTTCACCGCATTGCCGTCCGGGAACGCGGCCGGGTACTGCACATCGCAGAGAAAACAGTAGTCGAGGCCGCCCGCGCTCCGGCTGGCGAACGCGAGCGGGGTGTACTTCGCCTCGAACAGCGGCTGCATCGCGGTTTCGAAGGCGTCCTTCGCCTGGGGCGTGAGCGTGAAATCGAAGTGCGACCAATCGCCGGCGACAACGGGGTTCGGCATGACGTGCTCCTTGCTTGGGTTGCAGCGGCAGGGGGCCGGAAACGCCGGCCGTGCGGCCGCGGGAGCGCCGCTGCTCTGCCGGGGGCGGACGAGCGACCGTCGCGACCGGGGGCCGTGGCCTACCGCGGCGATCTGTCGAGCGCCGGAGCGCGCGTCTTGATCGGGTCGTTGCTGGCCTGCGGGTCGCAGAAGATCGTGCGGTCGATGTTGTCGCCGACGATGCTGACGAAGACGCCGAAATCGATCAGCTGGTTCGGAAGCAGGCTGATCGGGAACACGGCCGATTGTCCATCGGGGCCCGCCTCGAATTTTCCGATCGGCGAGTGATCCCGGGAGACGCCGGTGGATGCGTAATCGATGATCGCCGCTTTCGCGGCGGTGCGGTTGATCAGCGCGATCCTGATGTAGGTGTTCGGAGCGTTGATGGTGATGATGCTCTCGGAATAGAACCACATGAGAACGCCATCCGCTTCGAAGATCGTGAGGAAGATGGTTTCGTTCTGCGGCATGTTCCGCTGGTTTCCATGTGCGATGCGTGTCATGGGAAGCGCTCCTTCATTGCGATGGGGGATTGCGGTATCGGCATTCGTCGGGACGATGGCGCCGTCGCGAGCGCCGGTCGCGACGCGGCTTCGGTTTCGCGATGCGAGTATTCCCGAAGCCATGGCCGGATCGAGTGTCTTTGCGGGTTCTCCGTGGCGCTCATCTGGCGCGCGATGACTGCTGCGGGGCATCGCCGGCGCCGGCGATGTCGACGAAGTCCGGAGCGCGGTATCCGATCCGCGACAGCCAGGCGCGCTGCGTCTCGACCCGTTCGCGCTCGCCGAGAAGAAGGTGGGCGCCGACCAAGGCCGCGATGACATGCGGATCCTTCGAGGTTTTCGCGGTGCTGCCGAGCAGCGCGGTCGCGCGCGTCCAATCCTCGCGGGCTTCGAGCGTCGATCCGTGCCGGGAGTGATACGCGCCGCGGGAAATCAGGGCTTTCGCGAGCAGGAACGTTTCGTGGATGCCGCCATTGGACGCATCGGCGATGCGCTGCAGATCCGAGATCGCCGCGTCGTGCATCGCATCGGCGATCGCGGCGTCGGGTTGGGATCTTGCCATCAGCAGCCGGGAAGCGGCGTCCAGGCGTCGCAGCGCCGTCGACGCATCGCCCGAGGCCTGCATGTCGCGGATCATGCGCTCGGCGAACGATGCATGCGCGGCCCGGCTGCGGGCATCGCCGCGGCCATCGGCGATTTCGCCCGCTTCGATGTGCGCGAGGATCAGGTCGCGCGCCCAGACCTTGTTGTCGGGTTCGTTGCGGGTCAATTCCGACAGTTTGGCGATGCTTTCTTCGATCCGCGCGCGCGCTTCGTCCGGATCTCCTCGGGACGACGCGAGTTGACCGGCGCTGAGCAGGGATGTCGCGAGCCGGCGTTTCCAGACCAGCGCATCCGGCTTTTTCCCGACCAGTCTGCGGAGCATGGCGATCTGCTCGGCATATCCGGACGCGGCTTCCGACAGGCGTCCTTCGGAGACGTCGCCGCTGCTGATCCAGGAGAGCGTATCGACCAGATCGTATCGCAGCGCATCGTCGTCGGGCCGTGTCGACAGCACCGCGGCCTTGAGCCTGGCCGAACGCCTGAAGTACGCGAGCGCTTCGCCGATCTGTCCCTGATCGCGGGCCACGGCGCCGAGGTTGTTGAGGGCATACGACAGTTCGATCTGCCACTCCGGACGTTCGGGCTGCAGACGGATCAACTGTTCGCTGGTCCGCAGATACGTGCTCCAGTGTCTGCGCGCCTCGTCCAGACTGCCTTGCCGATAGTGGTGGTAGCCCAGCCAATACGCCGCGACGCCCAGCTCGGCGATGGCGTCCGTGGATTCCGGTGCGCGTTCGACCGCGGCGCGCGCGGCCGCGCTGGCGCGCTCGAAGGCGGACTTCGCTTCATCGAGCTTCGCTTTTTCCGTCATCACTTCGCCCGCCGTGCGCAGGGCACGAGATCGATTGATGAGGTCCTCGGTGCGGGTCTGCGCCTCGGGCCGACGCTCCAGCTGTGCGAGCGCCTTGGCGCTGATGCTGTCGAGCAGTCCGAGGTTGCCGAGCGGACGCAGTTTGTCGGCCAGATCCACCAGCATGAAATCCGCCAGTTGCAGGGCTTCTTCGCGACGACGCTCCGCTTCGTCGCGGGCCTGGGTCGCGAGCAGGGCGAGGGCTGCGGAGATCACCGCGAAAATCGCCAGACCCGCGATCGCGGTGGCGCGCAGCCGACGCTTCCGGCGGTCGAGTTTCGCCGAGGCCTGCAGGAAGGCGTGTTCCTCGTCGCTCAGATCGTCCGGCAGTTGTCTTGCGGCTTCCAGTGCGTCCTGCAGGGGACGACCCGGATTCAGCAACTGGTCCGCGCTGCGGCCTTCTTCGATCCAGCGCGCAGCGGCGCGACGCATGCGCGCCTTCGCCTGCAGCAGGCGGCGATTGTCCTGGATCCAGTCGCGCGCGCGCGGCCATTGCCGCAGCAGCGCTTCGTGCACGACCCGGACGCCGGCCAGACCGTCGCTCAATTCGGCGACGAACAGGCGGGCGCGGACGAAGGCTTCGGCGAGCGCGCGCGCGTTGTCGTCCAGGGCGGACCAGGCGACGCGGTGTGCGCTGATGCTGTCGTTGTCCTGCTGCATCACGATCGACTGCGAGAAGAGGCTGTCGAGGCCGCGCCGTGCGGCCTCGGGCAGGGCGGCGAAGACTTCTTCGGCGCGATGCGCGAGCGCGCCTTCGAGGCCGCCGATCGCGCGATAGGCATCGAAGCGCAGTTCGCCGTCGTCGCTTCGGCGCTCGTAGAGCGCCTGGAGCGTGTGCTGCAGCAGCGGCAGCGCATCGGCGTGCGCGTTCGCGGCATCGCGAAGCACGTCGTCGAGATGCTCCGCGGTCTGCGCATCTTCCTCGAAGGTCAGACCCGCCAGCGCGGCGGGCGTGCGGATGATCTGGGCGATCTCGCCGGGCCGAGGCGTCAGCACGTCGAAATGGCCCTCGCCGAGTTTCCGGTCCGCGATCTCCGGATAGGCTTCGACGAGTGCGAGATAGAAGTCGCCGCGCACGATCATCGCCACCATCACCCGCGGCGATTCGCAGAGAAAGTGAAGCGCGCGCGAAAACGCGGCGTCCCGCTGCGGGTCGTGCCGTTCCGGGTCGCGGGCCCGGTTCGCCACCAGCGCCTCGGCGTGATCGATCGTCAGCAGCAGGTGCGCATAGCGTTGATCCGCGAATTCGCGCGAAGGATGACGGCGGAACGCGTCCTCGATGGTGGCGACGATCGATTCCGGCGACTGTCGGATCGCTGCGGCGAGATCGCTGGCCGGTCCTGGCGAGAACACCGGTCGTCCGCCGAGCGTCCACTGTGCCAGCGACGCGGCGAGATGAAGCAACGCGTCGCCGGTGTCGATGCCGGCCAGATCGCAGCGTGCGACCGACAGTGCGCGCAGGCCGTCGAAACCGCCGTCCTGGCGCAGCAGCGGCAGCGCGCCGGCATTCAGCAGCGAGGTCTTGCCGCAGCCGCTGGCGCCGACGATGAGCAGGAACCGCCGCTGATTGTCGATCTGCTGGCGCATCGCGGCGAGCAGTTCCGCGGTGACCCGGCTGCGGCCGAAAAAGACGCCGGCATGTTCGTCGTCGAACGCGCTGAGGCCGACATAGGGATTGGCGCCGTTCCAGGCCGAGGTCTGCAGCGCGACGCGGCGGTAATCGTCGGGATAGGAGACCTTGGCGATCAGCCGATAGCCGCGCTTGCGGATGGTTTCGATGTAGCGCGGCGATTTCAGATCGTCGCCGAAGACCTTGCGCAGATACGCGATGGCCTTGTGCACCGGATTGTCGCCGTAGAAAGTGCCGCGCCAGACTTCGATCAGCAGTTGTTCCGAGCTGACCACTTCACCGGCATGCTCGGCCAGTGCGACCAGCACCTCCATCATCCTCGGTTCGAGCTCGGTGTCCGTGCCGTCGACGGACACGATCAGGCGATCGGGCTGAACCAGCATGGCACCGACGCGGAAGCGCGAGTGCGTTGCGAGGGCTCTGCTCCGATCCGTCTGCGGGGGCATGGGGGTTCCGTCCGGTGGAAGAGCGCCGACGGTGTGTCTCGGCGGTCGCATCATAGCCATCGCGGCCTGCGCTTTGCAGCGATATCCGCCTCAAAACCGGAGGCCGGCTTGCGCCGGCCTCCGATGCGGTGGGTTCGCCGCGACGTCGACCGCGACCGGGTTCAGCGCTGCGCCGTCGATACAGGCGCCTGCCAGCCGCAGCTCTGGCCTTCGTTCTGCTCCTTCAGCCAGGCCTGCAGCGGAGCGAAGTATTCGAGCACCGCGGAGGCGTCCATCTTCTCGCCGCCGGTGAGCTCCTTCATCGTCTTCTGCCAGGGCTGGCTCGATCCCTTGCTCAGCATGGCCCAGTACTTCTGCCCGGCTTCCTTGTTGTTGTAGAAGCTGCATTCGTACAGCGGGCCCTTGTGGCCGGAGGCGTCGCACAGCGACTTGTAAAACTGGAACTGCAGGATGTGCGAGAGGAAATAGCGGGTGTACGGGGTGTTGCCGGGTACGTGGTACTTCGCGCCGGCATCGAAGAACTCCTCGCCGCGCGGAGCGACTGGGGCGACACCCTGGTACTTGGCCTTCAGTTCCCACCAGGCCTTGTTGTATTCGCCCGGCTGGATCGAGCCGTCGAACACGCCCCAACGCCAGCGATCGATCATCAGCCCGAACGGCATGAACGAGACCTTGGCCAAGGCCATGCGCATCTGCGCGTTGATCAGCGCCTCTTTGCTCTGGTCCTGCGCGTTCACCAGACCGATCGACTGCAGGTAGTTCGGGGTCATGCCGAGCACGATGGTGTCGCCGATGGCTTCGTGGAAGCCGTCGTGCGCGCCGGTCTGGAACAGCGGCGGCTGCTTGTTGTAGGCGAGGTAGTAATAGACGTGGCCGAGCTCGTGGTAGATCGTGGTGAACTCTTCCTCGTTCGGTTTGATGCACATCTTGGTGCGCACGTCGCCGGCCATGTTCATGTCCCAGGCGCTGGCGTGGCAGACCACGTCGCGGTCCCGCGGCTGGATGAACTGGGTCTTCTGCCAGTAGCTCGCCGGCAGTTTGGGCATGCCCAGCGACACGTAGAATTCTTCGGCGCGCTGGGTCATTTCCTCCGCGGTCTTGAGCTGCGCCTCGCGGTCGGCCTCGACCAGCGCGGCGCTGTCCGCACGCGGGCCGGCCTTGGTCACGGCCTGCGCGTAGTGGAAGTCGTAGCGTTTCTGCAGCGCGGAATTGATGTCGAGGCTGCCTGCGCCCTTGTAGGGTTCCAGCACGTCCCAGAGATTGCCCCAGTCCTGCTGCCACATGTTGCCCATCAGATGCGCGGGCAGCATGCCGCCGGCGACGGCGCCCTTGCCGGGACCGTACTTCGTTTCCAGTTTGGTGCGGGTGTAGCAGTGCAACTGCTCGTAGAGCGGTTTGACCTGGCCCCACAGGCGATCGGTTTCGGCGGCGATTTCCGCCGGCGTCATGTCGTAGCCGGAGCGCCACATTTCGCCGGCGTCGGCGAAGCCCATTTCCTTCGCGCCTTCGTTCACCAGTTCGACGAAACGCACGTAGTCCTTGCGCATCGGCTGCGAAATCGTGTGCCAGCCCTGCCAGGCGTCGAGCTGCGCCTGATAGTCGCGGCTGCTGGCGAGGACGCCGCTGAGTTCGCCGAGGTCGCGGCAGACCTTCGCTTCGCCGGTGCCGGTGCAATATTTGCCGGCGCCGTAGTCGCCTTCCATCTTGGTGGCGATGCGGGTGAGTTCACCGAGCTTCGCGGGATCGTTCGGCGGCGGCATCGAGGTGGAGAGTTTGAGCAGCAGGATCGCGCGCGCGCTTTCGGGCGACATCGTCTGGCCTTCGAACGGCTTCGCGGCCTTGATCCAGCCGTTCAGCCGGGTGAGGAAGCGTTCGTTGGCCTTCGCGGCGACGGTCTGGCTGTCGTCGTTGATATAGGTGGAAGAGATCCACTGCGCCGCGGTCAGTTCGGGATAGATCTCCTTGAATTCCCGGTTGACGCGCGCGACGAGCGCGTCGGCGTTCGCATCGGCCTTGGCGTCGGACCCGCTGCCCGCGGCCGCATCGTCCTTCGGCGCGTCTTTCTGGCAGGCGGTGAGAGCGAGCAGGCCGGCGCCGATGGCGAGGGCCAGAAGGGTGTTGCGATGGTTCACGTCGGATCTCCGGTGGCCGGACGGTTCAGCCCCGGAGGCTAGTGCGCCGGCTCCGGCGGCGCAAGGCCGGAGGCGGGTTTTTCATCCGTCCCTGCAGGCGTACAGGCTGTCGATCACTGAATTGCCGAAGCATCCCAGCTGTCGGGAACAGCATCCGCTTCCCACGCCACGAAATCCGGATCGGACAGCAGGGTGTCGCGGTAGGCGGTGGCGATCGCCGACACCGGCACGGCATAGGTGCGCAGCCGGGTCGCGACCGGCGTGAAGAAGGCGTCGGCGATGCTGCGTCGGCCGAACAGCCAGGGCCCCAGATGCCCGTGGCGTTCGCGCAGGCCTCGCCAGAGTTCGTCGATGCGCGCCAGCGCGCGGCGGGTGTCGTCCGGCCAGTCGGGCTGCGCATCGAGACGACGATGGAGGTTCATCGACAGATCGCGACGCACCGCGGCGAAGCCGGCATGCATCTCGCATGTGGCCGAGCGCGCCTGCGCGCGGAGGGCGGAATCCTCAGGCCACAGCACGCCCGGCGCGACCTGTTCCGCGGCCCATTCGGCGATCGCCAGACTGTCCCAGATGGTCGTGCCGTCCGCGTCCAGCGCGGGCACGGTGCCGTTCGGCGACACCGCCTTGACCTCGGCGATCTCCTGCCGGCCGTAGCCGGGCTGATCGAGCCGCAGCACGCGCTCTTCGAACGGGATGCCGCCCCAGCGCAGCACCAGCCACGGACGCAGCGACCACGAGGAGTAGTTCTTGTAGCCGATGAAAAGCACGTTGCTCATGGCGTCCTCTGCGGCAGGGGGCGGTGGTGCGTCCGGTCGGCTGCGTGTTCGCGCTCAGCCCGCGTGCAGCGGCAACGGCAACAGGCCTTCCAGGTGCGGCAACTCATGCAGGAATTCGGCCGCGTCGTCCGCGTCCCGTTCGAACCAGGCCTTCGCCGAGCCCTGGCGGAAGGTGTAGCCCCAGGCATCCATGTCGGCGAAGGCGCGCTCGATGCCGAAACCGGGCAGTTCGCGGGCCAGCAGCAGTTGCAGGTAGCAGGTCGCGTCTTCCTCGAACTGCGAATCGCTGGCGTCGGTGTGCACGCGGAAGCGCAGCGCCGGGGGAATCACGATCAGATGGCAGGTTTCGTGCAGCAGCGAGTGCAGCGGCGTATCGCGGCGGACATACACCGTGTGACCGATCACGCCGGCCTCGCGTTCGCCCCAGAAGCTGCCGGGAATCGGCGCATCGTCCGCGACCAGGGCCAGCCGCAGGCCGAAGCGCGCGAGCAGCGTTTCGGCATCGGCGAACGCGATGTCGTCGAGAGTGAGGACGTCCGGGTCGACTGGAGCGGCGAGCGCCGCGATCGTCTGGTTGGGCATGGCCTGTCGCGGCGGAAAGCCGCGCCTGCGATGAACGGATCAGGGCGACGCGGCGCGGTCGTCGGGCAGCGCCACGGAGATGTCGAGCACGTCGTGATCGCCGTCCTTCGCCATTTCGACCTTGACCGCGTCCACGTCGACGCTGACGTATTTGCGGATCACTTCCAGCAGTTCGCGCTGCAGCAGCGGCAGGTAATCCGGCGCGCCGCGATGGGTGCGCTCCTGCGCGACGATGATGCGCAGGCGCTCCTTGGCGATGGAGGCGGTGTTCTTCTTGGGCTTGAGGAAATCGAAGAGGGACATGGCCTCAGCCTCCGAACAGCTTGCTGAAGAAACCCTTCTTCTCGAACTGGGTGAAGCGCATCGGCCGGTCCTCGCCGAGCAGTCGGGCGACCGCGTCGTCGTAGGCCTGGCCGGCGTTGGACTCCATGTCCAGGATCACCGGTTCGCCCTTGTTCGAGGCGTTGAGCACGTCCGGGGATTCCGGGATCACGCCGACGGTCTTCAGGCCGAGCACTTCCTCGACGTCCTTGATGCTCAGCATCTCGCCGGTTTCGACGCGGGCGGGGCTGTAGCGGGTGAGCAGGAGGTGTTCCTTCACGCGCTCGCCGTTCTCGGCGCGCTTCGTCTTCGAGGCGAGCAGGCCGAGGATGCGGTCGGAGTCGCGCACGCTGGAGACTTCCGGATTCACCACCACCACAGCCTGGTCGGCGTAGTACATGGCGAGGAACGCGCCCTTCTCGATGCCGGCGGGCGAATCGCAGAGAATGATGTCGAAGCCGTCGTCCGCGAGTTCCTTCAGCACCTTCTCGACGCCTTCCTTCGTCAGCGCGTCCTTGTCGCGGGTCTGCGACGCGGCCAGCACGTGCAGGTTCTCGAAGCGTTTGTCCTTGATCAGCGCCTGCTTCAGCGAAGCCTCGCCGTGGATGACGTTGACGAAGTCGTACACGACCCGGCGTTCGCAGCCCATGATCAGGTCCAGGTTGCGCAGACCGACGTCGAAGTCGATGACCGCGACCTTCTTGCCGCGGCGCGCGAACCCGCAGGCGAGGCTGGCGCTGCTGGTGGTCTTGCCGACGCCGCCCTTGCCCGATGTGACTACGATGATTTCAGCCAAAGTCGTTCTCCCGTTTCTGGCGATACGTTCTGATGGCCGCGGCTCACGCGAGCGCGGCGATGTGGATTTGCCCGTTGTCCAGCCAGATCTGCACGGCCTTGCCGCGCAGTTCCGCCGGAATGTCCTCCATGACTTTGTAGTGTCCAGCGATCGCGACGAGTTCGGCATGGAACTCGCGGCAGAAAATGCGCGCCTTGTCGTTGTCGCGGGCGCCGGCGAGGGCGCGTCCGCGCAGGGCGCCGTAGATGTGGATGCTGCCGTCGGCGATGACTTCCGCGCCGGCGCCGACGGCGCTCAGGATGGTGAGATCGCGCTGTTCGGCGTAGATCTGCTGGCCGGAACGGATGGGCGCGGTCTGGATCATGCCGGGCTCGCCGGAGGCGGCCGGGGCTTTCGCGGCGGTCGGCGCGGCCGCTTTCGCGGGCGCCGTGTCCGCGACCGCCTTCGGTGCCGGCGCGTTCGCGGCGGCATCGGGCGATTCGTACTGGGCGCGGAATTTGGCCAGCAGCGGCAGGCCGAGTTCGACCGCGAGCCGCTCATTGTCGCTGCTGCCGTAGGCCAGCGCCACCGGGATCACGCCCGCGGCGCGCAGGGCGTCCAGCAGGGCCAGGGCGCTGGCGGCGTCCGGGGTGCCGGGCAGGGCGCCGAAATCGACGATCACCGCGGCGCGTTCGAACAGTTTCGGCGCGCGCGCCACGCGATCGCGCATTTCAGCGCCCAGCCGCTCGACGTCGAGCGTGCGGATGCGCAGATTGGCGATGCCGACCTGACCGATCTTCAGGTCGCCCGCCAGTTCGTAATTCATCGCGCTGGCGCCCGCGCTCATGCGCCGGTGCCCGTGGCGCGCTGCGGCGTCCGTGCGGTGCGCGGCACGATCAGCCAGGGCTCCGCCGGCAAGGCCTCGCCGTAGGTGTCGCGCACCCACGGATAGCTGCAGAGATCCTTCATGAGCATGGCTGCGCGCAGCCCGGTTTCCGGCATCAACTGCTGGCCGACTTCGCGGAAGCCGAAACTGCCGTGAAAGAGCAGGGCAGGGTCGGGCAGGGTGGGGTCGGCGGCCGCATCGAGGAACACCTCGCAGGCGAGCTGCGGATAGCGCAGTTCGGCATAACTCTGGGCGTCGGCGTAGAAGGCGCGACCGACACCGCCCCCGCGGCGCCGGCTGGCGACCACGATGCGGTCGATGTAGAAGAAATGGGGATAGCGTTCGCGGAACCAGCGGTAGTTGCTGGAATCGTGCGCGGCATCGCTGCCGACGCCGATCATGAAGCCGGCGAGCGTGCCGTCGCGCTCGGCGACGCGGAAATACTCCGCAGTCTCGAAGAAATGACGCAGGCGCGCCTGGTCGAAGGGCAGGATCGTGGGGCCGGCGGCATTGTTCAGGGCAAGAACGGAATCCAGCTCGTGCTCACGCACGTCGCGGAAAACAATCGACATTCCTCGTGACTCCGGCTGTGGCGTGCGCGGGCGGGGGTCCGGCAGCGCTGGGCGCGCAATTATCGCATGCCGACCGTTCCCGGGCGAAATCCGCCGACCCGCGGCCCGTGCGCGGTCCGGCACGGTTTCGTGCGATGCATGACTTCCGGTGGGGTCCAGGCGGCGGGAGACCGCCTACACTCCCCGGATGTTCACGCGTCTCGACCATGGCCGGTTGCTGCGTTACTCGGGGTTGTTCACCTGGGCCGTGGTCGTGCTGCCGATCCTCTATTCCGGCATGCGGGCCTGGCAGGGCTGGCTGGCCTACGCCGCTTTCGGGTTCACGTACGCGTGGCTGGCGCGCGGCCTCGGGGTGCGCCGCCGGCATCCGGTGGATTATCTGTTCCTGGTGATGATGACCCTGTGCGCGATCGGGGTCAGCTACCACACCGAAACCGGTCTCGGCAGCATCCTGCTGATGGTGGCGGCCTGCATTCTGCCATGGATGCTCTCGCTGTCGATGAGCATCGTCTGGCTGATCCTCAGCCAGATGGTGATGCTGCCGGTCTTCGTGCATTTGATGGGATTTCCCCTGTTCGAAGGGGTGATGCAGTCGCTGCTGTACGTCGGATTCGCCGGCTTCGTGTACGTGACCAGCCTCATAGGCCGCCAGCAGGCGATGGCCCGCGAAGAGCAGCGCCGCCTGAATTCCGAGCTGCGCGCCACCCGCGCGCTGCTGGCCGAAAGCGTGCGGGTGAACGAGCGCACCCGCATTTCCCGCGAACTGCACGATCTGCTCGGTCACCACTTGACCGCGCTGAGCCTGAATCTGGAAGTCGCGAACCATCTGGCCGAGGGCAAGGTCCAGGAGCACGTTTCCCAGGCCCACACCCTCGCCAAACTGCTGCTGAGCGATGTGCGCGAGGCGGTCAGTCTGATCCGCGACAGCGACGACATCGACATGGCGGCGACCCTGTTGCCGCTGGCCGACAACGTGCCGGGATTGCATATCGATATGCGATTGCCGCAGCCGTTCCTGCTCGACGATCCCGAGCGCGCGCATGTTTTGCTGCGCTGCACACAGGAAATCGTGACCAATGTCGTGCGCCATGCGCAGGCGACGACCTTGGTGCTGGAATACCAATGGCGGGACGAAGGCGTGCAGCTTCAGGCCCGGGACGATGGGCGCGGCGCGGAAATTCCGGTCGCGGGCAACGGTCTGCGCGGCATGCGCGAACGCCTGGCGGCCTATGGCGGCAGCGTCGAGATCGAGACCCGGCCGGGCCAGGGCTTTTCCCTGTCCCTGTATCTGCCGGTGGTCCGCGGGATCGAACGACAGGGCCTGTCGCCGGCGTTGCGGGCGGGCTCCGGTGCGGTCGCGGTCGGCGGAGTGGCTGCATGACGTCCAACGGTCGGCGGCCGGCGCCGCGCATGTGCCTCCGGGCCGCCTTCGTTCGCGTATCCGCATACATGTTCACAACGGGGCGCTCCGTCGCCCTCCACGCGCGACCGGTCCGGACGGCCGGTGCGCCCACCGCATCATGACGAAGACACAGGAGGCGACATGATTCGCGTATGTCTGGTCGACGATCAGACCCTGGTACGCCAGGGCATCCGCTCCCTGCTGGCGCTGGCCGAGGGCATCGAAGTCGTGGCCGAAGCCGCCGATGGCCGCCAGGCGGTCGAGCTCATTCCGCAAATCCGGCCCGATGTGGTGCTGATGGACATGCGGATGCCGGCGATGTCGGGGCTGGAGGCGCTGCAGGCCCTGGCCCGGATCGACCAGTTGCCGCCGACCATCATCCTGACCACCTTCGACGACGATCAGCTGGTGCTGGCCGGGATGAAGGCCGGCGCCAAGGGTTATCTGCTGAAGGATGTGTCGCTGGAGCAACTGGTCGGAGCGATCCAGGCCGTGGCCGACGGCGGTTCGCTGGTCCAGCCGGCCGTGACCCAGCGCCTGCTTTCGGGCCTGGAGCACATGCGCAACGATTTCGTCAGCCTCGATCGCCCGGACCCGCTGACCGACCGCGAGACCGAAATCCTGCGGCTGATGGCCTCCGGCTTCTCGAACAAGGAAATCGCCAATTCGCTGGGCGTGGCCGAGGGCACGATCAAGAACCACGTCTCCAACATCCTGTCCAAGCTCGGCGTGCGCGACCGCACCCGCGCGGTGCTGAAGGCCTTCGAGCTGCAGCTGATCTGATCGACAGGATGCCCTGCCCGGCGCAGCGCGCCGGGCGTTCGCGTCGCCACATCCACCGGTGTGCGACAGGTGGCATCCGGATCCGGCCCGGGCGCGTCCGACCGTACCCTGCCGTGTCGAAACCGTGCCGAAGCATTCGGAGCGGGCGGTCCTGCCTCGTCTCCGGCATCGGCATCCGATTGTTTTCCATCCGCCCGTTTCCGGCCCTCGCCGCGCACCGGCCTTCCCTGTTACGATTCGGGTCTTGCCTGCCACCAGCCGGCATTGGTCCCGGAGAGCCCCTGAATGACCCGTCTGCTCGAGATCCTGATTTCCCTGGCGATCGTCGCCGCGCTGTTCCTTATCGTCGGCCTCGTGCTGCCGTCCAGTCGTTATCTGGTCGAGCGGGTCGAAACGAACCGCAAGCTGACCATCGTCTATGAGACCCTGAACAACTTCAGCCGTTTCAAGGATTGGAACGCGATCCCGCTGCGCGACCCCAAGATGAAGACCCGGATCTCCGGCCCCGAAGCGGGCGTCGGCGCCGAGTTCCACTACGACTCCGAGAAGTCCGAAGTCGGCAGCGGCACCTGGAAGATCGTCGAGAGCGTGCCGAACGAACTGGTCGCGATCCAGATCGACAACGACCGCCAGGGCCACGACAAGCGCACCGAGTTCAAGCTGAAGCCGACCGGCAAGAACAACCGCAACGTCGAAATCGCCCAGACCTACAAGGTCGACTACGGCTGGAACCTGATCGGTCGCTACGCCGGTCTCTACGTCCGCAGCCATGTCGGCGACGACATGAAGTTCGGTCTCGCCAAGCTCAGCAACATGCTGGCCTCGATCCCGAACATCGATCACACCGTGTATGGCGACAAGCTGACCGGCCTGTCGATCGCCGATATTCCCGCCGAACATCTGCTGTACGTGCCGTCCGGCAGCGTGAAGTTCGACGACGTCGAGATCGAGAAGTCGATGCGCGCCAATCTGGAATGGATCAACCGCACCATCGCCGCCAACGGCCTGGTCGCCACCGGTCCCATGCGCATCGTCACCAACGAGCAGGGTCGCGACACCTACAGCTTCGATGTCGTCCTGCCGGTACGCAAGGCCGACACCGCCGAGGCCGCCGCCACCGCGACCACCGAACTGGCCGGCCTCTCGCTGCAGGGCCCGGTGAAGTACAAGCTGGTGCCCGCGCATCGCGCCGTCAGCGCCAAGTTCATCGGCTACATCCGCGAGCTGGAGAACGTGCGCAACGCCCTGCGTGCCTGGACGGCGCCGCGCGGTTACGAAATCACCGAGCGCCCGTACGAGGTTTACGACAGCGGCATCGAAGGCGCGTTCAAGGAAGACGGCAAGTTCACCGCCTACTGGGCGATCAAGTAAGGCGACCGGGCCATCCGCCCGGTCATCCGTCCGATGCCGGATCGCACCACCGAAGCGCCGCTCGATGCGGCGCTTCGCTTTTTGGGCGACACGCATCGAGACGCGACATCCGGAGTCGACGCATGATGACGTCCCACATGAGCCATCGAACGATCCAGCGCACGTTCGCCGCGACCGGTGCGGTGCTGGCCGCGGCCGGCGTCGCCCTGTCCGCCTACGCCGCGCACGCGGCCGAAGGTGCCGCACGCGCGAGCCTGCAGTCGGCCGCGCTGTTCGCGCTGGTGCACGGCATCGCGCTCGCCGCGCTCTCTAGGCAGACGCCGCGCCGGATCGGCATCGTCGCGCTGGCGGCACTGCTGCTGGGCACGCTGCTGTTCTCGGGGTCGCTGGTCGGCGCGCAAGTCTGGTCGCTGCCGACGCGGCTCGCGCCGGTGGGCGGCATGCTGATGATCGGCGGTTGGCTGCTGTACGCTCTGGACGCCTTCCGTCGCTGAGGTTCCGCAGATGCCGCGATACGCCCGTGGATTCGATACCGAGGCCGCATACGCGCATCTCGCGAAGCGCGATCGCAGGCTCGGTACGTGGATGAAACGGATCGGCCCGCTCGATCCCGATCCGCGCTGGCGCAAGCCCTTCGATCCGGTCGACGCGCTGGCGCGCGCGATCCTCTACCAGCAGCTCAGCGGCAAGGCCGCGGCGACGATCGTGGGCCGGGTGGAAGCCGCGATCGGCAGCGATCGTTTCCATTGCGACACGCTCGCCCGCTGCGACGACGCCGCCATCCGCGCCTGCGGCGTGTCCGGCAACAAACTGCTGGCCCTGCGGGATCTTGCCCTGCGCGAATCGCGCGGCGAGATTCCCGATCTGCGGCGCATGTCGACGATGGACGACGACGCCATCGTCGCCGCGCTGGTGCCGGTGCGCGGGATCGGCCGCTGGACCGTGGAGATGATGCTGATGTTCCGCCTCGGCCGCCCCGACGTGCTGCCGATCGACGACCTCGGCATCCGCAAGGGCGCGCAGCGCGTGGACAAGGCGGACGAGATGCCGACGCCGAAGGCGCTGGCCGAACGCGGCGAACGCTGGGGGCCGTATCGCAGCTACGCCAGCGTCTATCTGTGGCGGATCGCGGACTTCGCGGTGCAGGCGAAGACGCCGACCAAACGTTCCCAGGACTGAGTTCCGCGGTCGCGCTCAGCGCGGCAGATAGGTGTCCCACAACCGGTTGCGGAAGCGTCGCTGCGGATCGATCGTCGCCTTCAGCGTCGCGAACGCGTCGGCTTCCGGATACGCGCGCAGGAATTGCGCGGGCGTCGCGTGCAAGCGGTAGGGCAGGTAGTAGCGGCCGCCGTTCGCCAGCGCGGCGTCGATCAACTGCCGGGTCCACACCGCCGACGCGTTGTCCGCCCACCGCGCGGCGCGCTGCTTGTAATACAGCACGAACGAAAACACCTCGCGCTTGGCCCAGCCGAGCAGCGTGCCGGGTTCCGCGGGCGAATGCCGGATCGAGACGTTGAGCGCGTTGACGTCGTGGGCGATCAAGATCCTGCGCAGCTCGGCCGCGAATGCGGCGAAGCGTTCGATCGGAATGAAGTACTCCTGCAGCAGATAGGTCGATAGGCTGCGCGTCCGCGGTTCCAGCGCATCGGCATCGAGGCTGGCCTCGCGATTGCGCCAGACCACCGGCCGTTCCTCCAGCTGGCGCCGGGTGAGCTTGCGATCGCGCACCGCGTCGCCGAACGGCAGTTCCGACGCCGCCCAGATCAGGTTCTGGTCGCGGCTGTAGTCGAGATCTTCAGGAATCAGCCGTTCGTCGCGCGTCAGCGGCGCGTCGGTGGCGCGCCAGGTGATCGCCAGCGGGCGGTCGAAATGCGGTGGCGCCAGGTCGGCGTTGTGCAGCACCGCCTCGCCGTCTGCGGTATGCGCTTGTACGCGTTCGCGGAACCATGCGGGATAGTCTTCGAGCGCGACGAATTCGGCTTCGCGCGCGATCCGCTGGTTGCGGTCGAGCTGCAGTTCCAGTTCGGTGATGACGCCCAGGCCGCCGTAACCGCCGATCGCGGCATGGAACAGCGCCGGTTCGGTGGCGCGGTCGAGCGCATGCACGCGACCGTCGGCGGCGACCATGCGCAGGCCGAGGATGCTGTTGGCCATCGGGCCCTTGCCGACGTAACGGCCGTGGCAGTTCACCGAGGCCGAGCCGCCGATGGTGAAGTTGCTGAAGCTCTGCATGATCGCGACCGACAGGTCGTGCGGGTCGATCAGCCGCTGCAGATCGCGCCAGCGCATGCCGGCCTGCACCCGCACGCGCCTGCGCTCGATGTCCAGGTGCAGCAGCCGGTTCATGCCGCGCATGTCCAGATGCAGCGAGCCGGGCGACGCCGTCTGCCCGCCCATGCTGTAGCGGCCGCCGCCGATGGAGATCGGCGAGCGGTCGCGCGCGAGCGCCGCGGACACCGCTTCGGTCGATGTCGGTCGCAGGATCCCGTCGACCTCGATGCGGTCCAGTCGGCTCACGTCTTCGACGGTGTGTTCCGGATCGCGGTCGCAGCCGGCGAGCCCCGCGACCATCGGTGTCGCGAACAGTGCGCCGCTCAGGCGGCGGCGGTCGCGATCGCAGGTCATGCCGGATTGGATTCCATCGCCGGACGCCGCACGAGCAGGCGACGTTTCCAGCCCAGGGCGGGGCGTTCGACCACGAACCACGACAACGCCGCGCAGCCGAAGGCGAGCGCGCTGGCGGCGAGCGTGTTCGTCAGCACCGTGGTCGCGCCGAGCAGCATCGCCACCTGCTGCATCGGCCAGCCGTAGAGATACAGACCGTAGGACAGGTCGGTGCGCTCGATCCGCGGCAACCGCGGCAGGAATGCGAGACAGAAGGTGCCGAGGACGACCAGCGCGAAATACACCGGGACGAACCACACGCTGCCGCGGCTCAACGCGGCCAGACCCAGCAGCGGCAGCAGCGGCCACCACGACAGCCGCACGCGTGCGCGCCAGGTCCACAGCAGCGTGCCGGTGATGAAGAATGCGGTCACCCAGAGCAGATAGGCGAGATGTTCCTGCAGCGGCGCGCGCAGCCACGCGAACGCGGCGGCGCCGGCGATCGCCAGCGCCCACGCCGGCAGATAACGCCATGGGCGCAGCATGCCCAGCGCGCTGGCCGCGAGCAGCAGCAGATACAGCCGGCCTTCGATCGGCAGTGTCCACAACGAGCCGTTCGCCGCGGTGCGCGGCAGCGTCTCGAACACGCCGGGCAGCCAGAATTCCGCGCGCCACAGCGTCGCGTTCGCCCACAGATAGCGCCATGTCGTGCCATCGCGCCAGTAGTCGGCGGCGGTGGTCAGCAGCGGGCCGAGTACGCAGACGGTCAGGATCACGCAGACGATCAGCGCGGGGTAGATGCGCAGCGCGCGCGCGAGCAGGAATGCGCGCCAGCCGTTGCGTTCGCAGCTGGCCGCGACCAGGAAGCCGCTGATCGCGAAGAACACGTCCACCGCGAACGCGCCGGCCGATTTCGACAGCGTCAGCCGCGCGAAGTGATCGTTGCCGGCGGTGCCGGTGATCGCCCAGGCATGGCTCCAGATCACCAGCCAGGCCGCGGCCAGGCGGATCAGATTGAAATGATTCCGCCCCGTGCTCCAGAGGTCGGCCAGCGTGGGCGATGCGCGCATCCGCTCAGCGGTCGTGTTGGCCGTCATGCATCCAGTACCAGTGCCACGGTTCGTAAATGATCCCGTGCGGATTGTCGCGCGGATAACTCATGCGGAAACCGTGCGCGCCGGCGTTCGCCCGCAGCCAGGCGAAGGCGTCGGTGGCTTCGAACGACTCCTCCGCCGGCGGTTCGCCGGGCGTGCCGATGTCGAGCGCGCGGCCGTCGTGGTGTTCGCTGAAGCCGGGCGCCGCGTTGACGGTGAGGATCTCGGCGACGGTCAGTCCGCGCGCGCGTTTGCGTTCGAAAATGCCCAACTGGTAATCGTGGCTGCGATAGCCGGAGATCGCTTCGAGCATGACGCCGTCGCGCTGCGCGGCGGCGCGCAGTCGGTCCCATGCGCGGGCGGCCCCGGGATGCAGCCACAGCGGGCGACGATAGCGATCGAAGCCCGCGTGCGCCAGCCATCGCGGTTCCGCGACCAGCGTCAGGGCGGTGCGTGCGGCGTAATCGTCGGCATCCAGCCCGAGCGCGTCCAGCCGTTCGCGCAACGCGTGCAGGGGCAGTGCGGCGGGGGCGCGCGCGCCGGCATGCGGCAGCGGCGCTTCCACCGCATCGAGAGCGGTATCCAGCCCGGATTCGCGGGTCCAGTGCGGATCCAGACCGAACCAGCCTTCGGGTAGCGATGCCGCCAGATAGCGTCCGTCGCGCTTGCGCCGCAGCACCCAGCGCGCGCGCGCCAGACTGCGCGCATCGCGATTGCTGCGCGCGTCCAGCAGCCAGGCCGGCCAGGCTTCGAGCGTGGCGGTGTTCAGCAGGATGCGGGGCAGGGGACGCATCCGCACAGATTAGCGTCGGCCCCCGTCTCCCGTCACGGCTTTCAGCGCATCCAGCAGCGCCTGCGGTTTCTCCAGACTCAGCAGCAATCGGCGTCCGCCGCGTTCGGGCAGCATCAGCACTTTCGAACGACCGGTGATCAGCACGAACGCCTGCGAGCGGTCGCGCAGCCGGAAATGTCCGGCGTGGAAACCGGGCATCGACGTGCCGAAGGTCTTGAACCGCGGGCGCAGGGCGGTGGCTTCGGCGAGATCGACGATGCGTGCGGCGGCGAGATCCAGCTCGGCCACGCGCACGGTCCTGCCGTGCATGCTGCCGGCGATCTGCAGGCGGTCGTCTTCCAGTGCCACCCGCCGTCGCCGGACCAGCAGGCTCATCAGCAGCACCGCGAGCGTCATCGGGATCGCCATCAACCACAGTCGCGGTTCTTCGCGGGCGCCGAACGCGATGCCGACCAGACCGGCGATCAGACCCAGCGCCGGCATCAGGATCAGCCAGCGCAGGTCGGGCGGCGGCACCGCGAATTCGCGGCGCATGTCAGCGCGCCTTGCCGGTGCCCTGCGCCGCGATCCACGCGGCGACATCGGCGATCAGTTCCGGGGCGACATGCCCGGCCGTCGCGTAATCCTGCAGCGTGCCTTCGCCAGGAATCGCGAGGTGATTCAGGGTCTCGTAGAGCTTGAACGTGGTCTGCGGATCGCCGCCGAAGGCGCTGCGCCAGCGCTGCCAGTCGGCGTCGACCACCTGCAGATCGCGCCCACCCTGCAGGAACAGCAGCGGCTGCTTCGTCGCGCGCGCTTCGGCGATCGGATCGACCGCTTCGATGCTGCGCCAGTAACCCGTGGGCAGGCCCAGCGGCGCATCGGCGCCGGAGACCTCTTCGCCGCGGCGCACCGACGCGATGCGCGCCGTGAGCCTGGCGATCTCCGCGCTCTCGGCATCGTCGGTCTTGCCGTCGTTGAGCACCGCCATCCGCCGGTTCTGTTCGAGCAGGATGTCGAGCAGCGGCCGCGACGGCGCCGCCAGCAGGATCAGCCCGGCGATCCGCGGATCGCGCGTACCGATCCGGGGCGCCAGCATCCCGCCGAGGCTGTGACCGAGCACGAACACGCGTTCGGGATCGATGCGTGCCTGCGTGCGCAGCAGCGCGACGGCAGCGAGCGCGTCGTTGGTGGTTTCCCGATCGATGGTGCCGCCATCGGCGAACTCCTGCGGTCGCGCGCGCGTGCGCTTCTCGTAGCGGAGGACGGCGATGCCGCGTTCGGCCAGACCGCGGGCGAGATCGAGGAAGGGTTTGTTCGGGCCGATGGTCTGGTCGCGATCCTGCGGGCCGGAGCCGTGCACCAGCACCACCGCGGCGACCGCGGCGTCGCCCCTGGGCAACGCGAGGGTCGCCGGCAAGCCATTGCTGTCGTCGCCGATCCGCAGTTCGGTTTCGACGTAGTTCGCATCCTCCGGCACCGGGGTTGCGGGTGGCCGCGCCGCGGCCTGTGCCGGACGGATCGCGAAACCGGAGACCTTGTGCGCGGCATCGAAGGCGATGAGGGCCTTCAGTTCGCCGCGCTCGTAGCGCAGCGGAACGGTGATCAGCGCACCGTCGTCGCGAACGTCGGCGACGGGCTCGCCGCGCGCCTGCAGCGCACCGACCTGCGCCTGCATCGCGGCCCAGCCCTGCGCCAGTTGCTCCGCGCTCACCGCCGCGGCCATCGTCGCGTCGAAACGGGCATGGATGGCGGCGAATTCGCCGGCGTCCATGCGGTCGAGCAGGCCCAGCGCTTCGCGGGTGGCGTCGAAGGCCTGTTCCGCCGCCGGCGTCGGCGCCTGCGCGCGGACCGCGAACGCCGCGCCGAGGCCGATCGACAGCATCAGCGCGGACAGCAGCGCAGCGCGCAGGGCGATGCGGTTGCCGACGGCGGGCAGGCCGCGTCGGCGTTCGATCATGCGGATCACGTGGATCATGCGTCTTCTCCTGACGTGGGGGGCGACGAGGACACGGCTTCGTCGGGCGCCTTCAGCCGACCAGCCTTGCGCAGCGCGTCGCGCAGCACGTACTCGATCTGGGCGTTGAGGCTGCGCAGTTCGTCGTCGGCCCAGCGCTGCGCGGCCGCGAGGATCTCGGCATTGATGCGCAGTGGGTAGGCCTTCTTCTCGCTCACGATGCGATCCGCCGGTCAGTACAGCGAGCCGGCGTTGACGATCGGCTGGGTCGAACGCTCGCCGCAGAGCACGACCAGCAGGTTGCTGACCATCTGCGCCTTGCGCTCCTCGTCCAGATGCACCACGCCGTTCTTCTGCAGTTCGGCCAGCGCCATTTCGACCATGCCGACCGCGCCGTGCACGATCCGCGTGCGCGCGGCGATGATCGCGTTGGCCTGCTGGCGCTGCAGCATCGCCTGGGCGATTTCGGGCGCGTAGGCGAGGTGGCTGATGCGCGAATCCAGCACCCGCACGCCGGCGTCGGCCAGACGCTCCTGCAATTCCTCCATCAGGTGTTTCGACACTTCGGCGGCGTGGCTGCGCAGCGCCAGCTGGCCTTCTTCGTGCTGGTCGTAGGGATAGCTGGTGGCCATCGTGCGCACCGCCGATTCCGACTGGATGTGCACGAAGCTCTCGTAGTCGTCGACGTTGTACACGGCCTCGGCGCTGTCCACGACCTGCCACACGATGACCGCCGCGATCTCGATCGGGCTGCCGTCGAGTTCGTTGACCTTGAGCTTGCTGCTTTCGAAATTGCGCACGCGCAGCGACACTTTTTTCTTGCCGTAGAAGGGGTTGTTCCAGCGCAGGCCGTTGTCCTTCACGGTGCCGACGTACTTGCCGAACAGGTCGAGCACCGCGGCCTGGTTCGGTTCGACCTTGTACAGGCCCAGCATCAGGAAGATCGCGCCGAGCACGAGGGCGATGCCGGCGATCCAGCCGAGCGTGCCGTCCTCGGCGCTGGAGGCGATCAGCCACGCGCCGACGCCGACGGCCGCGATCAGCAGGAGCAGCACCGGAATGCCGGGGAGCGAACGGGAGGGGTTCTCTTTCATGGCGACGACTCGCAGGTGGCGGTGAATGAGGATGTGATATCAAAAAGATATCATTCATCGCAAGCGATTCCGGACGGACGGTCGCGCGCCGCAGGCGGAATTTCCACAAGTCTTTGATTTAAAATGGCCTCTTTCCCCGCGAGCCGCCCCCATGACTGCCGTTCCCGCCATCGAATTCGGTACGCCTCTGTCGCCTTCCGCCGTCCGGGTGTTGCTGCTGGGCTCCGGGGAACTCGGCAAGGAGGTGGCGATCGAACTGCAGCGCTTCGGCTGCGAGGTCATCGCTGCGGACCGGTATGCCGACGCGCCGGCGATGCAGGTGGCGCACCGCAGCCACGTGCTGAACATGCTCGACGCGCAGGCGCTGCGCGATCTGATCGCCGAAGAGCGGCCGACCCTGATCGTGCCGGAGATCGAGGCGATCCATACCGAAACCCTGGTGCAGCTGGAGCGTGAATTCGCCGGCCGCGGCACCCACACCCGGATCGTGCCGACCGCGCGCGCGGCGCGCCTGACCATGGACCGCGAAGGCATCCGCCGGCTGGCCGCGGAGACGCTGGGATTGCCGACGTCGCCCTATCGCTTCGTCGATACGCTCGACGATTACCGCGCCGCGGTGGCGGAGATCGGCATCCCCTGCGTGGTGAAGCCGGTGATGTCGTCCTCGGGCAAGGGCCAGAGCCTGGTGCGCGAAGCCGCGGATGTCGATCGCGCGTGGGACTACGCGCAGACCGGCGGACGCGCGGGCGCGGGGCGGGTCATCGTCGAAGGCTTCATCGATTTCGATTACGAGATCACGCTGCTGACCGTGCGCCATGCCGGCGGCACCGATTTCTGCGATCCCATCGGCCATCTGCAGCGCGACGGCGATTACCGCGAAAGCTGGCAGCCGCAGCCGATGTCGCCGCGCGCGCTCGAACGCGCGCAGGAAATCGCGAAAGCGATCACCGACGATCTCGGCGGCTGGGGGCTGTTCGGCGTCGAGTTGTTCGTGAAGGGCGACGAGGTGTGGTTCTCGGAAGTCTCGCCGCGTCCGCACGACACCGGGCTGGTGACGTTGATCTCGCAGGATCTGAGCGAATTCGCGCTGCATGCGCGCGCGATCCTGGGCCTGCCGATTCCGAAGATCGGCCAGAACGGCCCGTCGGCGTCGTGCGCGGTGCTCGCGCACGGCCACGGCGTGCCGGCGTTCGCGGGCGTCGCCGACGCGCTGCGCGCACCGGACACCGCGCTGCGGCTGTTCGGCAAGCCGATCGTCGATGGGCATCGCCGGGTGGCGGTGACGCTGGCGCTCGGCGCGGACATCGACGACGCCCGCGCGAAGGCGCGCGATGCCGCCGCGGCGCTGACGATCGAGTTGCGGTAGGTCTCGCTCTTCGCAGGAGCGACGCGAGTCGCGACGGGCTGCGGAAGATCGTGCCCTGGGTCGGTCGCGACTTCCGTCGCTCCTGCGAAAAGCGGGCGCTCTACCGCGAGAGGCGGAGCTGCTACGCTCCGCCGGTCACGTACAGGACCTTCCGCGATGAACGACACCAACGGCTACGCCGTCTTTTTCTTTCCGCAGGCGCTCGAAGCCCTGGGCGAACCGATCCGCCCGTTCCTGCAGGAGGGTCCCGCGGGTCCGCATGTGGCCTGTACGACGATCGATACCGGCGGCGCCTTCATCGAAATGACGATCGACGGCCGCACGCCGGAAGGCCATGCCATCTCGCTGGAATTGATGGTGCCCAGCGGCATGGTGCGCATGGTGGTGTCGACCCAGAGCGAAGCGATGTTCGGTTTCGGCCTGCGCCGTGCCGAGCCGGCCGCGATCGCGCTGCCCGTGATCGGGCCGACCGCGGAGCCGGCAAGCGCACCTTCGGAATCGCTACCGTCGACGACGGACGACGCCGCGAAGCCCGCTTGAGAACTTTCGCCGGCCTGCTGGCCGGGGTTCAGTGCATCGACGCGCCGCGCCGCCGCCCCGCATGGCCGTTGCGCTGCAGCGGCTGCGGACGGCCGAGCAGATAGCCCTGGCCGAACTGACAGCCCTGTTCCACGAGGATGTCGCGCTGGCGATCGGTTTCGATGCCTTCCGCGATCGTGTCGATGCCGAGCGTGATCGCCATCGCCAGGATCGCGCGCACCAGCGCCAGGCTTTCGGTGCGCGCGTCGCCATCGAGGCCGCTGACGAAGCTGCGGTCGATCTTGAGCCCCTGGATCGGGAAGCGGTGCAGATACGACAGCGCCGAGAATCCGGTGCCGAAATCGTCGAGCAGCGCGGCGACCCCTTGGCTGCGCAGATCGCGCAGCACCCGCAGCGCGCGCGGCGCGTCCTCGATCAGCGCGACCTCGGTGATTTCGATCCGCAGCCGGCGCGGGTCCTGATCGGCTTCGTCGAGCATGCGCAGCAGGCGGTCGGCGAAGTTGTCGGACAGGAAATGCCGCGGTGAGACGTTGATGGAGACGTAGCGCTCCGGATATTCGCTCATCGAGGAGACGACGTGCGCGTACATCAGCCAGTCGACCTGTTCGATCAGCGAGCTGTCCTCGCCGACGCCGATGAACTCCGCCGGCATCAGCAGCCCGCGACGCTCGTGGTTCCAGCGGACCAGCGCCTCGTAACCGACCTGTTCGCCGTCCTGCAGGCGCATGATCGGCTGGAAATGCGGTTCGAAGGCGTCGTGCATGATCGCGCGGCGCAGGTCGGCCTCCAGGTCGAGCAGGCGCATCGCGTCGGCGCGCATTTCCTCATCGAACAGTTCGCTGCGATTGCGGCCGCGGCGCTTGGCGCGATACATCGCGGCGTCGGCGTCGCGCAGCAATTCCTCGTTCTTGCGGTAGCGCGGATGCCACAGCGCGATGCCGATGCTGGCCGAGGGAAACACTTCGCGGCCTTCGATCCACATCGACTGGCCCAGGGCGCGCAGGATCGCGGCGGCGTAGGTCTGGGCCTGTTCGGGGCCTTCGATGTCTTCGGCGAGCACCGCGAATTCGTCGCCGCCGAGGCGCGCGACCAGATCGTCGCGGCCGATCACCTGCGAGATGCGGCGGCTGGATTCGACCAGCATTTCGTCGCCGGCGACGTGGCCGACGCTGTCGTTGATGAGCTTGAACCGGTCGATGTCGAGGAACATCACCGCGAACGGTTTGCCGCCCGCGCTGGAACTGCGGGCGATGGCGTCGTCGAGCCGTTCCTGCAGCTGCGCGCGGTTGGGCAGTCCGGTCAGACTGTCGTGGCGCGCCTGATGGCGCAGCCGCTGTTCGGCGCGCACGCGCTCGGCGATCTGTTCGCGCAGTTCGCGGTTGGCGTCGGCCAGTTCCTGGGTGCGGGTCTGCACCCGCGTTTCCAGTTCGGCGTGCGCCGCGACCAGCCGGTCCTGCGCGCGCTTGCGCGCCAGCGCGGCGTCGATGTGATGGGCGACGAAGGTCAGCAGTTCCTGGTCGCGCTCGGTGAAGCCGATGCCGTGGGTATAGCTCTGCACGCCGATCACGCCGATCACCGCGTCGTCGCGGGTCAGCGGCACGCCCAGCCAGCAGTGCGCCAGCGGACCGAAACTGCGCACCCGTCCCTCGGCTTCCAGCGCCTGGATGCCGGCGCGATCGGAGAGCAGGGCGCGGCCGGTGTCGATCACGTACTCGGTCAAGCCCTTGGCGCGCGGCCGGTCGCGGATCTGGCGGGTGTCGATTTCGTCGGACACGTACGGGAATTCGATGAATCGACCGTCGGCCGAGACCAGCGCGATGTAGAAATTGCGCGCGTACAACAGCTCGCCGATGATCGAATGCAGGTCAGCATAGAAGCGTTCGAGACTGTCGGCGCTGACCGACAGCTCGGTGATCCGGAACAGCGCCTGCTGCAGTTTTTCCGCGCGCTGGCGTTCGACGACTTCGGCCTGCAGTTCGCTGTTCGCCAGTTGCAGCGCCTGCGTGCGCTCCTTCACGCGGCGCTCCAGCTCGACCCGCGCGGTCTTGCGGTCCAGCGCGGTGAGGATGTGCTGGGCGACGTATTCCAGCAGCGCGCGGTCCTCGATGTCGTAACGCTGTGCGCGTTCGTAGTCCTGCACCACGATCGCGCCGCAGACCTGGGCGTCGCGCAGCAGCGGCACGCCCAGCCAGTCCTCGCTCATCGGCCCGCCGGCGTATTCGTCGTCGGGAATGTGCAGCGTGTCGATGATCTCGCGCGGCGAACCGATCAACGGGCGGCCGTGGCGCAGCAGCGCCGCGGTCATGCTGTGCATGTTGTGGTCGATCGCGAATTCGGTGCCCGGATCCGGGTCGAAGGTGTCGCGGCTGTCGGCGAAATACAGGTAGCGGATGGTTTCGCGCTTGTCGTCGTAGTGGACGATGTAGAAATTCTCGGCCGGCATCAGCCCGCCGACGACCTGGTGGATCCGCGCCAGCATCTCGCGCATTTCCAGGCCCGAGCCGGCGAGGTCGGAGATCTCGTAAAGCGCGTGCTGCAGCCGTTTGGACTGTTCCAGCGTTTCGATTCTGGCGTCGGCTTCGGCCAGCCGCAGGGTGGCGCCGATCAGATCGCGGGCCATGGCCAGCCAGGCCTGACGGGCCCAATCGGCCGGTGGCGGCGAGGCGAACGACAGACCGAGCGAGGTGCGGTTGCCGTCTTCGCCCTCATGGCGGTCGAGGATCAGGTCGCCGGAGGGGCGGCTGTCGGCAGGCGTGCCGTCGTCAGGCATGCTCTCGGCAGGCATGTCGAGATGCGCGACGACCGCCAGCCGCAGCGATTCGTCGCCGTGGGCGGTTCGCACGCTGCCGAGACCGAGACGGGCGTGACGCCAGGCGATGGCGACCTGGGTGCCGTCGGGCAGCGTTCTGGACAGCGAGTCGATCGCTGTCCTGACCGCGGCCTCCGCAACCAGAGCCCCCCCGGCTCCGTCTTGAGTCCCGGCGTTCACGTCGTGGCTGCCGAGCATCATGACCCCAGCATATACCCGAACAATCGGTCATGACAGATGACGCGGAAAGTCGCGGCGATCGGCCGTTTCGCCGATTGACGATGTCAATGGCGGGGCGCGGGCCCTACTCGGCGGGCAGCAGATCGACCCAGACCGCATGGTGGTCGGACGCGGTCCCGAGCGCAGCGTCTGCGCTGTCGGGCGTGGGCCAGAACACGCCGGATGCGGCCACGCGCAGTCCGGTGGACGGCAGCACGTAGTCCAGCCGCAGGTTGCCGACCTGCGGACCGAAGTCGCCGGTGTCTTCGGCCGGGTCGCCGAGGTGCGCGGCGTTCGCGCCGCCCGCGGTGCGCGCCGCCGCGGCGCTGCCGTCACCGCGTGGCGCAGGATGCTGCAGCACGCGTGGGTGCGCGATCAGCGCGCGGATCGCATCGTGGCGGCCATCGCCGTCGACCGGATCGTTGTTGAGGTCGCCGGCGATGACGAAACGTGCTTCGGCAGGCAAACCGCCGCAGCGGCCGGCGTCGTCGCACAGCCAGGCGCGATCGGCCGGATCGTTGTCGAGGTATTCGCGCCACAGTCGCAGTTCGTCGGCGTTGCGCGCGCCGTTGCGGTCTTCGGGCCCGTCGAACACCGGCGGCGTCGGATGCGACACCAGAAAGTGCAGCGTGCCCTGCGGTGTCCGCACCGGCACGTCCCAGTGCGACTTCGACGACAACCGCAACGCCTGCCAGACCGGATCGGAATAGAACATCCGCCGCGCGCGCGGATCCACCGGCGCCGATGCGTCCGGCATCGCACTCCATCTCAAGAGCCTGAAGCTGCGCACGGCCGAGACGTCGATCGGATGGCGCGACAACACCAGCATGCCGTACTGGCCGGGGTGCAGGCCGAAGCCCCAGGCGTCGTTGCCGCGATCGCGGCCGCTGCCGCCGACGGTGCCGTTGCCGTCGAGATCCAGACCGCTGGGCACGCCGGTGTTCACCGGGGCGAAATACCGGTACGGATAGCGCAGCGCGTCGCCACCGCCGGCCTGCGGCACCGCGAGATAGTCGCGCTGGAACAGATCGGCCGCACGGCCGTCGGCGTCGTAATCGAATTCGTTGAGCAGCACCAGGTCCGGGCGCACGCGTTGCAGCACCGCGGCGATCTTCCGCGCGCCGGGATCGCCTGCTTCGAGTCGGCGAATCAGGCCGCCGTCGTTGTCGTCGTACAGCGAGGTGTTGTAGGTCGCCACGCGCAATGGCGCGGCCTCGGCGGGTGCACCGTGCAACCGCACGCGCAGGCAGCCCGCGCTCGAGGCGGCGAGTGCGCCGGCGCACAGCCACCCGGCGATGCGGAAAGTGAAGCGTGCGGTCATGGTCCGGTCTCTCCGGGACGTTCGGTCTGCGGCATCCGCGACCAGCCGTGTCCGTCGTAGGATTCGAGCGGCCGGTAGCGGCGTTTGTAGGCCATCTTGCGATGGCCGTCGATCCAGTATCCGAGATACAGATGACGTTTGCGGTCGCGCTGCGCCCAGGCGATCTGCTGCAGGATCGCGAACGTGCCGAGACCGCGGTCCGCGGCGTCGGGGTCGTAGAAGGTGTAGACCGCCGACAACGCGTCGTCGACCACGTCGGTCACCGCCACCGCCAGCAGGGTGCCGGTGGCGTGCGGCTGGCGCGTGCGGATTTCCAGAAAGCGGCCCTGGCCCCAGGCGCTGACCAGGAACTGATCGAACTCGGCGGTGCCGTGACCGTCCATGCCGCCGCCCGGATGACGCGCGGCGAGATAGCGCTGATACAGCGCGAAATGTTCTTCGGTGCGTTCGGCCGGGCACACCCGCGTTTCCAGATCGGCATTGCGGGCGAGGCAGCGGCGCTGGCTGCGGTCGGGGTGGAATTCCGCGACCGGAATCCGCACCGCGACGCAGGCCTGGCAGCTGCGGCAGTGCGGCCGATAGATCAGATTGCCCGAGCGGCGGAAACCCCAGCCCAGCGCGGTCGGATAGAGCGTCGCCAGGCGCGGATCGCCGGGATCGAACACGAGATCGCGTGCGCTGCGCTCCGGCCAGTAGCCGCAGGCATGCTCGGGCGTGTGGAACAGCCGGATCGGATCGTCGTCGGCCGGCGGATCGCGCATGACGTCGCTCATCCGCGCAGCGCCGCGAGCGCGGGCCAGTACAGCGTCGCCGCGATCAGCCCCGCGAGCCCGCCGGCGACCAGATCGCGCGGCCGGTGGCGCG
Organism: Lysobacter hankyongensis; assembly: GCF_039543145.1. Taxonomy (NCBI): domain Bacteria; kingdom Pseudomonadati; phylum Pseudomonadota; class Gammaproteobacteria; order Lysobacterales; family Lysobacteraceae; genus Lysobacter; species Lysobacter hankyongensis. Next base: position 222,220 of record NZ_BAABJE010000001.1, on the reverse strand, counting down.
ACAGATGCAGGCGCGACCACGCCACCGCGACGGCGAAGATGAGGCCCACAGCGATCGCGATGCCGCCCAACGGCCACAGCAGACCTGCGGCGTAGATCGCGAACGCGAGATGCAGCGAGAGTTTGCAGACGCGCGCAGCGAGGATCGCGATCGCGACGATGCCCGCGGCGAGCAGCAGGGCGAGCGCGAGATCCGGTTGCGGCAGGCCGCGCCACGCCAACAGTGTCGCGACGAGCAGCATCGCCAGCAGCGTGCGGTTGAGACTGCGGCGTTCGTCGTGGCCGCTGGCGTCGACGTGCGCCCAGCGCCCGCGACGCACCTGCCACCACGACCAGCCGAGCACCAGCGCGGCGAAGACCGCGAAGCCCGTCGCCATCGACGACAGCGATTGCGGATCGCGCGCGCGGATCGCGGCCGGCAGCAGCAATGCCGCCGGCAGCACCAGCAGCGGGTGGCCGAGGATCGAAACGACGCGGGCGATGCGTTGCGGCATGCGCCAAGCATAACCGCTGCGGTCGCAGCGTCTGCGCCGCGAGACCCCCGATGCGGTATCGATCAGCGCATGCCGATCACGGCCGGCCGATCACAGCCGGCCGGACACGATCAGCCCCGCGATCAGGCCGCCGAAACCGAAGACGGCGCCGAGGATCGCGCCGACCCGGCACTGGATGCGCTCGCGCCGTCGACGCGCGGCCGCACGCACGGGATCGCGCTGCGCTTCCAGCGCACGGCGACGCGCCATCGCCCGCGGCTGCACCACCATGGATTGGTAGAAGATCGTGCCCATGAACGCGAGGCCGGCGATCAGCGGCCAGAGCCAGCCGCCGTCGAATCGCACGATCAACAGCATCGCGATCACGAAGCCCACGGTGGTCAGCGCATTGATCCCCGCACTGCGGGTGAGCGCGCGCCGCTCTTCGTCGTCGATCGCGTCCTTGAGTTGCCGGCGCAGGCCGAGCCAGATGCCGGCGAATCCGCCGAGCACGCCGATCGCGAGGCTGCCGGCCGAGCCTGCCACGATCTTGCCCAGCGTTTTCGCGCCCACTGCGGCACCGACGGTCAGGATGCCCTTGGCCGCCGCGGGCGGGCTGGCGATGGTCAGCGCGGAGGCGACGATGCTGGTGAAGGCCGCGCCGGGCGCGCTGTCCGCCGCGAATTCGCCGAAGCGCGCCAGCAGATCCTCGCGCAGGCTCTGGCGCGCGCGCGACAGCCGCTTGCGCACCGCGGCGTCTGACAAGCCCAGCAACAGCGCCACCTGCCGCGAACTCTGGCCTTCGCGATAGAACAGCAGCAGCGCTTCGCGACTCTCTTCCGGCAGCGCGGAAATCAGTTCGACTGCGGCGCGTTCGCGCTCGTCCTGCTCGTGCTGCTGCATCGGCGTGGGCGACGGATCGGCGGCGAGCTCGATCGCGATCTCGGCGCCTTCGCCGTCGAGCGGGCGATGGCGGCCTGCGCGCAGATGGTCGCGGGCGAGGTTGCGCGCGATCTGGCGCAGCCACGGCAGGAAGCTGGTCGGATTCTGCAGCCGCCGGAGGTGTTGCCACGCGGTGAGGAACGCCTCCTGGGCGATGTCCTCGCTCGCGCTCACGTCGCGGGTGATCGCCAGCGCTACCGCGGTGACGGTGTTCTGACAGGCCGCGACGATCCGGCCGAACGCGGCGCGGTCGCCGTCGCGTGCGGCCGGCAGCTCGACGGCGATCAGCGCATCCACGGCGGACACCGCGTTCATCCGAAGATCCGCGTCAGCAATATCCGCGTGGTCGCGGCGACGCCGTGCGGCCCGTAATGGAAGCTGGCGTAGAAGACCGCCATCGCGAAGACGTAGAGCACGCCCGAGTAGAACATCGCGACCGGGCCGTAGCTGTAGTCGTAGGCGCGATAACGACCTTTGGCGCCTGCCGGATCGCGCGCGCGGTCGCGGTCGATCATCGGCAGCAGTTCGCGTCGGATCGCGAGCAGCGTGTACAGCGAAGCGAATTCGGTGAACAGGGTCGCGCCCATCGTCGCCCAGAAGCTCGGCACCAGGAAGGCCACGAGGAAGGTCGCCAGCATCAGCGGCAGGGTCACGATCATGTAGACCCAGTAACGCCGCAGCAGCGCTTCGCGCTCTTCCAGCGTTTCGGCGTAGATCAGCACATGTTTGCGGGTGAGGTGCGCGGCGATCGCGCCGCCGACCAGCGAGCCGCCGATCACGCCACCCATGCCGACCACCGCGGCCAGCCCCTTGCCGGCCATGCTGCCGCCCACCGTGCCCGCGCCGACGGCGCCGGCCCCCATGGCGGTCGCGGCGGCGGCCGCCGCGGGTTTGGTGGCGATGCCCAGACCGGTGATGACCGCGGCGGTGAAGGCCGCCGACGGCGCCGAACTGCGCGCGAATTCGCCGAAGCGCTTGATCAGGTCGTCCCGCACCAGCTGTCGCGCGCGGGAGAGCCGCTTGCGCACCGCGGCATCGGTGATGCCCAGCAGCGCGGCGACCTGTTGCGAACTCTGGCCTTCGCGATAGAACAGCAGCAGGGTTTCGCGACTGTCTTCGGGCAGCGAGGCGATCAGCTCGGCGGCGGTGGCTTCGTGCTCGTCGGCCAGCAGTTTCTGCATCGGTTGCGGGCCGGGATCGGCGGCCATCGCCAGCGCGAGTTCGGCGTTGGGCCCGTCCAGCGGCTGGTCGCGGTATTTGCGCAGATGGTCGCGGGCGAGATTGCGGGCGATCTGACGCAGCCAGGGCAGGAAGCTGTCGGGGCTGTGCAGGCGTTCCAGATGCTGCCAGGCGTTGAGGAAAGCTTCCTGGGCGATGTCCTCGCTGGCGCTCACGTCGCGGGTGATCGCCAGCGCCACCGCGGTCACGGTGTTCTGGCAGGCGGCCACGATCCGGCCGTAGGCGGCGTGGTCGCCATCGCGGGCGGCGGGCAACTCCTGCAGGATCAGGGCGTCGACGGAGAGGACGGTGGCGTTCATGCGCGGCGGGCGACTCGGGGCGGACATGATGCCAAGACGCGCGGCGGCCGCGGATGTGACTGGCGCGGATCGACCGGCAGGGCCGTGAGCGGGCGTGTCAACCGTGGCCGTCCGCGGGCGTTGATGTTGGCATGCGGGCCGCCGGCCCGGCCCAACCCACCCATGAGGAGAATCCCATGACGGTATCCAGAAAGCCCATCGCACTGCTCGCGCTCGGTCTGGCCATCGCCGCCGCCACCCCGCTTCTGTTCGCCCAGACCCCGCCGTCCGGCGGCGGCCAGCCCGGCGCCCGACACGCCAAGGTCGACGCCAACGACGACGGCGCGATCGACCGCAGCGAAGCCGCCAAGGCGCCGCGTCTGGCCGAGAATTTCGACAGGCTCGACGCCAACAAGGACGGCAAGCTCAGCGCTGCCGAGCGTCCGCAGCGCGGTGCCCGCCAGGGCGGGCGCGGCGGTCCGGGCGGCCCGGGTGGCGCCATGGCCAAGCTGGACACCAACGGCGACGGCGCCATCGATCGCGGCGAAGCCGCCAATGCGCCGCGCATGGCCGAGAATTTCGACAGGCTCGATGCGAACAAGGACGGCAGGATCGGCGCCGACGAACGTCCGCAGCACGGTGGCCGTCAGGGCGGCATGCATGGTGGCAAGGGCCGCGGCGGCGAGCGCATGGCCCAGCTCGACAAGAACGGCGACGGCCGCTTCAGCCGCGACGAACTCGCCGGCCACGAACGCGCGCTGCAGAACTTCACCGCGATCGACGCCAACAAGGACGGTTTCCTGACCCGCGACGAGATGAAGGCCCATCACCAGGCCGCGCGCGCCGAGCGCAAGCCGAAGCCGTAAGGCGGCACTGCCGCTCGCGGATGTTCCGAAGCACGAAGGCCGCCCTTGGGGCGGCCTTCGTCGTGTCTGCATCTCGTTTCCGCAGGTCGTGTACGTCTCGCGATCGCGTCACATCACCACGCGCTTCACCTTCCACAGCACATCGTCGCGCTGCACTTCCAGGATGCGCGCCTGCGTCCTGCGGCGGCCATCGTCGCCGGTATCGGCGATCTCGACCCGCACCGTGCCCACGCCCGAGCCGTCGGTGCGGTATTCGCTCACCGCGACCGTCGCCGCGTCCGCCGCGCAGGAGGCCGCCGGGCGGATGCGCTCGCGATCCGCCGCCGGCATCTGCGCGAGCAGGGTGTCCGTCGGATCCGCGCCGTCGACAGAGACGCACAGCGTCGCCGCGCTCTGCGCGCGCAGTTCGGCGGCGATCAGCATCGCCGCGAGCGCGCTGGGCGTCGCCACCACGTAGGTCGCGTCGGCGACGACCGAAGTGTCCGGCGCGGCGCTTTGCGTGCTGGTGTCGGCGGGTGCGCTGGCGACCGCAATGGCGGGTGCGGTCGTCGATGCGACCGGCGCGGGTTTGCGCCAGGCCAGCAGGCCCATGCCCAGCGCGAACGCGATGCCGACCAGCAGCGCGGCCCGGATCCGGAACGCGCGCCGTTTCGCGGCATCGGCGGCACCGCCGTTGCCCAGCCGGTCTTCCTCGGGCGTCGGCAGATAGCTGGTCGGCGAGCGTCCGGAGTCCAGCAGGCCGATCGCGCGCAGCAGTTCGCGCGCCTTGGGCTGATCTTCCGATTTCACCACCCACACCGCCGGCTGCGGGCCTTCGTTGGCGGTGTCGCGATAGCTGAAATTGCCGCGGCGATTGCCGCGATACGAGCGGCCGTTGGTGATCCGCGCATCGACGCCGTGCTCCTTCAGCAGTTCGGCGACGCGCTCGACGTTTTCCAGCCGCGGGCTGGTGAAGACCTGGCGCATGTTTCAGCCCTCCGCGGCTTTGGCGGCATCGAGCACGCGGATCATGCCTTCCTGCGAGGTGCTCGCGACCAGATGTCCTGCGCGGTCGAAGATCTGGCCGCGCGCCAGCCCGCGCGCGCCCTGCGCGCTGGGGCTGTCGATCGAATACAGCAGCCAGTCGTCGGCGCGGAACGGTCGATGGAACCACATCGTGTGATCCAGCGAGGCCATCTGCACGTTCGGCTGGTAATAGCTGATGCCGTGCGGAAAGGTCGTGGTGCCCAGCAGATGGAAATCCGAGGCGTAGGCGAGCAGGGCGCGATGCAGCTCCGGCGCGTCGCCGACGCGTTCGCCGAGCTTGAACCACACCTGCTGGAACGGCGGGCGTTTCGGCGGATTCAGTTCGTCGCGCGGATAGATCGGGCGGAATTCGAACGGCCCCATCCGGTTCAGCCAGCGCTGCACCTTGCTGGGCAACTGCGCGAGTTTTTCAGGCGAGAGCTTCGGCGTCGGCTCGACGTCTTCGGGCATCGGCACGTTCGGCATCGGCAACTGGTGCTCGGCGCCGTCCTCGTGGATCTGGAACGAACACGCGCAGACGAAGATCGGCTGCCCGTGCTGGATCGCGGTCACCCGGCGCACCGAGAAACTGCCGCCGTCGCGGGTGCGGTCCACGTCGTAGACGATCGGATGTTCGATATCGCCGGCGCGCAGGAAATACGCGTGCAGCGAATGCGCGGTGCGCGGTCCCTTGGCCGGGTCGATGTCCAGCGTCGCCTGCGCGGCCGACAGCGCCTGTCCCAGCACCTGGCCGCCGAACACGTATTTCGTGCCGATGTCGCGGCTCTGGCCACGGAAGAGATTGTTTTCAAGCCGCTCCAGCGACAGCAGTTCGATCAGTTCCGAGACGGGCGAGGTCATGGCGGTGCCGGTAGGGGGTCGCGGCGATTATAGGCCGAGGGTCCTGGCGTCGCGACGCGACACGGAGCGTTGCGGCATTGCGGTCGTACCGCTCCGGGCGCCGTGCGACCCTGCGTGTCCGCCGCACTGGAGCCCGCCATGACCATCGTCGTTGCCCCCCGCGTTCATGATCTGGGCGGTTTCCAGGTGCGCCGCGCCGTGCCTTCGATCCAGGCCCGCAGCGTCGGCCCGTTCGTGTTCGTCGACCACATGGGCCCGGCCGTGTTCCAGCCGGGGCAGGGCATCGATGTCCGTCCGCATCCGCACATCGGGCTGGCCACGGTCACCTTCCTGTGGGCCGGCCGCATCGGCCATCGCGACACGCTGGGCACCATTCAGGACATCGGCCCCGGCGACGTGAACTGGATGACCGCCGGCCGCGGCATCGCCCATTCCGAACGCACCCCGGCCGCGCTGCGCGAGGGCGGCCAGCCGCTGCACGGCATGCAGACCTGGGTGGCGCTGCCGAAGTCCGTCGAGGAGATCGCGCCGGCCTTCCATCACCATCCCGCGGCCACGCTGCCGCGGATCGAGCGTCCGGGCGCGCTGCTGCGGGTCGTCGCCGGCCGCGGTTACGGCGAAGAATCGCCGGTGCATGTCTTCGCCGACACGCTCTACGTCGCCATCGATCTCGCGCCCGATGCGGAGATCGCACTCGACGCACGGCACCGGCAGCGCGCGCTGTACGTGCTCGACGGCGACGCGCAGCTCGATGGCGCCGACATCCCCGCGATGCATCTGGTCGTGCTCGACGACGGCGTATCCCATCGCCTGCGCGCGAAGACGCCGGTCAAGGCGATGCTGCTGGGCGGCGAACCGCTCGACGGCCCGCGTCATCTGTGGTGGAACTTCGTGTCCTCGTCGAAGGAGCGCATCGAACAGGCCAAGCACGACTGGCTGGTCGGCAACTTCGGCGATGTGCCCGGGGAGACGGAGTTCATTCCGCTGCCGGAGCGCTGAATTTCGTTCCGCCTATCGTCATCACAAGCGCGGCAAAGGGCCTGCTGTCGTGCATTCTCGGGTTACGGCTGCAGTCGTTCCCACGTCACCGACTGCATCACCCGGTCCCACGGAAACAACGGCCCCGGATCGCGTTTGCGCGGCACCTGCACGGTCGGGTCGTCGGCCGACGCTTCCATCTCGCGATCCAGATCCTCGTGGCCGGTGATGTATTTCACCGAGGGGAACTGTTGCTGTAATTGTCCGAGCAGCGCGATCAGAGCGACGATCTGCGCTTCGGGATAGGGTTCGTCCATCGCCTGGTGTTTCGAATCGCGCCAGTGCGGGTAGCGGCCGGTGTTGACCAGTTCGATGCCGATCGAACGCGGGTTGTAGCCGCGGACGTGGTGGGCGATGCGGTCCGGGCGCACGTAGAGCTGGATGCGGCCGTCGCGATCGATGTAGTAGTGGCCGCTGTTGCCGGTGCCGCTGCCTTCGTAGAGCACGCGCTCGCCGAAGTCGCGGGCCGACGCGAGCGTCGGCGTTTCGGTGCAGTGGATGACGATCAGGTCGATCTGCGACAGCGGCCGCGCGTCGAGTTTCAGCTCGTACGGCAGCGGGTCGATCTCGACCGGCGGGAGTGGCGGAAGGTCGGGCAGCATGGGCCGGATGCTAGCATTGCGCGATGCCTCTGCCGCCCCCCGATTCAGAACTCCACCGCCTCATGACGCGGTTCCCGCGTGCGGGAACGGTGCGCTGGATCGGTCTGCGCCCGGCCCGCGACGTGCCGATGCGCGCCGTGGAACTGGCCGAGGCCATCGCCGGCAAGGGGCTCCGCGGCGACCGCTACGGCTCCGGCAGCGGCAAGCGCGGCATCACCCTGATCCAGGCCGAACATCTGCCGGCGATCGCGGCGCTGGCCGGGCTGGACGCGCTGGAACCGTCGACGCTGCGCCGCAACGTCGTGATCGCGGGCCTGCCGCTGATCGCGCTGAAGGGCCGGCGCTTCCGCATCGGCGACGCGATCTGCGAGGGCACGTCGCCCTGCGACCCGTGTTCGCGGATGGAAGCCGCGCTCGGCCCGGGCGGTTACAACGCGATGCGCGGCCACGGCGGCCTGTGCGCACGCATTCTCGAAGGCGGCACGCTGCGGATCGGCGATGCGGTCGAATGGCTCGACGATTGAACACTCCGGAACCGACATCGCCCATGCGCGGACACTGCATTCTTTCCCACGGTTTCGAGAGCGGTCCCGATGCCACCAAGGTCACGGCGCTCGCCGACGTGGCCGAACGCTTCAGCTGGACCCACGAACGTCCGGACTACGCCGATCTCGATGCGAGACGCGAGATCAGCACGGTCGGCGACGTGCCGGCGCGGCTCGAACGCCTGCGCGCATTGGCCTTCGCGGCGGCGGCCCGCGGCCCGCTGGTGCTCGGCGGCTCCAGCCTCGGCGCGTACATTTCGGCGCGGATCGCGCTGGCGCTGTCGGCCGAGGGGCTGCCGGTGAAGGCGCTGTTCCTGATGGCGCCGCCGCTGACGATGGGGCCGCTGCCGGCGCTGGACGCACCACCGGTGCCGATCTCGATCCTGCACGGCTGGGACGATGAACTCATCCCGGCGATGGCGGTCGCCGAATGGGCGCAGGCGCGCCGCGCCCGCTTGCTGCTGGTCGACGACGGCCATCGCCTGTCCGCGAACGTGCGGACCTCGGCGGATGCCTTCGCCACCCTGCTGTCGGAGATCGCCGCATGAAATTCTTCGTCAGCTGCGCCAAAGGGCTCGAATATCTGCTCGTCGACGAACTGCTCGCGCTCGGCTGCAGCCACGCCACCGCGGCGCGCGCGGGCGCGAACGTCGAAGGCGATCTGGCGCACGCGCAGCGCGCGGTGCTGTGGTCGCGTCTCGCCAGCCGCGTGTTGTGGCCGATCGCCGAATACGACTGCCCCGACGAACGCGCGCTCTACGCCGGCGCCGCCGCCATCGACTGGTCGCAGCATCTGCGCGTGGGCATGAGCCTCGCGGTGGACGCGCACGTCTCCGGCGATGCCATCACCCACGCGCGCTACGCCGCGCAGCGGATCAAGGACGCCATCGTCGACACCCTGCGCGGGCCGGACGGCGAGCGGCCGAGCGTCGATCTCGACAACCCGGATCTGCGTCTGAGTCTGGTGGTCAAGGCCAACAAGGCCGGCGCATCGAAGGCGATCCTGTCGGTCGATCTCGGCGGTGGGCCGCTGCATCGTCGCGGTTGGCGCCAGACCCAGGGCGAAGCGCCGCTGAAGGAAACGCTCGCCGCCGCCGTGCTGATGCGCGGCGGCTGGCCGGCGCTGTATCACGAGGGTGGAGCGCTGCTCGACCCGATGTGCGGCAGCGGCACCCTGTTGATCGAAGGCGCGCTGATGGCCGCCGACGTGGCGCCCGGACTGATGCGCGACGGCGGTGCGATGCAGACGCCGTCGCGCTGGCGCGGATTCGACGTGATCGCCTGGCGCGCGCTGGTGGAAGAGGCCGAAACGCGCGCCGCGGCCGGCAACGCCGCGTTGCGCGGCGATTTCCGCGGCAGCGATCTCGACCCGCATGCGATCCGCGCGGCGCAGGAGAACGCCGCGCGCGCCGGCGTCGCCGAGTCCATCGCCTTCGACGTGCGCGACGTGGCGCAGCTGGCCGCGATCGAGACCGAGCGCGGTCTCGTGGTCTGCAATCCGCCGTACGATGCGCGCCTCGCCGCCGATCCGATGCTGTATCGCACGCTCGGCACGGCGCTGAAGCGCGCGGTGCCCGGCTGGAAGGCGAGCCTGCTTTGCGGCGATGCCGAACTGGCGCGCGCCACCGGCCTGCGTGCGGCGAAGAAATACCAGGTGTTCAACGGCGCGATCGAATGCGCGCTGATCGTCTGCGACCCGATCCTGCCGCCGCAGAAGGAACGTCCGGTCGAGGCCGAACCGCAGACGCTGAGCGAAGGCGCGCGGATGGTCGCCAATCGCATCCGCAAGAATCTCAGGGCGAGCAAAAGCTGGCGCTCGCGCGAAGGCGTGACCTGCCATCGCGTGTACGACGCGGATATTCCCGAGTACGCGGCGGCGGTCGATGTCTATATCGGCGATGCCACCGGCGAGCTGTGGCTGCATGTGCAGGAATACGCCGCGCCGGCCGAGATCCCGGAAGCGACCACCCGCAGGCGATTGCAGGAACTGCTCGCCGGCGCGCGCGATGCTTTCGCGGTGCCGCGCGAACGCGTCGCCGTGAAGACGCGCGCGAAAGGCAAGGGCGGCAGCAAGTACGCCGACAGCGGCGCGTTCAAGCGCGGCGAAACCCTCGATGTGCGCGAAGGCGCGGCGCTGCTGCGGGTGAACCTGTTCGATTATCTCGACACCGGCCTGTTCCTCGATCACCGGCCGATGCGGCTGCGCATCGCGCAGGAAGCGAAGAACGCGCGCTTCCTCAATCTCTTCGCGTACACCGGCGCCGCCACCGTGCACGCGGCGGTCGGCGGCGCGGCGCAGACCACGTCCGTGGACCTGTCCGCGACCTACCTGCAGTGGTGTTCCGACAACCTCCGGCTCAATGGCCTCGGCGGCGCGCGCCACCGGCTGGTGCAGGCGGACGTGCTGCAGTGGCTGCTGGCCGATCGCGGCGAGTACGACCTGATCTTCTGCGACCCGCCGACGTTCTCGAACTCGGCCCGCGCCGACGATTTCGACGTGCAGCGCGATCACGTGCGCCTGCTGCAGGCGGCGATGGCGCGGCTGGCCTTCGGCGGCACGCTCTATTTCTCGAACAACTACCGCCGCTTCCGTCTCGACGAGAACGCGATCGCCGCATTCGCGCACTGCGAGGACATCAGCCCGGAGACCATTCCGGCCGATTTCGCCCGCAATCCGCGCATCCATCGCGCCTGGCGACTGCGGGCCATCTGAGACTCGACCACCTGAGGCTCGGCCGCCAACGCGCATTCGACGCGTGGCGGCCGGCGAAGCTTCGTCCCATCGGAACTCACATCTCGCCGTAGACGATGTTGTTCCATGCGTTCCGGCGGCGTTCGGCGCCATCGTTCGGCAGGGGCGCCGCCGAGCGCAACCGGGCCCGCAGATCTTCCCTGGGATAGACGTTGGGGTTCTGGGCGATGGACTTGTCGATGAACGTCGTCGCCCGATTGTTGGCGTTGGCGTAGCTCAACGCGCTGCTGATCTTCGCGATGACCTCGGGTTCCATCAGGTAGCGGATGAAGCGGTGGGCGTTGTCGACGTTCTTCGCCTTGACCGGAATCGCGACGACATCGATCCAGCGCAATGCGCCTTCGCGCGGGATCACGTAGCGGATCGCCTGCGGCTTCGCGTGGGTCGCCTTGGCTTCGGCCTGCGCGATGCTGTTCGCCTTGTCCACATCGCCCGAGTACGTCAGCACGACGCACAGCCGACCTTCCCGCAGGTCTTTGGTCAATTCCGACGACGGGCTGAATTTGCGGATGTACGGGCGGATCGCGGCGTAGGCATCGCGCACCGCGAGCACCGACTTGTCGTCCGAGGCGTTGATGTCCAGTCCCTTCCAGAGCAGGGCCGCCGTGAATCCGTCGAGTTCCGCATCGACGATGCCGATGCCGCATGCGGACAGTTTCTTCGCCGTGACCGGATCGAAGATCAGGTCCCAGCTGTCCAGCGCCACGCCGGGCCCCACGGCCGCCTTGACCATCTCCTCGTTGATGCCGAGACCGGTCGTTCCCCACAGATAGGGCACGACGTGCGCATTGTCCGGGTCGATTTCGGCCAGATCGGCCATGATGTCGGCGTCGAAAGCGTCCAGTCCGCCGAGTCGCGGCTTGTCCAGCGTCGCCAGCAGGCCCTTCTCGATCATGCGGCCGGCATAGGGACGTGCGGAGGGGAAAATCACGTCGTGTTCGCCGTGCGCCGAGGCCAGCTGGCGCTCCAGCGCATCGTTGTTCGAGTAGGTCGTGTAGTTGACCTTGATGCCCGACGCCGCTTCGAATCTGCGGATCGTGTCTTCGCTGATGTAGTCGGGCCAGTTGTAGACGTTGAGGATTTGACGTTCGGTGGTCTGTGCGACCGTCGTGAAGGGAGGGGACTGTTCTTTGCCGCAACCTGCGATGCAGAGGGTGGAGACGATGAGGGCGAATACGATACTGCCGGCTTTCCGTGCCAAGGGCGATCTTCCTTTGATGTCGAGTGGGTCCACGTCATGGCCCGCAATCCCGCGGCGCCATGTTCCGATCGTGCAATATACAACCCGCCTCGAACGATGCGTTCCAGCGTCGTCGTTGTTTTGAGATACCGGTCACCTCACTTCATGGCATTCGAAAGCCCACGGGAGCGATCATGTCCGACCACCCCATCCATTTTTCGCGCATCGTCCGCACCGTGCGCGGCCTGCCGACCTCCGACGGCGCCGGCGTGAAGTTGCGCCGGGTGATCGGTACCGAGGCATTGCCCGATCTCGATCCCTTCCTGATGCTCGACGAATTCGGCACCGATCGCGCGGAGGATTACATCGCCGGGTTTCCCGATCATCCGCACCGCGGGTTCGAGACGGTGACCTACATGCTCGATGGGCGCATGCGCCATCGAGACAATCACGGCAACGAAGGCCTGTTGGAACCGGGCTCCGTGCAGTGGATGACCGCGGGTCGCGGGCTGGTGCATTCGGAGATGCCGGAGCAGCAGGCCGGCCGCATGCGCGGCTTCCAGCTGTGGGTGAACCTGCCGTCGGCGCTGAAGATGACGGCGCCGAAGTACCAGGAATTCGCGCCCGGGCGAATGCCGGTCGTGCGCCCCGCCGCAGGCGTCGAGGTGAAGCTGATCGCCGGCGAAGCGCCCGATGCCGACGGTCGCATGGTGCGCGGGCCGATCGAACAGCCGGCGACCTCGCCGCTGTATTTCGACATCGCGCTCGATGCCGGTGCGACCTGGGACGTCGCGTTGCCCGAGGGCCACAACGCCTTCGTATACGCCTACGAGGGCGCGGCGACGGTGGGCGAGAGCGATGCGGCACGTCTGCTGGAAACGCAGACGCTGGCGGTGCTCGGTGGCGGTGAATGCCTGCGCCTGGGCGCGGGGACGGAAGGCGCGCGCACGATCCTGGTCGCCGGTCGACCGTTGCGCGAACCGGTGGCGCGTTACGGCCCGTTCGTCATGAACACTCGCGAGGAATTGATGCAGGCGGTGGTCGATTACCAGGAAGGACGCTTCTGACCGTTGGCCTGCGTGCGGATCACATTTCGCCGAAGACGAATGCGTTCCAGGCCTGCTGCCTGCGCTCGGCATCCTCGTTCGAGGCCGAGCCCAGGCTCTGCAGCTTGGCCCGGACCGCAGGCGGCGGATAGATGCCCGCGTCGCCGGTCACGACCGGGTCGATCGATGCGGTCGAGGCTGCGTTCGCATTGGCGTAGCTGACGAAATTGCTGATGTCGGCGATCACCTTGGGTTCCAGCAGATAGTCGATGAAGCGATGCGCGGCCTCCGCGTTCGCCGACTTCTTCGGAATCGCCATCACGTCGACCCAGCGCACCGCGCCTTCGCGCGGGATCACGTAGCGGATCTCGGGCGGGTTCTCGGATTCCTCGGCCTGCGCGCGCGCCTGCAGCACGTCGCCGGAGAAGCTCAGTACCAGGCACAGGTCGCCTGCGGCGAGGTCGCGGATGAGCTCGGACGAACCGGTGATCTTGCGCACGTGCGGGCGGATCGCCAGCAGCGTGCGTTTGGTCGCCGCGGTCGTCTCGGGCGAATGGTCGTTGGCGCTGCGTCCCATCCAGATGTGGAGCGCCGAGGTGGTTTCCAGCATGTCGTCCAGCACGCCGATGCCGCAGGACGACAGCTTGGCTGCATTGGCGGGATCGAACAGCAGTCCCCAACTGTCGAGTGCGGCGCCGGCGCCCAGCGCGGCCCGGACCTTGGCGACGTTCATGCCGATGCCGGTGGTGCCCCACATGTAGGGCACGAGATGGGCGTTGCCGGGATCGATATCGGCCAGTTCGGCCAGGATCTCGGAGTCGATGTTGCGGAGATTGGGCAGCTTGCCCTTGTCCAGCGGCTGCAGGGCGCCTTCGCCGATCAACTGTTCGGCGTAGGGCCGGGCCGAGGGGAACACCACGTCGTAGCCGCCGGGGCTCGCCGCGAGTCGTTGCAGCAGCGTCTCGTTGTTGGAGTACACGTCGTAATTGACCCGCAGACCGCTGCGGGTCTGGAAATCCGCGACGGTGTTCTCGGCGATGTAATCGCTCCAGTTGTAGACATTGAGCGTGCCGGCGGCGCCGGCAGGTGCGGTTGCGGACGGATTCGGTGCGGCTGGAGGCGGCGCATCCTCGCCGCAGCCCGGGAGCATCAGGGCCGCGAACGCGAGCGCGCAGCCGAACACCAGCGAATTCCTTCTCATCCACCACTCCTTGCCGTGAACTGGCCCGCTGCGGCGTTTTCTGCCGCGGCGGGTCGGGGATCAACGGGCGGCGAACGCGCCTCCGTCGAATTGCAGGCTCTGGACGACGCCCTGATAGCGCCCTAGTGTCGCAGGGTCTTCGGTACGGATGAAGACATGGGCGACCTGGCCGTCGTCGAGCTTGACCAGGGTCTCGCGGACCAGTTCTTTCGGACGCCCGGCGATCTCGCCCCGATACCACCAGAATTTCCTGCCTTCGATCTGGCCCTGCTCTTCGCGCAGTTCGCTTTCCGGCCTGAACGGGGATTTTCGCGAGAGCGTCAGCGCGAACGCTTCCTGGCTGTTGTCGATCCGCATGGCACGGCACAGCAGGAGAGTGTCGGTGCGAAGGACGGTCCAGGTGAGGCCGGCGTCCGGTGGCATGGATGGGCAATCGGCCGCGGTCTGGGCGGTGGCGTTGGTGGCGGCGCCGGCGAGGAGCAGGCCGGCGAAGGCGGTGGACAGCAACGACGACAGCGGGGACTTCGATTTCATGGTGGACTCCGCGGCGATATGCAGGGTGGCCATCCTTGGGCCGGGGCTGTTTCCTGCCATGAAACGAAGCATCAACCGTGCCAGAGCGTGGTCCGGCGGAATGCGCCGGACCAAGGGCATCCGCCGGTCACTCGCGGGCCGCGCCCAGCCATTTGCCGATGACGCCGCCGATCAGCCCGCCGAGGATCGGCGCCAGCCAGAACAACCACAGTTGGCCGACCGCAGCGCTGCCGGCGAACAACGCCACGCCGGTGGACCGGGCGGGGTTCACCGAGGTGTTCGTCACCGGAATGCTGATGAGATGGATCAGGGTCAGGGCCAGTCCGATCGCGATCGGCGCGAAACCCGCCGGCGCGCTGCGGTGGGTGGCGCCCAGGATCACGACCACGAAGAACGCGGTCATGATCACCTCGCACAGGAAGGCAGAGGCCACGCTGTAGCCGCCCGGCGAGAGCGCGTCGTAACCGTTGCTGGCGAAAGCGCCGGCGGCGGTCGGGTCGATCGCGAAATCGGGCCGACCGCTGGCGATCTGGAAGAGCAGGAAACCGGCGGCGATGGCGCCGAGGGTCTGCGCGACGATGTAGGGCGCGAGGTCGCGGGCGGAGAAACGGCCGCCGGCCCAGAGCCCGAAGCTGACTGCCGGATTGAAATGCCCGCCGGACAGGTGGCCCAGCGCGTAGGCACCGGTGAGCACGGTCAGGCCGAAGGCCAGCGAGACGCCGAGCAGTCCGATCCCGAGCGGATTGCCGTCGCCGCCGAAATGCGCGGCGAGCACGGCGCTGCCGCACCCACCGAGAACCAGCCACAGGGTGCCGAGGAATTCGGCCGAGAGACGTTTGATCACGGTGCTTCTCCTTGACGAGGGCGAACGTATGCGCCGGCGCGGTACGCCGGCGGCGTTGCATCCCGCGGGGGAGAGGCGGGAATCAGTCTTCGTAGGCGGGGAAGGGCAGCGAAAGCACCGCCTGCTGTCGTTTCGCCAGCGTTTCGGGGTCGGTCGCGCGCAGGAAGACATGCACGACCTGCTCTTCGCCCACTTGGATCAGGGTTTCGCGGATGAGTCCGTTCTTGTCGTTCGGCACTTCGCCGCGGTACCACTGCAGCTCGCGGCCATTGAGCGTGCCGGTTTCGGCGCGATCGCCGCGGCGCGGCTTGAACGGCGATTCGGGGCTGATGGTGAGCGCGAAGGCTTCGCCGCCGCCTTCGGTCAGGATCGCGCGGCAGAGCAGGGTGTTCGGCACTCGCAGCACTTCCCAGCGCATCGATTCTGCGGCGTCCGCGGGGAATGCCGGGCAGTCCGCAAGCGGGGCCTGGGGCGTGTTCTGCGCGCTGGCGATGCCTGCCCAGAGAGCGACAAGCGGGAAAAGCCAGGTCCGAGCCATCGATTTCACAACGAAAATCCCCCGAGGTTGAGCGCGGTCGAGCGTCCATGCGGGCGGTGCAGTCGGGAGGGCATCCCGAGGCTGCAGATCATGAGTGAATGCGATCCAATGATGGAAAGTTAAGCCACGCGCGACCCGGATGCCATAGGTGGCCCGCTTTTTTTCCGATCGAAACGCTCGATCGGGCCGTTTTGCCCGGCCTGCACGCGCCTCAGCGCCGCTGCAACACCAGTTCCAGCACCAGATTGCTGCCGAAGAAGGCCAGAACGAGCAATGCCATCGCGGCGAGCGTCCAGCGGACCGCCTTGGCGCCGCGCCAGCCATAGCGCCAGCGACCGAGCAGCAGCGCGCCGAAGGTCAGCCAGGACAAGGCGCTCAGCAGGGTCTTGTGGGCCAGATGCTGGGCCAGGAGATCTTCGACGAACAGCACGCCGGTCAACAGGGTCGCGGTGAGCAGCACGAAACCGACTGTGATCGTGCGGAAGACCAGGGTTTCCAGTTCCACGAGCGGCGGCAGCGCGCGCAGCCATCCGTGCAGCCTGCGTCGCCGCAGCGCGCGTTCCTGGATCCAGAGCAGGATCGCCAGTACCGAGGCCAGGGCGAGCGTCGCGTAGGCCAGCAGCGCGCACCAGGCATGCAACTGCAGACGCCAGTCCAGCGGCTGGGGATCCTGGCGGCCGATCCAGGCGTACAGCGCGAGCGTCAACGCGGCGATCGGAAACACGATCACGCCCAGCGCCGCCATCCGGCCGCGCAGCCCGACCACCAGGGTCAGCGCCGCCATGCCCAGACCCACCAGCGACAGCGCGGAGAAGAAATGCAGATTGGCGCCGCCCGCATCGCTCCAAGCCAGCGCATGGGTCGCGCCATGCATCACCGCGGCCAGGGCCGGCGCCACCCACAGCGTCGCCGGCACACCGGGGCCGCCGTCCGCCAGCCGACGGGCGAGCAGACCTGCGGTGATCAGATACAGCGCCAGGGCGATGAGAACGAATGTCATCGTTTCAGTGTCGCATACGCCGGCGTCCCCGCGCACCGCCATGGGCCACAGTTATAATCGCGCTCTTTTCCGCAGCGGTCCGCGCCCATGTTCGAGTCCCTCACCCAGCGTCTGTCCGGCACCATCGAGCGCCTCCGCGGCCGTGGCCGGCTGACCGAGGAGAACATCCGCGAAGCCACGCGCGATGTCCGCGTGGCGCTGCTCGAAGCGGACGTGGCGCTGCCGGTGGTGCAGGCTCTGATCGAGCGCATCAAGGTGCGTGCGGTCGGCCAGGAAGTGCTGAAGTCGCTGACCCCGGGCCAGGCGCTGATCAAGGTGGTGCGCGACGAACTCGCCGCGGTGATGGGTTCCGCGGCGTCCGATCTCAATCTCAACGTGCCGGCGCCGGCGGTGATCCTGATGGCCGGCCTGCAGGGCGCGGGCAAGACCACCACGGTCGGCAAGCTCGCCAAGCACCTGAAGGAAAAGCGCAGGAAGAAGGTGATGGTGGTGTCGGCCGACGTGTATCGGCCGGCCGCGATCGAGCAGTTGAAGACGCTGGCGCAGCAGGTCGACGTGCTGTTCTTCCCGTCGGATCCGTCGCAGAAACCCGAGGCGATCGTCAGGGCCGCGATCGACGACGCGAAAAAATCCTATGTCGACGTGCTGATCGTCGACACCGCCGGCCGTCTCGCCATCGACGACGCGATGATGGCCGAGATCAAGGCGCTGCATGCGGCCGTCAATCCGGTGGAAACCCTGTTCGTGGTCGACGCCATGACCGGCCAGGACGCCGCGGCCACCGCCAAGGCCTTCAGCGAGGCGCTGCCGCTGACCGGCGTGGTGTTGACCAAGACCGACGGCGACGCCCGCGGCGGTGCCGCGCTGAGCGTGCGCTACATCACCGGCCGGCCGATCAAGTTCGTCGGCGTCGGCGAAAAGCCCGACGGTCTCGATGTGTTCCATCCGGACCGCGCCGCCGGCCGCATTCTCGACATGGGCGACGTGCTGTCGCTGGTCGAGCAGGTCGAGCAGCAGGTCGACAAGGACAAGGCGCAGAAACTCGCCGAGAAGGTCGCGAAGGGCAAGAAGTTCGACCTCAACGACATGAAGGACCAGCTCGAACAGATGCAGAACATGGGCGGCCTGCACGGGCTCATGGACAAGCTGCCGGGCATGGGCCAGATCCCCGATGCGGTGAAGAACCAGGTCACCGGCAAGGAAGTGCCGCGGATGGTGGCCATCATCAATTCGATGACCAAGAAGGAGCGTCGCAACCCGGCGCTGCTGAACGGCTCGCGCCGCGCCCGCATCGCCAGGGGCGCCGGCCTCACCCCGGCCGACGTGAACAAGCTGATGAAGCAGTATCAGCAGATGGAAAAGATGATGAGCAAGCTCAGCGCCGGCGGCATGAAGGGCCTGATGCGGGGCATGAAGGGCATGATGGGCGGACGCGGCGGCGGCATGCCGTTCCGGTGATCGGGCGGCGCCCGGTCGACCCGAATACGGGCGCCAGGTGCGAGCGGTCGTTCGTCGAGGGTTTCCCGACCCGAATCAGCGGGTTATACTTGCCGGCTTACCCTGCCATTCCGGCAGCCGGGCTCCACAGGAAACTCCGTCTCATGGTCAAGATCCGTCTCACCCGTGGCGGCGCAAAGAAGCGCCCCTTCTACCACATCATCGTCACCGACAGCCGCAGCTCGCGCGACGGCCGCAACATCGAGCGTCTGGGTTACTACAACCCGATCGCCGCCGGCAACGAGAAGCGCGTCGAACTCGACCTCGAGCGCACCAAGCACTGGATCGGCCATGGCGCCCAGATGACCGACAAGGTCGCCGATCTCTACAAGCAGGCCGCCAAGGCCGCCGCTTCGGCACCGGCTTCGGCCTGATGCCTCCGGCCGCGCGATGCGCGGCCGCATTCCGATTCTCCGTTCCGCAATGAACGACCCGACGCGCCGCATCCTGGTAGGCAGGATCCACGGCGCGTTCGGCGTGCGCGGCGAACTGAAACTCGAATCCCTGACCGAGCCGCCCGGCAATCTGCTGCGCTACCAGCCCTGGATCCTGCGCGATGCCCAGGGGCGCGAACGCGAAATCTCCGGTGCCAGGGCGCGTCCCGGCGGGAAAGGGCTGATCGGCACGATTCCCGGCGTCGAGGATCGCGACGTGGCCGAGGCCCTGCGCGGGGCCGAGTTGTACGTCACGCGCGGGGCGCTGCCGCCGCCGAAGGACGGCGAGTTCTACTGGATCGATCTCGAAGGCATGCGCGTCGCCAACCTCGAGGGCGTCGAGTTCGGGACCGTCGCCTACGTGTTCTCCAACGGCGCCAACGACGTGCTGGTGGTGCGCGGAGATCGGGAACGCATGATTCCCTTCGCGCGTCCGGACTACGTCCGCGAGCTCGATTTCGACAGCGGCCGCATCCTCGTCGACTGGGATGCGGATTTCTGATCCGCCGGCCGACGCCATGCGCATCGACATCATCAGTTTGTTTCCCGAATTCGTCGCCCAGGTCGCCGGCCATGGTGTCGTCGGGCGCGCGCAGGAGCGCGGGCTGTTGTCGATCCACGGCTGGAACCCGCGCGACCATGCCGAAGGCAACTACCGGCGGGTGGACGATCGTCCGTTCGGCGGCGGGCCGGGCATGGTGATGATGATCGAGCCCCTGCGGGCGACGCTTGCCGCCGCCCGCGCAGCGGACCCGCGGCCGGCGAGGGTGGTGTACATGAGCCCGCAGGGCGTACCGCTGACCCAGGCCAAGGCCCGCGAACTGGCTGGACAGCCGCGCCTGATCCTGCTCTGCGGCCGCTACGAAGGCGTCGACGAACGTCTGCTGCAGGCCGAGGTCGACGAGGAATTGTCGATCGGCGATTACGTCCTGTCCGGTGGGGAACTGGCCGCCGCGGTGGTCATCGACGCCACCGCCCGGCTGTTGCCCGGCGCCCTGAACGACGCCGAATCGGCCGCCCAGGACAGTTTCGAGGGCGAGGACGGGCTGCTCGACTGCCCGCATTACACCCGCCCGCTGGAACATCCGCTGGGAAGCGTCCCGCCGGTGCTGGTGTCCGGCAATCATGCCGAAATCGCGAAATGGCGCCGGAAACAGTCCCTCGGCCGGACTTGGTTGCGGCGGCCGGAGCTGATCGACCGGACCACCCTGTCGAAGGCCGACCGGGCCCTCCTGGACGCTTTCCTGGCCGAGCGGGCCGAGACCCCCGGCGAAACCGGCTGAGGCGCTGGCGCCGCGGCGAAAATCCCGTTTATAATGCGCGGCTTACCGTCGATTGGCGGTAATGACCAACCCATGCCATGACGCGGGTCCACGTGCACTCGCGCAACAACATGCCGCTCGACGGCACCAACAACAGGCCCTCCATGAACAAGCCCTCGCTCAACACGCTGCTGCAGCAGTTCGAAGCCGAACAGGTGCAGCGCCAGCTGCCGCAATTCGGTCCCGGCGACACCGTCATCGTCAACGTCAAGGTCAAGGAAGGCAATCGCGAACGCGTGCAGGCCTACGAAGGCGTCGTCATCGGCATCAAGAACGGCGGCCTGAACTCCGCGTTCACCGTGCGCAAGATCTCGCACGGCTACGGCGTCGAACGCGTGTTCCAGACCCACAGCGCGGCGATCGAGTCGGTGGTGGTGAAGCGTCGTGGTGCGGTGCGTGCGGGCAAGCTGTACTACCTGCGCAACCTCGAAGGCAAGAAGGCGCGCATCAAGGAAGATCTGTCGATGCACGCCAAGGCGAAGAGCGAAGCCAACGCCGGCTGATCCGCTCCGCGACCGAGTCATCGGGAAGCGCGTCATCCGAAAGGCCGCCCACTGGGCGGCCTTTCGTTTTTCTGCGGCTTCAACCGATCCGCGTACACTTTCCCCGTCCCGTCTCCGATCGCTCCGCATGCCCGAAGACATCGCCAGCGTCCGCCTCGATCTGTGGCTTTGGGCCGCACGCTTCTACAAGACCCGCAGCCTGGCCAAGCAGGCGATCGAAACCGGCAAGGTCGATGTCGGCGGCCAGCGCGCGAAACCCTCGCGCACCGTCCGGGTCGGCGACGCCATGCGCATCGCGCGCGGCGACGAAACGTTCGAGATCGAAGTGCTGGGGCTCAGCGATCAGCGCGGCGCGGCGAAGATCGCGCAGACGCTCTACGTCGAATCCGAAGTCTCGAAAGCGCGCCGACTGGAAACCCTTGCGACGCTGCGCGCGGCCCGTGCGGGCTATCAGGCGCCGGAGACGAAGCCCGACAAACGCGCACGCCGCCTGATCCGCGCGCTGGGCGATATCGATGCGATCTGAGCCGATGTGGTTTGAACCGTCGATGTCGCTGTGCGACGCGCTCAGAGCGGTACCGCCGGCGGCACCGCGATCTGGATCGTACGGCGCTTGATCGCCGCGGTGTCGCCGACGCGCTTGGCCCATTCTTCTTCGGTCGACATCCACGCCGGCGTGCCCGGTGGCAGGTCCATCATCGGGATGTCCGGCAGATCGTCGTCGGTGAAGGCGTTGCCGTAGAGCGGCGACGCGATGGCGTCGGTGGCCGTCAATACGCCGCGGATGCGGCCGATCGCGGCGTTGTACTTCGCCAGCATCGTCGCGGTGGCCGCAGCGGCCTGCGCATCGCTCGCGCCGCCCGCGGTCGGCGAGGTGGGGTGCGGCAGCGCTTCGAAATGCAACGCAGGCCGACCCACGGCGGCGGGCGAATCCAGCCACGCCTCCCAGGCTTTGCGCGCCAGTCCGCCGAATGCGACCACCGCTTCGATCGGGCTCTTGTCGAGCACGCCGGCGATCCAGAGATTGCGGTAGGCGGCGATCTGCGCGTCGCCGATGTGCGCATTGCCGGCCTGTTGGCCGAACACGCTGTAGATGTAGGTGTTGATGATGACGTATCGCTTGCGGATGCCGACCTTGTGCAGGAAGCCCTGCACGCGCTTGCCGGCATTGCCGACGAGGATGCGGCGCACCACCGCTTCCGACTGCGCCGGATCCTGGCCGATCACCAGCACCCGCGCGGTGCCGTTGAGCCGGCCGCGGTGGAAGATCGGGCCCCACTCGGTGCGAAAGTCGGCGCTCGGATACACGTCCGCGCCGGGATAGTTGCGCGCCAGCGTCTTGAATGGGCTGCCGGTATAGCCGGGGCAGAAGTCGATGGGCATGACGGTTCCTCGTCGTGATCGTCCGATATCTTCCTTCAACGCGGTCGTCGTCCGCGGGCGGTCATGCATGCAAGGTCATGGGTGTTGCGTTCGGTCCGGATCGCCGTTCCGGAACGAAAAAGCCGGCGCATCGCGCGCCGGCTTTCCGGAAGTCGATCCTGCGTTGCTTCACGCCAGATCGAAGCGATCGTTCTCCATCACCTTGGCCCAGGCCGCCGCGAAATCGTGCACGAACTTCGCTTCGGCATCGCTGGCGGCATAGACCTCGGCGAGCGAGCGCAAATGCGAGTTCGAGCCGAACACGAGATCGGCGACGGTGCCGGTCCACTTCAATTCGCCGCTCTTGCGGTCGCGGCCTTCCAGCACGTGCCTGTCGGCGGCGGAGCGCTTCCACGCGGTGTTCATATCGAGCAGATTCACGAAGAAGTCGTTGCTCAATGTGCCCGGGCGTCGGGTGAACACGCCGTGTTTCACGCCGCCGGCGTTCGCGTCGAGGACGCGCAGGCCGCCGATCAACGCGGTCATCTCCGGCGACGTGAGGTTCAGCAACTGCGCCTTGTCGATCAGCAGTTCGGCCTGCACGTCTTCAAGCCCCGCCTTCACGTAGTTGCGGAAGCCGTCGGCCTGCGGTTCGAGCACCGCGAACGATTCGACATCGGTCTGGTCCTGCCGCGCATCGGTGCGGCCCGGCGAGAACCGCACGACGATGTCGTGGCCGGCCTGTTTCGCCGCGGCTTCGACCGCCGCGTTGCCGGCGAGCACGATCAGGTCGGCGAGCGAAATCTTCTTGCCGCCGGACTGCGCGGCGTTGAACGCGGACTGAATCGATTCGAGCGTCGCCAGCACCTTCGCCAGTTCGGCCGGCTGATTGACCGCCCAATCCTTCTGCGGCGCGAGCCTGATGCGCGCGCCGTTGGCGCCGCCGCGCTTGTCGCTGCCGCGGAAGGTGGATGCGGACGCCCAGGCGGTGTTCACCAGTTGCGGAATGGAGAGGCCGGAGGCCAATACCTTCGCCTTCAGTGCCGCGATGTCGTTCGCATCGACCAGCGGATGGTCGACCGTCGGCACCGGGTCCTGCCAGATCAGCACTTCCGACGGCACCAGCTTGCCGAGGTAGCGGGCGCGCGGGCCCATGTCGCGGTGGGTGAGCTTGAACCAGGCGCGGGCGAACGCATCGGCGAAGGCCTGCGGGTCGGCGTGGAAACGCCGCGAGATCTTTTCGTAGGCCGGGTCGAAGCGCAGCGACAGATCGGCCGTGGTCATCATCGGCGGATGCCGCTTCGACGGATCGTGCGCGTCGAGAATCATCTGTTCCGGTTTCGGATCCTTCGGCGTCCACTGATGCGCGCCGGCGGGGCTCTTGGTCAGCACCCATTCGTTGCCGAAGAGCACGTCGAAGTAGCCGTTGTCCCAGGTCGTCGGGTTGGGTTTCCACGCGCCTTCGATGCCGCTGGTGGTGGTGTGGACGCCGCGGCCGCTCTCGAACGCGTTGATCCAGCCGAAGCCCTGGTCCTCCAGCGCGCCGCCTTCCGGTTCCGCGCCGACCAGCTTGGGATCGCCCGCGCCGTGTGCCTTGCCGAAGGTGTGGCCGCCGGCGACGAGGGCGACGGTTTCCTCGTCGTCCATCGCCATGCGGGCGAAGGTTTCGCGCACATCGCGGCCGGAGGCCACCGGGTCGGGGTTGCCGTCCGGGCCTTCGGGGTTCACGTAGATCAGGCCCATCTGCACCGCACCCAGCGGGTTCGCCAGCTGGCGTTCGCCGGAGTAGCGGCTGTTGGCCTTGTCGCTGGTCGCCAGCCATTCGGCTTCGGGGCCCCAATTGATGTCTTTCTCGGGCTCCCAGATATCCGGGCGGCCGCCGGCGAAACCGAAGGTCTTGAAGCCCATCGATTCCAGCGCGACGTTGCCGGCCAGGATCATCAGATCGGCCCAGCTGAGCTTGCGCCCGTATTTCCGCTTGATCGGCCACAGCAGCCGGCGGGCCTTGTCGAGGTTGCCGTTGTCCGGCCAGCTGTTCAGCGGCGCGAAGCGCTGCGAACCGTTGCCGCTGCCGCCGCGACCGTCGGCGATGCGGTAGGTGCCGGCCGAGTGCCAGGCCATGCGGATGAAGAGTCCGCCGTAATGCCCCCAGTCGGCGGGCCACCAGTCCTGCGAATCGGTCATCAGCGCGGTCAGGTCGGCGACCACGGCGTCGAGGTCGAGGGTCTTGAATTCAGCGGCGTAGTCGAAGTCAGCGCCCATCGGATCGGACTTCTCGGAACGCTGGTGCAGGATGTCCAGATTCAGCTGGTTGGGCCACCAGTCGCGGTTCCCACGACCGCCGCCCCCGGCCATGGTGTGGTGCGCGGCGCCATGCGGAAACGGGCATTTGGATTCGGTCGACATGCGAAGCTCCTTGGGGGCGCGACGGCCCGATCGTGGAAAGTGCAGCCAACGTACGCCCGGGGCCGGGCGATGAGAATTCGATTGTTTGGACGCTTTTGATAGTTAAAAACTATCGATTATCCGAGTTCGATCGTATAAATCAGTCGGAACGGGTTTTTGGGGAGCTGGCTTGAGGTGTTTCGTCGGGCTGTGCTGAGGGGGACATTGCCAAAATCGCTTTCAGCCGCCGCATTCGGAGAGGATGCTTTGGGCTGCGGCCACATCGGGATGTCCAAGGCGCGTCAAAATGTCCACGGCCCGTCGGGCGTGGGAGAGGGCTTCGGTGGCTTTTCCTTGACGCACAAGGGCGTGCGCGAGACGGTGGTTATTGCACGCAATCAAGTCCTGGCGGTGGATGGTTTCGGATAAGGATAGTGCTTCTCGCGCGAGAGTCTCGGCAGTCGGCCAGTCTTTGCGATCAAGAGCAAAACTTATTTGATTGCATCTGACATAAGCCTCGCCCTCGATGTAGTCGATCGCGCGGGCCATGTGCCAGGCTTCTTGGTAATGAGCCTCGGCAGAGTCGTAGTCGCCTGAGTAGTACTCTGCGTTGGCGAGATCGTTCAAGACCATGGCCACGTCGATAGTCTCGCTGTTGATGCTGCGCAGCAGGGCAAGTGTCTCCTGGTAAGCGACGATCGCCTCGGGATAATCGCGCATTAGTTGATGCCCGATGCCGCGTAGGCGAATCGTAGAAGCCCTTTCCAGCGCACTAATGCGCGTCGCGTCCAAGTAAGCGGCGGCGCGATTGGCACAGGCGAGCACGTCATCGGCTTGCTGACGCAAAGCGTGAATGAAGCCGGCATGATTGGCTCGCCAGAAGGCGCTGACGTGATCGGTGGCGGCTACAGCCCGAGCTTCGGCTTTCTCGCCGAGGGCGAGCCTTTCATCCCAGTGCCCTTGGAATTCGAGGAATGTCGTGAGCGCATCACATACGGTTTGCAGGCGATGATTGTCGCCTACCAGAAACAGTGACAGAGCAGGGGCGATGCCATGCCAAGCTGCTTCGAGCGTAGGGAAACGGTCGTAGCTTTGATAGCCGTTTTCAATGATCAGCGCATAGGCGCGCTGTTCCAGCCGCTCGCCGGTTTCCGCCACCATTTCCGGTTTTTTCCTGCGCAGGAACTCCGCGACCATGGGCACAAGGGTGAAGGCCGTCAACTCATCGTTCGGCACGGCGAGTGAGCGATTGACGAGGCTGCGCAGGGCACAGTCGGTGTCCGGTTCCGACAGCCCGGCGATGGCGGCGACATGCTCGACCTTCGTTGGCAGGGTGTAGTAGGTCAGCGCGCACAGCGCCTTGGTTTCGCCCTCGCTGAAATCGTCCACCAGATCGCCGAAGATGAATTCCAGCGGGTCGTTGCCCGGCGGGCAGGACCGCAGAAAATCGAGCGCATCGGTAAACGTGAGGCAGTGGCCGCGACCGAGTTGGCCGGCGGTCCAGCGCAGCAACAGCGGTTTGCCGCTAGTCTCGCGATAGAGCACGAGGCGCTCGGCTTCGCTGGTTCTGGCGAGGTGCGGATTGTGGGTGGCGAGTTCGGCGAGGGTGTCGAGTGCAGCCTGTTCGTCGAGTTTTTCGAGGATCAGTTCCTCGGCGCCGGAGCCGATGCGCCCGCGGCTGGTCAGGATGGCCTTGCAGCCGGCCGGGAGTTTTTTGACGAAGGTGAAGAGGATGTCGCGCTCGGGTTTGAGCAGGCTTTCGAGATTGTCGAGGACCAGGAGGGTCCGTGTGCCGCGCAGGGCGTCGAGCAGCAGGCGCGGGCGCTGGTCTTCCGCGACCTTGACGATGTCGTCGCGGCCCAGTTCGCGGGCGAGCTCGCCGAACAGCTCGACCAGACCGCTGATCAGAAAGCCGCTGAGGTCGCGCAGACCATCGTCGTCCAGCTCGCGGCTCTTGAGCGAGATGAAGACGATCTTGTCGAAGACGTCCGGCGGGGCCTCGTAGGCAGCGCGGACCGCGAGCGAGGTCTTGCCCATCCCGCCTGGACCATCGATCAGCGCGCCCCAGGTGCGCGACTCCGGGTCGAGGGCGTCGGCGATCTTCCTCAGTTCGTCCTCGCGGCCGAAGAACGGCTGCAATCGGGGCAGGTTGTGGGGGATGGACGTTCTTGGCGCGGATGCAACAACGACGGCCGGCTTCGTGTAGTGGTCCTTCGGGTGGCCTTCGTTGAGAGCGAGGCGTTCGAGGATCAGGGCGACGAATGCGTCGGGAGTTTTGTGGTCGAGTTCAATGAAGCCGGCAAGACCATGCAGCCCTTTGCCATCCACATGTTCAAAGCGGGAAAGCATGATCTGCCTGCTGCCGCCTTCCTTGATAATCGAGAAGATGGCCCGCCATTCCAGGCCGCACCATTCCTTCTTGTCGTAATCCGCGCAGAAGACCGCAATGATCAGGTCGGACGCGTCTTTGTAGAGCGATGGCAGATCGAAAGCGAGATCTGCATTCGCAAATTCCGCTTCGTGATATTTGTCGTAGAGGATTTTGCCTTGCCCGAATCGCACGGCAAGCAGATCGGCGGCCTGTTTCACGAAGTCGCGCTTTTCCCCCGCGAAGGAAAATGCGATGCGGAAGCGTTTCGTGCTCACGGGAGAATCCATTGCTCCGTTCGATCGTCATGAAACCCCGGGCCGGGGTGTTGAACGGATTCTGTGCGCGTGGGCCGAAAACCGTCAATGCGACGGTTGCGATGGCGGTGCCCGGATGTGCGAGGCCCGGCGGCCGGCGTCTGCGCACCGTCCCAAAGTCCCGGACAGGATGCGTCGGCGCTCCCCGCCCGGCAGGCCGCCGCCAGGTTTCAGCCTATCGCTCCGGTCGACATCGCCGTCCCTGATCAGCTTGGCCTCCGTCAGCCGGTTGCCGAGACGGGATGACGCGGAGGATCTGAACGCTCTGTCCGTCGAGCGCCCGCTTTTCCGTTGGGTTGTCGTGGGGCGCCATGCGGTGCTTCAAGGAGATCCTTCGGCAAGGGCGCCAAAGGGCAGGGGACATAGTCGTACCCATTCACCATCGCGACTGCGGCCAGTCGATCGCGGGCGCCAACCTGGGGGACAGATCGAGATGAGATTTTTCATGACGACCGCGGTGGTTCTGATCGCGACCCTTTTCGCAGGCGGCGCGCTCGCCGGCGACGGAATCCGGGAGCGGGGGGCGCCGGCGCTCGCGACGCCGACGCAACTTTCCGCGAAGCAGCGTGCCGACATCGCTCGCACGCTTGTTCGCCGATGGGCGGCCGATGCGCGCGAGCATGGGGGCGATGTCGACCAGTGGGCGGTAAAACTGGGGCGTTTCATCGGCACGGCCGATGCCGTCAATGTCCTGCGGGCGACCACCATGCCCACTTACAACACGATGATGGGGGTGCTGCAGGGACAACCGGCGGACAGCACAAGCATCCGCAAGGCGCTGTCGCAGGCCGCGACGACCGGCAAGAGCCTCGGCAGCACCATCGCCGACACCACGTATACGCCGTTGCCGAACGGGCGCTGCCGGGTCGCCGATTCGCGCGTGATCGCCTCGCCCATCGCCGCGGCCACGTCGCGCGGCATCGACACCGAAGATCTCGGCAGCTATGCCATCCAGGGCGGCAACGGCACCTTCGCCAACGGCGACGGTTCCACCAACTGCGGCATTCCCAGTTTCGCGACGGCGCTCGCGGTCAGCGTGACCGTGCTCAGTACCGGCAGCGAAGGATTCTTCAAGATCTACGAGAACGGCAAGGCCTACCAGACCGGAAGTACCGTCTATTTCACGGGAACGGTCAGTGCGTCCAACGACGTCGTCGTGACCTCGTGTCAGGCTTGTGCGGTGGAATTGTCGGTGTATTCGAGCGCTACCGCCCATTACGTCATCGACGTGGTCGGCTATTTCATGCCGCCGCAGGCGACACAGTTCGATTGCGTGAATACGAGCGTCGCCAGTTTCACCATCGCGGCGAACAGCACCAATTTCTTCAACAACCCGAATTGCCCGACCGGATACCAGCCGGTCACGCCATATTGCTGGACGGCCTCCAGCGGGGTGTACAGCCAGGGAAGCGGCTACAACGCCAACGTCGCGGGCAACGCGACCTTCTGTGCCTGGAACAACACGACAGCGTCGTCGCAGACGACGTTCGGGGGCAATGTCTGTTGCCGGGTTCCCGGTCGCTGAAACGGGCGCGCTTCGATCGCGTCGAAAACGGAACGGCCGCCGGTTGGCGGCCGTCCGATCACGGGTTCAGGCGCGGGGGCGGGCGGAGCCTGCGACCTGCGTCGATTTCAGGTCGATAGGTTGAGGCTCAACGCCTGTCGCCGAGCAGGCCGCCGCCGAGTTTCAGCATGTCGCTCAGATCGACATCGCCATCGCCGTCCTTGTCGAGCACCGCGCCGAGCAGGCCGCCGGCCAGGCCTCCCTGCTGGCGCACCTGTTGCCGCTCCTGTCCGAGTACGGCGCCCAGGATGTCAGCCGTCGGGTTGCCGCCGCCGAGGCCGGCGGTCTGGCCGCTGCCGCCGTCATTGCCGGAGAACATGCGCTTGGCGAGATAGGCCATCACGATCGGGGCGAGGATCTTCATCAGCTGGCCGGCGCGGTCGCCACCCAGGCCGGTGGCTTCGCCCAGATGCTGTTCGGCGCGGCCCTGCTGGCCGCCGAAGATGTGGCCGAGCATGCCGGCGCCGTCGGTCTGCCGGCTCTGCGCACCGCCGAGCACCGCGCCGAGCAGGTCGCCGATGCCGCCGCTTCCGGCGTGGTCTTTCTGCAGCGCGCCGAACAGCGCTTCCGCGCCCTGCGGCTGGCTGGCGTTCCTGCCCAGCGCGCCCATCAGCAGCGGCAACGCCGCGCCGACGGCGCCGGCCGCCTGGCTCTGGTCGATGCCGAGCTGGCGCGAGATCTGTTGCAGCGGGGCACCCTGGAGTTGGGCGAGGAGGTCGTTGGTCAGTTGGGTCATGGTGGTCTCCGTGAAGACGGGCGGTTTGCGGCCACTGTAGCCCTGGCGACCGCGTCATGCGGGCGCGGAACGGGCTTTTTTCGATCCCACGAGCGCGGGCGCCGTGGCCGGCGTCAGTCGTCCGCGACGATCGCGTCGAACTCGCCCGCCAGCACGCGGTCGAGCCGGCCGGTGCGCCAGCCGCGCACGCCGTCGCGGACCAGCGGCGAGGGCGCGGCGCGATAGCGGCGGCAAACGCGCAGTTCTTCGTCGACGTCCAGACGTTTCGGACGTGCGCGCCCGGCGTGATCGGGCGCGATGCGCACGGATGCGGCGACGCGGCGGGTGCCGCCGTCTTCCGCTTCGTATTCGAGCGCGTGCAAGCCGTGTTCGGCATCGAGCAGGGCGAGCGCGCCGAAGCCGCTCACCGCGAGTCGCGCGCGGCATTCGCCCGCGTTCTGTTCCAACACTTCTACGCGCATGTTGCGACGCTCGGCCCACGCCATGTACATCGCCAGCAACTGCTGCCACCACAGCCGGGTCTGGGCTGGATCGCGCTTGAGATCGCTCTCGCCCGCGCTCAGCCACAGCAGCGCATCCTGCGGCCGATGGTGCGAAACGGCGTCCATCGCATGTTCCAGCAGCCACAGCAATTGCGCGTGGCGGGCGACGAAGCCCGCGTCGGCGCCGTCGCGCGCCAGACGCGCGTCGAGACGCTGCGCGGTGTCGAGCGCGCTCTCGATGCGATCGCGACGCTCGATCCGGTCGAGCACGTCGAAACGTTCGGGGCGCGACCAGAAATCGCGTTCGCCCATCGTCGCGTATTCCGCCGTGCGCGCGTCCGACCAGGCCGGCGAGGCCAGCCGCTCGACGAGCCGCGCGTAGGCGCCGTGCAGGGTCGCGATGGCGGCCGGAGACGCCTCCGGCGCGTACACCAGCGTGCGCAGATCGCCGGCACCGACGGCGGCGAGGGTGGTCGACGCCGGGAGCGACGGATTCGGGTCGATGAATTCCACTTCCAGCCGTTCGCCGGCGCTGCGCACGAACAGGAACTGATCGCCCTGCGGCGTGCGGTGCTCGACGATGCTGCGCGCCAGCGGTGCGAGCAGATGCTGTTCGATCGCGCGGCGCAGCGGACGCGCGCCGAGATCGGGCGTGAAGCCGCGGTCGAGCAGGAATTCGACAGCCGAGGGTTCCCATTCCACCGCCCAGTCACGGTTCCTGAGGCCGCGCCGGCCCATCGCGCGCTGCAGTTCCTTGTGCAGGATGTCGCGCATCAGATTGCGGTCGAGCGGGTTGAACAGCACGATGCGATCGAGGCGATTGAGGAATTCGCGGCGGAAGGTTTCGAACAGCGCCTTCTCGACGCCGCCGCGCGAATAGCCGCCCGCAGACGAGGTGAACCCCGGTCCCGCGCTGCGCGACAGGGTCGATCCCGCGTTGCTGGTGAGGATGATGATGCTGTGGCGGAAGTCGGCGACGTTGCCGTTGCGGTCGCTCAGGCGACCATCGTCGAACACCTGCAGGAACAGGTCCCACACCCGCGGATGCGCCTTCTCGAATTCGTCGAGCAGCACGACCGAGAAGGGCTGTTCGCGGATGCGCGCGACCAGCGAGCGCGCGCTGCCGTCGCGCGAGACTTCGGTCAGCCGCCAGGCCGAGTCGTCGGACTGGAATTCGCTCATGTCCAGCCGCAGCAGGCGTTCGTCGCTGCCGAACAGCAGCTCGCCGAGGGTCTTCGCCAGTTCGGTCTTGCCGGTGCCGGTGGGCCCGGCGAACAGGAACACGCCGATCGGCCGGCCGGTGTCGACCAAGCCGGCCTTGAGCATTGCGATGCGGTCGACGAGGCATTCCACCGCTTCGTCCTGGCCGATGACGCGCTTGCGGAAGAACGCGCGCAGCGCGTCGAGATCGAGACTTTGGCGATCGTCGATCACGTCCAGCGGCAGACCGCTGCGTCGTGAGATCGCCCGCAGCAGCGCGTCCGCGCCCAGCGGCAGCGCATGCGGCTGCGCGCTGGTCTCCGCCTGCAGGGTTTCCTCCAGCAGCCGCAGCGTCCGTCCGGGCTCGTGCTGTTCCGGAAAATACTGCGCTGCCATGCGCTGCGCTTCGTCGAGCGCGCGCGTATCGGCTACCGTCGTACCGAACCGCGCTTCGCGCGCCGTGCGCCAGCGTTCGAGCAGGTCGCGCATGGCCGCCGTCGATGGCGACGACAGGGTCACGGTCTTCACCAGATGGCGCAGCGTCGGCCGTGCGATCAGCAATTGCGCGAGCTGCGCCGGCGACAGTTCGCCGATCATCCGCAATTGGCCGCGTTCCATCGCCGGCAGCAGCAGATCGAGAATGCCGCGCGGGTCCTGGCTGTGGCCGCCCTTGTGCAGCAGATCGTGGAAATCCTGTACCCGCCACAGCGCGCGCTCGCGATCGAGCGTGGCCAGGAGTTCGCGGATCCGTTCTTCGAGTTCGCCGATGTAGCTCTGGCCGGCCAGCACCTCCGCGGCCGAGGCCTCGAACAGCAGCCAGCCTTCGGCATGCAGTCGCGCGAACAGCCGATCCACCAGCACGGTCTTGCCGGTGCCGTGTTCGCCCGCGACCAGCACCGACACCGCCGGCGTCGCGTGCAGCAGCGCATGGACCTTGTCGACCTGCAGGTCGAGTTCGGGATGATCGACGATGGCGGCCGCGCCCGACGCTGCGTCGACCGCCGGCGCCCACAGCCGGCCGATGCCGCCGAGCGTGCGGCGTTCGCGCCGCTGCGCGAGTTCGGCCTTGGCCTGCGCGACGAACGGCTCCAGCACCGGCGTGCGGAACGATTGCAGGCCTTCCGCGAGCTGTTCCAGCTCCCAGTCCTTCAGCGTCTCCAGCGTCATCGCCGCATGGCCGGGCGCATGCGCCTCCGACCAAGACAGGTATTCGCGCAGCCGCTGGCGCAGCGGCGGTTGTTCGTACCACCACTCGCGCAGATGCCGCAGCAGCCCGGGCAGGGCGGAGGCATCGGCCTGCGCCTGCAGATAGTCCAGCATGAATTTGATCTGGAAGCGCCCCGGCGATGAGGTCGCGGCCAGCGCTGCATGGGCGTCGACATCGCCGCGTTCGCGCATTGCGGCGTAGAGCATGCAGCCCAGCGCGTAGCTGTCGTTCTCGAGCAGATCGAGCAGCTCCTTCGGCGCGAACGCCGGGCCCGTCAGCAGCGCCACGCCTTCCCTGAACTGCGGCAGCCGCAGCAGATCCTCGGGACTCTGGATACGGTCGTCGTCGCTCTCGATCTCGCGACGGAGGCGATAGAGTTTGTCGGCCGGGGGTTCTTCCGAGGCGGCCGTGTCCTTCGCCGGCTCGTCGGCCGGTGCTGGCAGTGCGACGACGGCAGAGTCGCCTGCCCTGTCGGTGGACGAATCCGCAGCGTGCCCGCTCGGCTGCGGCCACTGCGGCGACGGTGAACGCCGCAGCCAGACCGCCAGCACGACGCCGAACAAGACACCCGCGATGAAGATTCCGATGGCCACGCGCGATTCTCCGTTGATCGCGCAAGTGTACCGGCGTCGGGTCCCACGGGCTGCGATGGGGGCGAGCTGCCTGATTTCCCGAAAGCAGCGGCCTGAAGGCTGCTCTACCGGGATTATTCCAGCGCCTTCAGGCGATACAGCGCTTCGAGCGCCTGCTTCGGCGTGAGCTCGTCCGGGTCGATGGCCGCAAGCGCGTCGAGGGCGGCAGAAGACGGCGTGAACAGGCCGAACTGCTGCGGGGTGTCGAGGGTCTGCGGCGTCAGCACCGGTGCAGGATCGTCGCGGCGCTGTTCGAGTTCGGCCAAGCGGCCGCGGGCTTCGCGGACCACCGACTTCGGCAGGCCGGCGAGGGCGGCGACCTGCAGCCCGAAGCTGCGATCGGCAGGGCCGTCCTTCACCGCGTGCATGAACACCAGTGCGTCGCCATGCTCGACCGCGTCGAGATGCACGTTGGCGATGCCGCTGCCGGACTGGGCGAGCGTCGTCAGTTCGAAATAATGCGTGGCGAACAGGGTGTAGCAGCGATTGGTCGTCGCCAGATGGCGCGCGCAGGCTTCGGCGAGGGCGAGGCCGTCGTAGGTCGACGTGCCGCGGCCGATCTCGTCCATCAGCACCAGCGACTGCGCGGTGGCGTGATGGAGGATGTAGCTGGTTTCGCTCATTTCGACCATGAAGGTCGATTGCCCGCGGGCGAGGTCGTCGCCGGCGCCGATGCGGGTGAGGATGCGGTCGATCGGCCCGAGCTCCGCCTTCGCCGCCGGCACGAAACTGCCGATGTGCGCGAGCAGTACGATCAGCGCGTTCTGGCGCATGTAGGTCGATTTGCCGCCCATGTTCGGGCCGGTGATCACCAGCATGCGGCGGTCGGCGTGCAGGTCGATGTCGTTCGGCTCGAACGGTTCGTCGCGGACCGCTTCGACGACCGGGTGGCGGCCGCGTTCGATCCGCAGCACCGCATCGGCGACCAGCCGCGGGCGCGACCAGTCGAGTTCGCGCGCGCGTTCGGCGAAACAGGCCAGCACGTCGAGTTCGCTCAGCGCGGCGGCGCAGCGCTTCAGCGGTTCGAGATCGCGGTTCAGTTCGTCCAGCACGCCTTCGTACAGCAGCTTCTCGCGCGCCAGCGCGCGTTCGCGCGCCGACAGCACCTTGTCCTCGAACTGCTTCAGCTCTTCGGTGATGTATCGCTCGGCGCCGGT
Organism: Lysobacter hankyongensis; assembly: GCF_039543145.1. Lineage (NCBI taxonomy): Bacteria > Pseudomonadati > Pseudomonadota > Gammaproteobacteria > Lysobacterales > Lysobacteraceae > Lysobacter > Lysobacter hankyongensis. Next base: position 188,111 of record NZ_BAABJE010000001.1, on the reverse strand, counting down.
CAGGGTCTGGCGCCGGGTGTAATGCACCGGCGCCTTGTCGGCCTGGCCTTTGCTGATCTCGATGAAATAGCCGTGGACGCGGTTGTAGCCGACCTTCAGCGTCGGGATGCCGCTGCTTTCGCGTTCGCGGGCTTCGAGGTCGATCAGGAACTGATCGGCATTGGTGCTGAGCTGGCGCAGCTCGTCCAGTTCGGCGTCGTAACCTTCGGCGATCACGCCGCCGTCGCGCGCCAGCACCGGTGGTTGTTGCACGATCGCGCGCGCCATCCACGCAGCCTGGGCACCGTGTTCGCCGAGTTCGGCGGCCAGCGCCTGCAGCCGCGGGGAGTCGATGCCGGCAAGTGCGTTGCGCGCTGTCGGCAGCAGTTGCAGCGCATCGCGCAGGGTCGAGAGGTCGCGCGGGCGCGCGCTGCGCAGGGCGACCCGCGACAGGATGCGTTCGATGTCGCCGAGGCCGCGGAAGGCGTCGCGCACATCGCCATCGGCGCGCGCGTCCAGCAGGCGTTCCACCGCATCGTGACGTTCGCTCACGATGCCGCGGTCGCGCAGCGGACGATGCAGCCAGCGTCGCAGCAGGCGGCCGCCCATCGGCGTCACCGTGCTGTCGAGAATGCCGAGCAGAGTGTGGCGGGTATCGCCGTCGACGCGGGTGTCGAGTTCGAGATGGCGGCGCGTCGCCGCGTTCATCGCGATCGCGCCGTCGCTGGTTTCCACGCGGATCGCGGTGAGATGCGGCAGCCGCTGTTTCTGGGTTTCCTCGACGTAGCCGAGCAGCGCGCCGGCCGCCGCGATCGCCAGCGCCTTGTCTTCGATGCCGAAGCCGGACAGATCGTGCAGATCGAAGAAACGGAGCAGTTGACGGCGACCGCTGTCGGCATCGAACAGCCACGGCGCGCGGCGACGGAGTCCGTGGCGCGTCGACAGCGCTGTCGGCCAGCCTTCCTCGTCCGGCATCAGCAGTTCCGCGGGATCGAGGCGCGCGAGCTCGGCCTCGAGCATGTCGTCGCTGGCGACCTCGTTGACCAGGAAACGGCCGCCGGCGAGGTCGGCCCACGCGAGCCCATAGCCGGCCTTGCCGCGCGCCACCGCCATCAACAGGGTGTCGCGGCGATCCTGCAGCAGAGCTTCGTCGGTGACGGTGCCGGGCGTCACGATGCGCACGACCTTGCGTTCGACCAGGCCCTTGGCCAGCGCCGGATCGCCGATCTGTTCGCAGATCGCGACCGACTCGCCCAGCGCGACCAGACGGGCGAGGTAGCCCTCGTAGGCGTGCACGGGTACGCCGGCCATCGGAATGGGTTGGCCGGCGGAATTGCCGCGCTGCGTCAACGTGATGTCCAGCAGCCGCGCGGCCTTGCGCGCATCGTCGTAGAACAGCTCGTAGAAATCGCCCATGCGGAAGAACAGCAGCACGTCGGGGTGCTCCGCCTTCGCGGCGAAGAACTGGCGCATGAGCGGTGTGTGCTGGTCGCTGGGGGCGCGGGAGGGCGATGCGGAATCGGACACGGCGGGGGCATTCGAGGGGGCGCGCCGGGTGCCGTGCAGCACACCCGGAAAGGGCGGCAAAGACTAGCATGCCGGCCCCTCCCGGGCGGTTCCGGTCATGCGCACAGTCGATGAATCCTGTGCTACCGTCGCGACGCGGTTGTCATTCGCATCCAGACGAGGGGTCGGACCCATGCCACGCGGTCTTCCTCCAGGGTCTACGGCCTACGGATGCGGCGACGCGACATGACGCCAGGATGCGTACCGCCGATGATCGAACAACGACCACGTAACGATACGAAAACACAAAAACATATGGCGAGGAGGGGGGTAATGAAAGATCGTGCACTGCAACATTCGACCTTGGCCCGTGCGCTGGTGATCGCGCTGGTGGGCCTGGTCCAGGCACCGCTGGTGCTGGCCCAGGACAGCGGCAGCGGCGAGGAAGAAGCCGGAACGCTCGACAAGATCATCGTCACCGCGCAAAAACGCGAAGAAGCCCTGCAGGACGTTCCCGTGGTGGTCACCGCATTGTCGGAAGCCATGCTCGAAGACAACGGCGTCCGCGACATCAAGGATCTGCAGCAACTGGTGCCGGGCCTCACCGTCACCAGCACCCAGAGCGAGTCGCTGACCACGGCGCGCATCCGCGGCATCGGTACGGTCGGCGACAACGCCGGTCTCGAGTCGTCGGTCGGCGTGGTGATCGACGGCGTCTACCGCCCGCGCAACGGCGTGGGCTTCGGCGATCTCGGCGAACTCGAACGCATCGAAGTACTGAAGGGCCCGCAGGGAACGCTGTTCGGCAAGAACACGTCGGCCGGCGTGATCAACGTGGTCACCAAGCGGCCGAGCTACCAGCAGAGCGCGGAAGCCGAGTTCACCGTCGGCAACTATGGTGCGATCGGCGTCGCCGGCTCCTACAGCGATTCGTTCAACGACATGGCGGCGTTCCGCCTGTATGCCGCGAAGCGCAAGCGCAACGGCTATCTCGACGTGAGCACCGGCAGCGGTCCGCGCGTCGATACCGAAGACCAGGACCAGAATTTCCACACCTTCCGCGGCCAGTTGCTGTTCGAACCCACGGATACGCTCGATATCCTGCTGACCGGCGACTTCACCAACCGCGACGAGAACTGCTGCGCCAGCACCACGATCATCCGCGGCCCGACCGCGGCGATCCTCGACGCGCTGTCCGTGGATACCGGCGTGGCGCCCGTGGCCGATCCCTTCGCCCGCCGGGCGTGGGCGAACCGCAGCTCCGCGCAGTACATGAAGGACAAGGGCGTCAGCGGCCAGGTCGACTGGGAAACGCCGTGGCTCAACGGCGCCACCTTCACCTCGGTGACCGCACGCCGCGAATGGCAGTCCACCAACGGCATCGATTTCGACTACAGCACGGCCGACCTGCTGTACCGCAATCCGCAGGAATCGGACAACTTCACCCGGTTCAACACCTTCAGCCAGGAGTTCCGCCTGACCGGCAGCACCGACAAGCTGGACTGGCTGGTCGGCGCGTTCTACGCCGACGAGAACCTGCGCCGCAACGAGGCGTATCGGGTCGGCAGCGCGTACGAACCGTATCTGTCGATCGCGCTGTTGTCGCGGATCAATCCGCTGCTGGCCACGAGCCCCACCGCGGCCCTGTTCCTGTCCCAGGCGTCGGGCCGTCCCTTCGGCACCGTGTTCGCCGGCCACGCCGCCGCCGACCGCTACGAGCAGGACTCCAAGAGTCTCGGCCTGTTCACCAACAACACCTGGCATGTCACCGACGCGCTCGACCTGACCCTCGGCCTGCGTTACACCCGCGAGAAGAAGGATCTGGCGTCGCGTTACAGCAACCCGAACGGCGGCCTCGGCTGCGGCGCGATGCTGGCCAATCCGGCCCAGGTGGTCGCGGCGCTGGTCGCACGCGGCCTGACCGTCGCCCAGGCTTCGGCCGCGGCGCCGTCGGTGGTCGGGTTCGCCTGTCTGCCGTGGACCAACATCCAGCACAACGGCCGCAGTACCGACCAGAGCCGCGAAGAGAAGGAATGGTCCGGCACGTTCAAGGCCGCGTACCGTTTCAACGAACACGCGATGGCCTATTTCTCGGCCGCGCGCGGCTACAAGGCCGGTGGTTTCAACCTCGATCGCGTGCAGTCGAACAACGGTCTGTCCAGTGGCACCGCAGGCATCGTGCCGGTGAACGACACCTCGTTCGACGGCGAGTTCGTTGACAGCTTCGAACTGGGCACCAAGACCACCTGGCTCGGCGGCAACCTGCTGCTCAACGCCACGTTGTTCCATCAGGAATACTCGGACTTCCAGCTCAACAGCTTCCTCGGCACCAGCTTCGTGGTCCGTTCGATCCCGAAGGTGACCTCGCAGGGTCTCGATGCCGAACTGCTGTGGCAGACCGGCGGCTGGATGGTGCAGAGCGGCCTGACCTACGCCGACACCAAGTACGGCGACGATCCGTTGCCGGATGCCGATCTGGTGCTGCTGCCCGGCAGCCGCGCCAGCTTCGCGCCGAAGTGGTCGGTGACCGGCTCGGTCGGCTACGAATGGGATCTGGGCAGCAATCTCGAAGCCAGCGCCCATCTCGGCGGCAAGTACATGTCGGACTACAACACCGGCTCCGATCTCGACCCGCAGAAGGAACAGGACGCCTACTCGGTGTTCAACGCGCGGTTCGTGATCGGGCGTCGCGACGGTCGCTGGGATGTCGAGCTGTGGTCGCAGAACCTCACCGATGCCGACTACTACCAGGTCGCCTTCGACGCGCCGCTGCAGACCGGCACCTGGAACGCCTTCCTCGGCGCTCCGCGCACCTACGGCGTGACGTTCCGCGTGAAGTACTGAGTTTCCGTTCCGCCGCGTCATCCGGACGGCCCGCTTCGGCGGGCCGTTCTTTTTCGCGGGCGTTGTGCATTGCGGATTGCGGCCGGCCGCCGGCAGGCGCATGCTCGGCCCCGGGGAAACACGCCATCATCGATGCATCGCCGGAGCCGGTCCGTACCGTCGCATCCGGTCCGCAGGAATCCGGACTTCGGCGGCCGCCACATGCGCGCCGCACGACGTTCGAGGGGAACGGAATTCCCGCCCGCCGGGATTCCGCAGACATGGGTCATACGCCAAGGAGAATGTTCGATGTCCACGCCGTCGTTCACGCAGTCGTCCGTCGTCCGCAACACCCGCATGCGTCACGCGCCGCATGCGCTCGCCGCCACGATCGCCATCGCGCTCGCACTGTCCGGCTGCGGCCAGAAGCCGGAAGCGGCCGCGCCCAAGCCCGAAGTCGCCGCCGCGACGCCGGTGACGCCACCGTCGGTCTGCCAGGCCAGCAGCAGCTGGATCACCAGTCCCAATCCGCCATCCGAAATCGCCAGCGCGGAAACCTTCTGCGACTTCTACCAGTTCTCGTGGCAGTGGTTCCTGGCGCAGGTGTCGCCGTCGACGACCGCGCCCGGCGAGCGCGTCTTCGAAAGCAATCGTCTGCGCGACCCGAGCGGCGGCAGCGGCCAGTGCGGCAAGCCGAAGGTCAGCGGGCGCGCGAACGCGATCAAACTGTTGAGCATTCGCGACGTCAAACCGGTCGACTTCGAGGAAGAGCAGGCCGACACCAGCGCCCTCTACGATCAGAACGGCAACGTGCTGTATTACTCGGTCTGGTATTCGGATGCGGAATGCACCTCCACCGGCGCCAGTTTCGCCGAAGGCACGATGGAACTGAAGGTCGCCTGGAAAATCCTGCCGAAGGCCGATCCGACCTATTTCATGATGGATGCCGAAGTGCCCATGGCCAGCGGCAACGACGAACTGGCGCCGACGAAGGTGATCCTGGGCCTGGTCGGTTTCCACATCGTGAACTGGACGAAGAATCATCCGGAAATGATCTGGGCCTCGTTCGAACACAAGACCAATGCGCCGCTGTGCGACGGCTCCAGCCCGATGCCGGCCTCCGGCTGGGCGCTGGCCAGCAACGAAGCCGCGCAATGCCTCACCGCGAATCCCAATCCGAATCCCGGCCCGCCGAACGCCGCCTGCGCCGCGTTCAATTTCAACACGCCGACGGTGCAGGGCAATCCGCCGCCGCCGCCCACCGGCACGCCGAACAACATCTGCCGGCAGTATCCCAACGGCAATGCGCCCGGCGACATGACCGGCCCCAACGACAACAAGGCGAATCTCGCGGCGATCAGGGAACTCAACGCGCAACTGGTCGGTGCCGACGGCCTGCTGACCAAGCTCGGCGACGACGATCCGATGGCGATCTGGAAGAACTACGAGATGATCGGCGCGCTGTGGACCAAGAACGGCCAGGACAGCGGCGTCCAGACCAACCAGCGCGGCTCGCTTTATCTCGCCAACATGACGATGGAAAGCTTCTTCGAATCGAACACGCAGAACTGCTTCACCTGCCACAACTTCAGCACCACCGACCAGCCGGACGTCAGCCACATCTGCGGCGACCTGTTCACCGTCGACAAGGCAGGCAATTGCCAGTTGCCGCCGCCGGCCGCGGCGGCCCCCGCCAAGCCGTAAGCCATCTGCCGTTCCGCGTTTCGACGACGGCCCGCCACGTGCGGGCCGTCGTGTCTTCGCCTGCGTGCGTTGGCCACGCTTGACGCTATCATCCCTGCGAACGGTCGCCGCCGCGTTCTGGACCCCTGCATGACTCTCCATACCGATGCCGAACTGCGCGAACACGCCGAGACTCTGGGCGTACGTTTCCGCAATGCCCGGCACACGCTGGTCACCGCCGAAAGCTGCACCGGCGGCTGGATCGCCAAGACCGTCACCGACATCGCCGGCTCGTCCGACTGGTTCGACTGCGGCATGGTCGCCTACAGCTACGAAGCCAAGCAGGCGATGCTCGGCGTCCGCCCGGAAACCCTCGAACATCAGGGCGCGGTCAGCCGCGAGACCGTGATCGAGATGGTCTCCGGCGCGCTGGTGCATTCCGGCGCCAGCATCGCGGTCGCAGTGACCGGCATCGCCGGCCCCGGCGGCGGCTCGCCGGACAAGCCCGTCGGCACCGTCTGGATCGGCTGGAAACGCCGCGGCGGCTACGCCCATGCCCAACTGTTCCATTTCGACGGCGACCGCGATGCCGTGCGCCGGCAGACCGTCGGTGCGGCCCTGCGCGGGCTGGAGACGCTGATCGGCACACCCTGAGCGAGCGCTTTGCACGGTAGTGTCTCAGTTTGAAATCCCCGGTCCTTGAGCAGTCAGCCGCCCCGGGGGACAATCGGGGCATGACGACCCCGAAGCGCCCGAGAGACGCGAACCAGCTGGCTAAGCTGGTTTTGGACATTGCGACCGGCGAAGAGCCGGAGGCGATGCCTGAGGAGGCTGAGCCGAAGTTGGAGGCGGCGGTGGCCCGGGGCCGGAAGGGCGGGAAGGCCCGGGCGAAGGCGTTGACTGAGGAAGAGCGGGCCGAGATTGCCCGGAAGGCCGCTGAGGCGCGCTGGGGTAAGAAGGGCTGACCAGCCGCTTGCTTTCGCCCCGAGGCTTTGCCACTGTCCCCTGAGACTACGGACAGTTGGGGAAGCGCATGGTCAGGTGGCTACGGGAGTGGTGGGATGGCAAGGATGTCCGTGTCGATCCGGATGCAGAGGACACAACGGGCGGGATGGGCAACATCCACGAGTACCGAAACGAGAAGCACTGGACCTCAGTGCGAGCCCATCAATTCGCCGAATGGCACGCGAGGAACTGGTCCCCACTGTGGACCCTCGCCATCGCGGCCCTTAGCCTTCTTGTGTCATTGGCCGGCTTCCTCGTCTCAGTCGCCGGGCTGCTTATCTCCTACGTTGCCCTGTCCAGAACCGGAGGCTAGACCGGCCTTGTAGCCGGCTTGGCGCCCCGTCTGGTACGCCAAGTCAGCCGTCGCAAGAAGAACCGCCACGAAGGAAAGCAGCACCCCGAGCAGGGCAAGAAGGAAGGCGATGATTGCGAGGGTCACGGGTCGGTCCGGCTTGGGATGGTCCTAAGCTACCCAGCCCCCTCAGCCGCCCGCCGTCCCGGTTTCCGAACCGCCCCGTTCAGGCCCGGGATTCAAACTGAGACACTACCCTTTGCACGGGATCGTTGACGGGGTTGGTTGTTAGTAGTAATACTACTAACCATGGACCTGACCGATACCCAGCAAGCCATCCTCGCCCTCATCTCCGAGCGCATCGCCGCCGACGGCGTGCCCCCCTCGCAGACCGAGATCGCCCATGCCATGGGCTTCAAGGGCGTCCGTGCCGCCCAGTACCACCTCGAAGCCCTGGAGCAGGCCGGCGTCATCCGCCGGGTGCCGGGGCAGGCGAGGGGCATCCGCTTGGTCCACGAGGCCGCGAACGACGCCTTCGACGCCCCGCCGGCCCCGATTCTCCCCGACAATGCCCTGCAACTGCCGGTGCTGGGTCGTGTGGCCGCCGGCCTGCCCATCGGCGCCGACCTGCGCTCCGACGATTACGTCCTGCTCGATCGCGCACTGTTCTCGCCCGCGCCGAATTACCTGCTGAAGGTGCAGGGCGATTCGATGGTCGACGAGGGTATCTTCGAAGGCGATCTCATCGGCGTCTACCGCACCAGCGAAGCGCGCTCCGGCCAGATCGTGGTCGCGCGCATCGACGACGAAATCACGGTCAAGCTGCTGAAGATCGGCAAGGACCGCATCCGCCTGATGCCGCGCAACCCCAGCTACGCCCCGATCGATGTGCTGCCCGACCAGGACTTCAGCATCGAAGGGTTGTATTGCGGTCTTGTGCGCCCGAGTCGTTGAGCAGCACGGGGTCGAAGCGCGTGATGCGGGAAATCCCTACACGTCGCCGCGCGCTCTCCCGATGCTTCGCCGATACGGCCGCAATTAGATTTCAGGGCGTCGCAGGTTTTGCGACGGGTGCCCCCTAACCTGCGCCCACTCCAAGCATTCACCCAATCACTGACGAGGATTCCACGATGGACGAGAACAAGAAGCGCGCCCTTTCCGCCGCACTGAGCCAGATCGACAAACAGTTCGGCAAGGGTTCGGTCATGCGCATGGGCGACCGCCCGGTCGAAGCGGTCGAAGTCATCGGCACCGGCTCGCTGATGCTCGACATCGCGCTGGGCATCGGCGGCCTGCCCAAGGGGCGCGTCGTCGAAATCTACGGCCCGGAATCCTCGGGCAAGACCACTCTCACCCTGCAGACCATCGCCGAATGCCAGAAGGCCGGCGGCACCGCCGCGTTCATCGACGCCGAGCACGCGCTCGACCCGATCTACGCGCAGAAGCTCGGCGTCAACATCGACGAACTGCTGCTGTCGCAGCCCGATACCGGCGAACAGGCGCTGGAAATCGCCGACATGCTCGTGCGTTCCAACGCCGTCGACATCGTGGTCATCGACTCGGTCGCCGCGCTCACGCCGAAGGCCGAAATCGAAGGCGAGATGGGCGACCAGCTCCCCGGCCTGCAGGCCCGCCTGATGAGCCAGGCGCTGCGCAAGCTGACCGGCAACATCAAGCGCAGCAACTGCATGGTCGTCTTCATCAACCAGCTGCGCATGAAGATCGGCGTGATGATGCCGGGCCAGAGCCCGGAAGTGACCACCGGCGGCAACGCGCTGAAGTTCTATGCCTCGATCCGCCTCGACATCCGCCGCATCGGCAGCATCAAGAAGGGCGAGGAAATCATCGGCAACCAGACCAAGATCAAGGTCGTCAAGAACAAGCTCGCCCCGCCGTTCAAACAGATCGTCACCGAAATCCTCTATGGCGAAGGCATCAGCCGCGAGGGCGAGCTGATCGACATGGGCGTCGAAGCCAAGCTGGTCGAGAAGTCGGGCGCCTGGTACAGCTGCGATGGCGAACGCATCGGGCAGGGCAAGGAGAACGCCCGTCAGTACCTCAAGGAGAATCCGGCCATCGCCACCAAGCTCGAAACCGCGCTGCGCTCGCAGTTCGTCGCCGCCGACGCGCCCCGCGACGCCGGCAACGACGACGATCAGGACGATTGATCGGTTCGGGCCGCCCGTTCACGGGGAACGGGTGGCGTGCTGTTCCCTGCGGCGGGTCGCATTCGCGACCCGCCGCTTCCGGAGCGGTGCGCATCGGAGAACACCCCGGATTTCATCCCAAGGACTCGAGACATGATTCGGAAGACGATGGTTTCACTGATCCTGATGTGCGCTTCTTTCGCCGCCAACGCCTGCAACACCACCCTGTCGTCCGGCGCGAATCTGCACACTGCGGTCGCGACCTATGCAGGGCAGACGATCTGCCTGAACGCCGGCACCTACAACCTGGGCACCACGACGCTGGACATTCCGGCCGGCACGACGATCGAGGGTCTCGCGGCCAGCCGTGATTCGGTCGTGATCAATTCCAGCGCGGTGCGGGCGATGGCGCCCGGCAACAGCGTGATGCTGAAGAATTTCCTCCTCAATGGCCCGGGGCCGGCCGGCGAATTCGGCATCCTCAGTTATCAGCGGTCCGGACTCATCCTCTGGGGGCTCCGGATCCAGAACTTCCTGATCAGCATCGGCGTGAACGGCAGTTCCAACGTCGATATCTGGGATACGTTCATGCGTTACAACGGGAACGTATCGAACGGCATCGCCGACCCGAACGTGTGGATCAACGACGCCAATGATGTCGTCATCCTTTACGGCGAGGTGATCGGCCGCGCCAACGGTCCAGGTGGCGATGGCGAAATCGCCTCCTACAACTCCACCGGTGTCGTGATCGACGGCACGCATACGGTCGATGTCGGCGCCAGCGCCATGTACATGGTCAATTGCGACTACTGCCGGATCTCCAACACCGTCACGCACCGTCCGGGCGAATGGGGCATCGATGTGGTCAGCGGTTCCGATCATTTCCAGGCGAACAACAACAGCGTTTCCTGGGCCAAGTTCGGTGGCGCCGTGTTCGACGAAGCCGGCTCGATCGGCGGCACGTTCACCGGCAACAGTTTCAACAACAACCGGCAGATGGGCGTCGGTGCCTGCAACGGCATCAACGTGATCGGCAATGTCGCCGGCGTGACCCAGAGCGGCAACACGTCGACACCCTCCGGCGTCATCTGCAAGTTCAATTAACCGCGCCTGGAGGCGGGCCGGCCTACCTCGTCAGTGGATGGCTCGCCTCCAGCGCATCTTTTCTGTTGGTACACGGCGCGTGATGGATCGCATGCCGGTGGCCCGGGGCCCCAAACCCGGACCGCACCGCGGCACCGCTCGCCGGCGGGGTCGCTCGCCGGGAAATCCCAGGGATGGGGTTTCCCGGCGTTTTCCGTTTGCGATTCGCGCGCCACGCTGCCGCCGGTCATCCGTCAGGAGACACTCATGCTCCAACTGCGCCCCAACTGCGAATGCTGCGACAGGGATCTGCCGCCGGACGCCACCGATGCGGTGATCTGCAGTTTCGAATGCACGTTCTGCAAGTCCTGCGCCGATGGCGTGCTGCATGGTCGCTGTCCGAACTGCGGCGGTGGTTTCAGCCCGCGCCCGCTGCGGCCGCCACAGCTGCTGGCGAAGTATCCGGCCTCCGCCGAACGGGTATCGAATCAGCAGGGATGTCGGACAGCGGCCTGAGCGCCTGCTGACATGTCCTGTCAATGGCCGTCGCCACAATGGGCCCTGTCCCCCGGATCGGATCGATCGACATGAACGACGAAAGCCTCACGAAATACGCGGGCGGTTGCCTTTGCGGTGCGGTGCGTTACGCGCCGACGGCGCCGCCGCTGATGGAAGGCAACTGCCACTGCCGCGATTGCAGGCGAGTCTCGGGCGGCCCGTACGCGCCCACGCTGTTCTTCGCGCTCGAAAGCGTGAACATCCGCGGCGACGTGAAGTACTACGAAAGCATCGGCGGCAGCGGCCAGCCGATCCGTCGCGGGTTCTGCCCGCACTGCGGATCGCAGTTGTTCGGCCGGCCTTCGATGCGGCCGGGCATGATCGGCATCCGCGCCGGTACACTCGACGATCCCGCGGCATTCCAGCCCCAGGTCGACATCTTCGCGTCGCATGCGGCGCCCTGGGACCGTATGCTCGACACGACCGCCAAGTTCGATACCTCGCCGCCGGCGCCGTGATGGATGCCGTGCGGCGCCAGATCCTCGTTGCCGGCCTCGGCGCGACGTTCGTCGCCGCGCTTCCCGCCTGCGCCACATTCAACGGAGTTCCTTCGATGCATGGTCTGATCGGCAAGATGAAAGCCGCACCCGGGCAGCGCGACGCGCTGATCGCGATTCTTCTCGAAGGCATCAGCGGGATGCCCGGCTGCCTCAGCTATGTCGTCGCGCGCGACCCGGCGGATGCCGATGCGGTGTGGATCACCGAAGTCTGGGACAGCGTCGAACACCACAAGGCCTCGTTGTCGCTGCCGCAGGTGCAGGCGGCGATCGCGAAGGCCCGGCCGATCATCGCCGGCTTCGATACCCACATCGTGACCGAGCCGGTGGGCGGGCACGGTCTGTCGGTCTGACCGCGGTCGGGCTACGATGCTCCGACTTCACGCCGGACATCGCTCATGCGCCGCATCCCGAGTCTTCTTCTTGCCTCGATGGTCTGTTTCGCTGCGCAGGGGGCCGAACCGACCGCCGCGAACATCAACCTCACGCCCGGCGCCGCGCCGGCATCGTCGGAACTGATCGCCACGCTGGCGGAGAAGGACCGGCAGCTCTTCGAAGCGGTGTTCGGCTGCAAGCTGGATCTGCTCGCCTCGCTGATCGCCGACGATTTCGAGTTCGTCCACGACAAGTGGGGCCAGACCGCCGATTCCGGCGCGAAGTTCATGCAGGGCATGCGCGACAACTGCAAGGCGCAGGAGACCGGACAGAATTTTCGCGCGCGTCGGGAACTGGTCGAAGGCAGCATGACCGTGCATGTGCTGAATCATTACGGTGCGATGCAGATGGGCGAACACCGCTTCTTCGCGCTGCAGCCCGGCCAGCCCGACAAACTCACCGAGAGCGGCAAGTTCATCGATGTGTGGCGGCAGATCGACGGCGAATGGAAGCTCGCGCGGGTGATCAGCTACGACCATCAACTCGCCGAATGAAGCCATGCCTGCCGGCGCGGCGGGGGCTCACACCGAGAACACCACCGTCCGCTGACCGTTGAGCAGCAGGCGGTCGTCCAGCCAGCAGCGCAGCGCCTGCGCCAGCACCCGGCGTTCGATGTCGCGACCGATGCGGATCAGGTCTGCGGGCGTGTCGTGGTGGCTGACGCGCTGGGTGTCCTGTTCGATGATCGGGCCTTCGTCGAGGTCGGCGGTGACGAAGTGCGCGGTCGCGCCGATCAGCTTGACGCCGCGCGCGTGCGCGCTGTGGTACGGCCGCGCGCCCTTGAAACTGGGCAGGAACGAGTGGTGAATGTTGATGCAGCGGCCGGCGAGTCGTTCGGTCAGTGCGTTCGACAGCACCTGCATGTAGCGCGCCAGCACCACGAGCTCGGTCCGGGTGTCTTCGATCAGTGTCCACAGCTGCGCTTCCTGCTCGGCCTTGTGCCCGGGCGTCACCGGCAGGTGATGGAAGGGAATGCCTTCGAAATCGAGATGACGATAGGTGTCGCGCGGGTGATTGGAGACGATCGCCACGATCTCCATCGGCAACTCGCCGATGCGCCATCGATAGAGCACGTCGGCGAGGCAGTGGTCGAATTTCGACGCCATCAGCAGCACGCGACGGCGATCGCCGCGGTCGCGCATGGTCCACTGCATGGCGAAGCGTCCGGCGGGCACCGCGAACGTCTCGCGCAGGGCCTCGAACGACGCGCCCGATTCCACCAGGGCGAATACCGTGCGCATGAAGAAGCGCTCGGTTTCCGGGTCGCTGTACTGCTGCGATTCGAGGATGTTGGCGCCGTGCCCGAACAGGTGACCGGAGACCGCGTTGACGATGCCTGGCTTGTCCGGGCAGGAGAAGGTGAGGACGTACTGACGGGACGGCATGTGCGGGACTGGCGAGGTGGGGTTCGGCGACTTTACACGCCAATGCCGACCGCGTGCGGCGCGGGCCGTTCGCTGTCGGGTTGTGCGGCCGGCCGCGATCAGTCCCCGTCCACCGCTCGCCGGCCCAGCGCCGGGTCGTCGGTGAAGAATGCGTCGATGCCGAGCGCCAGATGGTCGCGGATCTGCCGGATCGAACCCGCGTCGTGTCTTGCGGCGGGGCCGCCGTCGCGGGCATGGTCGCCGAGGAAATGGTTCTCGGGCCGGAAGGTATAGACGATCACCGCGAGTCCTGCGGCGTGGGCTTCGTCGACCAGCCGGCTGCGCCCGTGCGCCGGGTCGAGGTCTCGGAACGCCGGGCCGATGGCATCGGCGTACGACGCGACCTCGCGCAGCCCATCGGCCTGCATGAGGTCGCCGTAGGTCGTCTGCGCGCCGGTCCCGACCGTGTCGTAGGGCCGTTCGCCCGGGCTGCCCAGCAATTGCAGCAACTGGAGGTTGCCGCCGCGCTCGATGCGTCCGCGCAGCGCGCGCAGGTTCGCGATCTCGAACGACTGGATCACCACCGGCGCCGACCGCGTGTGCGGATGCGCGCGCAGCGCCGCCAGCAAGCGATCTTCCATCACCAGCCCGATGCCCGCGAAGTAGGTCGGATGCTTGATCTCAGGCGCCAGGCCGATGAGGCGTCCGCGCTTCGCCGATTCGTCCGCGGCGAGGGCGACGATCTCGTCCAGCGTCGGAATCGCGAAGCGGCCGTCATGGGCGGTCCCGCGCAACTGCGGAAGACGTTCGCGGGCGCGCAGCGTCTTCAGTTCCGCAAGCGTGAAATCCTCGGTGAACCAGCCTGTCGTGCGTTCGCCGTCGATGGTCTTCGTCGTTCTGCGCGCGGCGAATTCGGGGCGATCGGCGACATCGGTCGTGCCCGAGATCTCGTTCTCGTGCCGCGCCACCAACACGCCGTCGCGGGTGCTGACCAGGTCGGGCTCGATCAGATCGGCGCCGTCCTCGATCGCCTTGCGATAGGCCTCCAGCGTGTGCTCCGGGCGCAGCGCGCTGGCGCCGCGATGGCCGATCACCAGGGCAGGGCGGAGAGGGATGGACATCGCGGTGCGTTCCGGTACGGAAGGAGGCGATGCGCATCCTGACACGATCAATGCGGCGACGAACGGGAGGACGAGGGATCGGGCGGTGCGGCGGAGGCGGAAAGGCATGTTGCGGGGTCCGGAGTCGTGTCCTGAAGGTCCGAGCATGCCGCGATCGCGCGACAAAGCGATGGCAGCGATCGCGCCGCCCTCTTGGTGCAATCGCAGCGCAGCGGAGCCGGCCCGCGACATCGGACCCGCGAAGCCGGACCTGCCGAATCAGAGCAGCGTCGCGCCGGGCCTTCGCGACGCGAGGGCATCGGCCTGACGCGTGGGCTCCGGCAGGCGATAACGACCGACCTGGCGCATCGTCATCTCGACGGCGGTTTCCATCGATACGCGATGGCCCGGCGAGACCACCAGCGGCAGGCAGCGGGGCTTGCTGCGCAGCAGCCAGCCCACCTGTTCGCCGCGATGCCGCAGCGGCACCCGCGCGCCGCGAACGTCGGGCAATTCGCCATCGGGCGTTCCGGCCAGGATCTTCTTCGCCACGCCGATGCAAGGCAGGCCCGCGACCACGCCGAAGTGCGCGGCGATGCCCAGGCGACGCGGATGGGCGATGCCCTGGCCATCGACGAACGCCAGATCCGGCCTCAGCGGCAGTTGCGCCAGCGCTTCGAGCAGCGCCGGCAATTCGCGGAACGACAGCAGGCCGGGCACGTAGGGCATCGAAGTCGGCAGACGCGCGATCCGCGCATGCAGGACCTGGCCGCTGTCGGCATCCAGCAGGACTGCCGCGGCGCGCGTGGTCTCGCCGCCGTCCTCGAAGCCCACGTCGAAGCCGGCGATCACGCGCGGCGGCGAGGCGGCATCGTCCTGCAGCGACACCCGGGCGGACAGCCTCGCCTGCAGCGCGCGCGCGCCGGCGATGCTGCCGTCCCAGCCTTCGAAGGCTGCTGCGGGCGGTGTCGCGAGGCTCGCGTGTCCGGATCGTTCTTCCATGTCCCATTGTGCCTGTCGACTCGCGCGGAACCGCATCGGGCGCACCCGCCGTT
Organism: Lysobacter hankyongensis; assembly: GCF_039543145.1. Taxonomy (NCBI): domain Bacteria; kingdom Pseudomonadati; phylum Pseudomonadota; class Gammaproteobacteria; order Lysobacterales; family Lysobacteraceae; genus Lysobacter; species Lysobacter hankyongensis. The sequence continues at coordinate 172,584 of NZ_BAABJE010000001.1, read as the reverse complement.
CCGCTGCGGTTCCGTCGACGGCGCGCGCGTGCACTTCGCGTGGATCGGTGTCGCGGAGCACGCGGCGCAGCGCGATCACTGGCGGCATTGCGCACGATGCGCGAGCGCATCCGGCGGCGGGTGGATTCAGCGCCGTACGGGCGCCGGCGCGCGCATGCGCGCTTCGACCTCCGCCACCTTGTTCGCCGTCCAGGCGTCATCGGGGTCGAGTGCCGCGGCGGCGCGGAAATCGCGCAGCGCGCGTTCGAACTTGCCGTCCCATTCCCACAGCAGGCCGCGACGGATGCGGGCGTCCTTCGGGAAGCGGTGGAAGCGGATGTCCTGGCTCAGATACATGATCTTTTCGGCGTAATACTCCAGCTCCGACGCGGTGAACCCGGCGTTGAGCAGGGTTTCGCGTTCGGGGCCGTGCGCCAGTGCGGCGCGATACGCCCACAGGGCCCTGCGATCGCGATGATGTTCGGAGTGGCGATCGGCGATCTCGCGGCCGGCGTGGGTCGCCAACAGGGCGAGGCGGGGATTGCGTTCGAGCTGCGACCCCGCACCGAGCGCGAAGCCGTACAGTTGTTGCGGCGATCCGCCCCAGCGGCCGTGCAGATATTGGGCGGCCTGCTCGCGGACGTGGAAACTGGCCGGCGATTGCCGCAGCGCGGCCTGCAGCGTGTTGGGGATCGCCTCCCGGCGCCCCTGCAGCACGTGCGTATCGATCAGATAGAGATACGCGGTCATCAGCCGCGGTTCCGCGGCGATGGCCTTGCGGAGATGCACCTCGGCGCGATCCGCATGGGCGCGCACCTGGTCTTCGGAGGCGTCATCCCCGCGCGCCTTCCAGGCCATGTTCGTCAACGCGGCGCCGCGCTCGGTGTTGGCGAACGGATCGTCCGGCACCGCGGAGACCCAGCGTCGGGTGTAATCGTCCATTTCTTCGGAACTCTTCCAACTGTGCAGGAAGAACACCCGGTAGAGCAGCAGTTCCGGGTCCTCCCCGGAATGGTGTCGCTGCAGGTAGCCGGCATACCGGTCGTGCAGCGCCTGCCATTCGCCGCGATCGATCATGGCCTTGACCTCATCCACCTGCATGATCGGCGTCTGGTGGTCGGCGCAGAGCGCTTCGATCAACCGCGGCGGCCATGCGATATGCGGCAACGACGGATACTCGAGGCAGCGCCGCACCGGATCCGCGATGGCCTCCACGCGGTCGATCTCGGCGAAGATCTTCTCGTAACGACTGCGCTGCCAGAGCTCGGGCACGGGCGGCGGCATGCGGCCGCAGGCGGCGGACAGTGCGGCGATGGCAACGACCAATGCCGCCCGCAGTCGCAGTCGGGCCTTCGCGCGCGATGTCCGGTGCAGGGCGGGCCGGTGAGCTGCGGCTGACGGTCGATGATGGTGATGCATGGCCGATTCTGTCATCGGACGTCGCGTCTTTTCAAACGCAAGCGCGTCGCCCGCCACCGTGCAGGGCGCCGGACGGCCGCCCGGCGTTGCACGAAGGCAGCCGCGTCGGCATTTCGGGAAAGCGAGCGCACCGTCGATCGTGCCGGACCGTTCGTCGCCATGCCGCATGTGGCCTCGCAACCCCGAGTATGCGTTCCACTTCGCTATCATCGCGGCATGCTCCGTCCACAAGGGTCGATCCGATGTCGTACGTGCGTTGCCTGCGAGGCTTGGGTTCAGGCATCGAGTATTCCGCCGATGTGCCGATGAATCTCGATCCCGTCGATGGCCGGCCGGTCGAGATGGTGTTGGATCTCGATCGCCTTGCGGCCGAAAAGCCGGAGGCTGCGTGGTACGACCCGTCGCGACGCGATCTCTGGCGGTTCGGCGCGCTGATGGCGCTGGACATCGCGAATCCCGAGGACGCGCGCCACATCGTCGCGCTCGGCGAAGGACACACGCCGCTGCTGGACTATGCCGATCACGCCGCCGCGCATGCGGGCGGGCTGCGGCTGCAGGTGAAGGAAGAGGGCAAGGCGCATCCCGGCTACGGCGCCAACCCGACCCAGAGCTTCAAGGATCGCGGCATGGCGATGGTGGTCGCGCAGGCGCGCCGCCTCGGACTGACGAAGCTCGCGGTGCCCACGCAGGGCAATGCCGGCGATTCGCTGACGCGCTATGCGGTTGCTGCCGGGCTGTCGGTGGTGGTGGCGATGCCCGACGACACGCCGGCGCCGATCCTGGGCAACGTCGCGGCCGCTGCCTTGCGCGATCCGGATCGCGTCAAACTCGAATTGATCGGACCGACCATCCGCGAAGCCGGCGCGTATCTGAAGGAACATTACGTCCCGCAGGGTTTTTTTTCGGTCGCGACCTTCCAGGAGCCTGGGTGGCGCATCGAGGGCAAGAAATCGCTGGGCCTGGAGCTGGCAGAGCCCGCGCCGGGGCACACGCGTTGGTCGTTGCCCGACGCGGTGATCTATCCGACCGGCGGCGGTACCGGCGTGCTGGGCATGTGGAAAGCCTGGGACGAACTGGAAGCGTTGGGTCTGATCGACAGCCGTCGTCCGCGCATGCTGTGCGTGCAGAGCGAGGTCACGCCGCCGTTGGTGAACGCATTCGACGCGGGGGTGGACGACACCTCCGTCGTGCGGGCGGGCAATACGATCAGTTTCGGTCTGAACGTGCCCGGCGGTGTCGGCCATTTCAAGGTGCTGAAGATCATTCGCGAAAGCGGTGGCGCGGCCATCGCCGTGAGCGAAGCCGACACCGCCGCCGAACTGCAGCGCGTATGGCGCGACAAGCGCTGGTGGATTTCGCCCGAAGGTGCCGCCTGTCTGGCGGCGATTCCGCAGTTGCTCGATCGCCGGCTGCTGAACCGCGGCGAGCGGGTGGTGGCGGTGAATACCGGGTCGGCGGAGAAATATCTGCCGGCATTGCGGCATCTGATGTGATCGAACGAAAGCGCAGCCGGATCGGTCAACCCGGATGGTTCCATCCGGGCGGCAAGAAAATGGCTGAGCATCGAATCCACCCGGAACAACAATCGCGATGCCGCTCGACGCAATTCCTCGCTGCCAGCGACAGCGTCGATGCCGGGCAGCATCGGCTGCCCGGCGTCGTGTGAGTTCCGGAAGCGTGCGCCTCAGTATTTCGGGAAGGCGAGCACGCCGTTGATCGCGCCCGACTGTTCGCTGCCGTGCCACATGTGGTTTTGCACCAGCGTATCCCAGGTCCAGAACAGCGATCCCGCGAATCCCATCGCGTAGGCACTGTCGCGATGCGCGCCCATCGCGTTCGCGGCCGGGATGATCGACGGGAACTGCGATTTGAACGCGCCGAATTCGCCCATGAACAGGGGGCGAGTGGTCTTGTTCATCGCCGCGAATTCAGAGGTGTTGAGATCCGCCGAAAGGGTGTAGCCCGAGCCCAGCGGATAGGTGTGGATATCGGTGTAGTCGAGCGTGCTGTACAGACGCAGGGTGATCGGACGCGCCGGGTAGTACGGCAGGTCCGGATTGCCGCCGGGCTGCACGCCGTTGGGCCCGGTGCGGCCCACCGCGGCGAAGGTGAAGACGCTGGCGGCGACCATGGCCTGCGGGTCGACCTGCCGGATCGCGGCCGCGGACTGGTTCGCCCAGTTCACGACGTTGGCGTCCACCGCCTGCTGGCGCTGCGCGGGGATGGCCATGTCGTAGGACAGCGTGTCTGCGGTCTGCACGATGCCGCTGGTCAGCGAGAAGGGCTTTTTCTGCCACAGCACGAAGACTTCGTTCTCCAGTTCCCAGGCGAAGATCGCGCTCAGCAGTTCGCCGCCCGAATACGCGGACAGCGCCTGGACGAAGTCTCGCGCATAGGTGGCCTTGGCCTGCACGAAGCCCGGCGACATGAAATAGGCGTTGAGGTCTTCGATGTTCGGCAGCGTGTTCGCGTTGGCGATGCCGATGTATTTCGCGTTCTGCGGCAGGAAGCTGAGGACCGGGATCACGTAGATGCCGCGCGCCTTGGCCCGCGAGACGAAATCGGCGAAATTCGCCACGTAGGGCGCGTACAGCGAGGTCGAAGTCTTCGGCCCGGCGATGCCATACTTCCCGGTGGACTGCTGGCAGTTCGCGCCGTAATAGTCGTCGCCCGGATTGATGAAGACCCGTACGACGTTGTAGCCGTCGTACTGCATCTGCGCCAGGAACGATTCCGCGGCGCTGGCGTTGTAGAGATTGACGTTGAAGGTGGCGTGCTGCTGCGTGCAGGTGGCGATGTCGACGAGCTTGATGTAGTTGTAACCGTGCGGCACGAAGCGCGCATTGGTGCTCGCCTTGTAGAACTCGCCTGCGGGCGAAGCGCTGCGGGCCTTGATGCGCGGCAACGGCGCCCCGGATGCGGCGAACGATGCCGAGAGGGCGATGGCGGCCGCGAATGCCAGCGGTCGGGAAATGCGAGGTGTCATGAGGTCGTCCCTGAGTGCGCACGAATCGGAAGATGGGCGTCCATGCCCGTCCGCGCGATCCGGGGCAGGCCACCGTCCCGGCATCGGGCCGGGATGTCGCGGATCATGCGGGATCGCACCCGCGCCGTCATGTTGCGAAGCGATGGCCGGCGGCTGTTCCGTCTCCAGCGCAACGGCCGCTCTACACGCCGTAGAAGCCGCGATACCACTCGACGAAATGCTTAACGCCGACGTCCACCGGCGTGGTCGGCTGGTAGCCGGTGTCGCGGGTGAGCGCGCTGACGTCGGCGTAGGTGTCGGGCACATCGCCGGGCTGCAGCGGCAGCAGGCGCTTTTCGGCCTTGCGGCCGAGGCAGTCTTCCAGCACTTCGATATAGCGCAGCAGTTCCACCGGGTTGTTGTTGCCGATGTTGTAGACGCGGTACGGCGCAGAAGAGCTGGCAGGTGTCGGGTTGAGCGGGTCGTAGGCCGGGTCGGGACCCGGTACTCGATCGAGGGTGCGGATCACGCCTTCGACGATGTCGTCGATGTAGGTGAAATCGCGAGTGTGTTTGCCGTGGTTGAACACGTCGATGGGTTCGCCGGCGAGGATCTTCTTCGTGAACAGGAACAGCGCCATGTCCGGGCGGCCCCAGGGGCCGTAGACGGTGAAGAAGCGCAGGCCGGTGGTCGGCAGCCCGAACAGATGGCTGTAGGTATGCGCCATCAGTTCGTTCGTCTTCTTGCTGGTGGCATAGAGGCTGACCGGATGGTCGACGCTGTCCTCGACCGAGAACGGCAGTTTGCGGTTGGCGCCGTAGACCGAACTGGACGATGCGTAAACGAGATGCTCGATGCCGCGATGGCGGCAGGCTTCGAGGATATTGAGGAAACCGACGATGTTGCTGTCGATGTAGGCGCGCGGGTTCTCCAGCGAATAGCGCACGCCGGCCTGCGCCGCGAGATTGACCACGCGGTCGGGCTTGAAGCTGTCGAACGCGGCTTCAAGCGCGTCGCGGTCTTCCAGCGAGGCCTTCACGAACGAGAACCCCGGCAGCGGCGTCAGCCGCGCCAGGCGGGCGTCCTTCAGCGTCGGGTCGTAGTAGTCGTTGAGGTTGTCGTAGCCCAGCACTTCGTCGCCGCGGGCGATCAGGCGCTCGGTGAGCTTGGAGCCGATGAAGCCGGCGGCGCCGGTGACGAGTACGCGCATGGGAGGTCGCCTGTCGGGATGCGTGAGCAGAGGGGTATTGTCACGCTGTCGGTGCGGCGAATCCAGCCGATCAGGTGCCGGATGAGGTGATGGTGCCGCGCGCCCGTTCCACGCGCACCCAGATGTCGGGCGGCGTGCGGTTCTGCCAGACGTCGAGCAGTATTTCGCGGAACAGGTGGTTTTCGCGGGCTTCGGACTCGATCCGATCGATAAAGGCCACTCCACGCAGAGCGATCAGATCCTCGAGAGGTCCGACTGCAAGCATCTCGAGCGTCCATTCCGGTGGGTGGCGCGCGATGACCTTCAGGATGAAACGCCAGACCGCCTCTTCGTGGCCGTGATGGATGGCGAACAGGTCAGGGTCGGAGAGCAGGGCCTCGATCTCGTCTGCGCTGGGGGCTTCGGTCTCGGCATTCGATTGCGCCTGTAAACAGGCATCAATGTCCTCGGGATCTTCCGGTGGCCGTTCCTTGTGCCGCTCGATGAATCGCTCGACCCATTCGTCGAGCTGCGACTCGTTGTCGAACGGCCAGGCCAACGCGCTTCAGAGCCTGCCGTCGACGGCTTCGCGCGGCAGCAGCGCCTTCACGTCGAACAGCACCGCGCCGGGTTTGCCGAAGCGGCGGATGCCTTCGGCGCCGAGGGCGGCGAATTCGCGATGGGCCACGGCCAGGATCACCGCGTCGTAGACGCCCTCGGCCGGCGCGTCGGTCATCCGCAGGCCGTATTCCTCGTGCGCGAGATGCGCGTCCACCCAGGGGTCGTGCACGTCGACTTCCACGTGGTAGCTGCGCAGTTCGTCGAGGATGTCGACCACGCGGGTGTTGCGCAGATCCGGACAGTTTTCCTTGAACGCCAGGCCCAGCACCAGGATCTTCGCGTTGGCCGTCGGCAGGCCGCGGCGGGTCATTTCCTTGATCGTGCACTGGGCGACATGCTGGCCCATGCCGTCGTTGATGCGACGGCCGGCGAGGATCACGTCGGGGTGATAACCGATCTGCTGCGCCTTGTGGGTGAGGTAATAGGGATCGACGCCGATGCAGTGGCCACCGACCAGACCGGGCTTGAACGGCAGGAAGTTCCACTTGGTGCCCGACGCCGCCAGCACTTCGTGGGTGTCGATGCCGAGGCGGTGGAAGATCAGCGCCAGTTCGTTGATCAGCGCGATGTTCACGTCGCGCTGGATGTTCTCGATGACCTTCGCCGATTCGGCGACGCGGATGCTGGAGGTCTTGTGGGTGCCGGCGGTGATGATGCTGGCGTACAGGGCATCGACGAAATCGGCGACCTCGGGCGTTGAGCCGGAAGTGACCTTCATGATCGTTTCGAGACGGTGCTGGTGATCGCCGGGGTTGATGCGTTCGGGGCTGTAGCCGGCGTAGAAATCGACGTTGAAGGTCAGGCCCGATTCGCGCTCGACGATCGGCACGCAGACTTCCTCGGTGGCGCCGGGATACACGGTGGATTCGTAGATCGCGACGCCGCCCTTGCGGATCGCGCGGCCGACGGTGCGGCTGGCGGATTCCAGCGGACGCAGGTCGGGGCGCTTGTAGGCGTCGATCGGCGTCGGCACCGTCACGATGAACACGTTGCAGCCGTCGAGATCGGCGGGATCGCAGCTGAAGCTCAGGCCGGTGGCGGCGCGCAGTTCGGCTTCGCTGGCTTCGAGCGTGCGGTCGTGGAAGCGCTTGAGTTCGTCCACGCGCTGCGCGTCGATGTCGAAGCCGACGACGCGATAACGCTTGCCGAACGATGCCGCCAGCGGCAGACCGACATAGCCCAGTCCGATGATGGCGATGCGGACCTGGTCGGGAGGCATCGGATCGGAACGGTGGTCGTCGAGGGCGGGAAGTGCGGCCTGCATCGTGCGGAATTCCGGGGTGCGTGAAAGGGGCGAAGTTTATCAGCCGGTCTGGCGGCCGTTCCGGCGGTCGGTCCGGAGGCGTGTGCGAAGGGATGAAGTAGCATGGCGGCCCGCGCGCGGCGGGCGCCCGATCCCCCCGGTCGGCGTCGGTAGTGTTGACGCGGAAAGCGCGATGTTCCGGCCATCCGGGTCACGGTTGCCGCTGTCGGCCGCATTCCGCGTTGTGCTATCGCGACGCCATTCCTTCGCACTGTCCTGAGGTTTCATGCGCATTCTCGTCTGCGGCGGCGCCGGTTACATCGGAAGCCATACCTGTGTGGTGCTCGCCGAACGCGGCCACGAGGTGGTGATCGCCGACAATTTCTCCAACAGCGCACCGGCGGTGCTCGATCGCATCGCCCGCCTGATCGGTCGCGCGCCGGAAGCGCACCGCATCGACGTGCGCGATGCGGACGCGCTCGCGCGGCTGTTCGCCGCCGATCGGAGCGATGCCGCAAGCTTCGACGCCGTCATCCACTTCGCCGCGCTCAAGTCCGTCGGGGAGTCCTGCGTGCGGCCGCTCGAATATTTCGACAACAACGTCTCCGGCACGATCGCGCTGCTGCGGGCGATGCGCGCGGCCGGCGTCGGCCGGCTGGTGTTCAGTTCCTCGGCGACCGTCTATGGTGCGCCGTCGTCGCTGCCGATCGACGAATCGGCGCCGCTGTCGGTCACCAATCCCTACGGCCGGACCAAACTGATCGTCGAACAGATCCTGGAAGACGCCTGCGCCGCCGATCCGGGATGGCGTGCGATCAGCCTGCGCTATTTCAATCCGGTCGGCGCGCACCCCTCGGGCCTGATCGGCGAAGCGCCCAGCGGCGTGCCGAACAATCTGATGCCCTACATCTGCCAGGTCGCGGTGGGTCTGCGCGAACGGCTGCAGGTATATGGCGGCGACTGGCCGACCGTCGACGGCACCGGCGTGCGCGACTACATCCACGTCATGGACCTCGCGCATGCGCATGCGCATGCGATCGAAGCGCTGGGGCGCATCTCCGATCCGCTGCATGGCCACCGGACGATCAATCTCGGCGTGGGCCGCGGCATCAGCGTGCTCGAACTCGTGCGTGCGTTCGAAGCCGCGAGCGGCCGCGCGATTCCGTACGAGATCGTCGGGCGACGTCCCGGCGATGTCGCCGAGGTCTACGCCGATCCGCGGCTCGCGGACACGCTGCTCGGCTGGCGCGCGGAGCGCGATGTCGATGCGATGTGCCGCGATGCCTGGCGCTGGCAGTCGATGAATCCCGCCGGTTACGCCGCAGGCTGAAGCCCGGCGGCCAACGCGGCGGCCACCGCGTCCGGACGTTTCATCCACGCGAAATGATCGGCGCGGGTGCCGAGCCGGTCCGCATCCAGTATCCCGCAGCGCACCGCCGTGGGGCGCATCTTCGCGAGCAGCCAGTCGAGCGACGATCGCGGCGCGAGCCAGTCGTCGGCGAACAGCAGCGCATCCATGTCGACGCGCACGTCGGCGAGCGCGGCTTCCAGGTCGCGATCCATGCCGGCACCGGCGTAGCGGCCGCTGAGCCCGGTCCGGGCCCAGTCGCGCATCACGCCGCGGGCTTCGTTGCCGCCGAATCCGAGCGTGCGGCCGGGCAGGGCGCCACGCACGTCCGCGGCCCACGGCAAGAAGCGATAGGCCAGCGGCAGCAGCCATGCGCGCGGCCCCGGAAACGCGCGCCAGTACGGCGCGCCGCTGGCGACGATCCACAGCCGCTGGGCGGTGTCGGGCCGCAGCGCGAGCAGGCAGGCGGCCAACTGCGCGCCGAGGCTGTGTCCGCCGACGATGGCGGGCAGGCGCGGGACGCATGCGCGGATGGCGGCGACACTGGCCGGCAGGTCGGTCTGCAGCAGTGCGCGATAGCCCCAGTCGCTGTCGCGCCCCGCGCGCAGCGTGCTGCTGCCGTGGCCGCGCCATTCGTGCACGAACACCGCGACGCCGCGCGCGGTCAGCGCTTCGGCGAAGGGCAGGTAATGGCGCGCGGCGACGCCGAGCGCGGGCAGCCACAGCAGGCTCGCGACCGGTGCGGCCGGTGCGCGCAGCAGCAGGCGGAAGCCATGGCCGTCGGCGACGACGACGGGCAGACCGTCGTCCTCGGCGGGCGATTCGCGGTCGTCGCGGCCCCGATCGCGATCCTCGGCCGCCGTCACCGCGCTGCGGCGCCGAAGTGATCGAGCACGAGGATGTCGCTGCGCCCCGGGCGGCTGCCCAGCCGCAGCGCGCGATGCACGTAGTCCGACGCTTCGCGGCAGGCGTCGATCAGCGGCGCGCCCAGCGCGAGCTGTGCGGCGATCGCCGCGGCGAGGGTGCAACCGGTGCCGTGCGCGTTCACCGCGAGGCGCGGGTGGCGGATCTCGCGATGCATGCGCCCGCCGCTTTCGCGACGCACCGCGAACAGATCGACGATCTCGTCGCCGCCCGCCAGATGGCCGCCCTTGAGCAGCACGGCGCCGGCGCCGAGATCCAGCAGGTCGTCGCAGGCGATGCGCATCGCGTCGAGATCGGGAATCGGACGGCCGAGCAGGAATTCCGCCTCGGGCAGGTTGGGCGTGATCACGGTGGCCATCGGCAGCAGGCGCTTGCGCAGCACGTCGATCGCGGTGTTCGCCAGCAACTGTGCGCCGGAGGTGGCGATCATCACCGGGTCGACGACGATGTAGGGCGGGCAGTGTTGATCGAGCGACTTCACCACCGCCTGGATCATGTCGGCGTTGGCGAGCATGCCGATCTTCACCGCGCCGATGTCGAAGTCGTCGAAGCACGTGTCGATCTGCGCGCGCAGGAACGCCGGCGGCGGCACTTCCACGGCGTCGACGCCGCGGGTGTGCTGTGCGGTCAGTGCGGCGATCGCGCTGAGACCGTGCACGCGATGCGCGGCGAAGGTCTTGAGGTCGGCCTGGATGCCGGCACCGCCGCCGGAATCCGAGCCGGCGATGGTGAGTGCGGAAATGGGTCGGGGGAGATTGGCCATGCGTCGATTCTGACCGAAGACGCGTCGCGGTCAAGGCGGCGGCACATCGTCCAAACGTCGATATGCCGATAGGCGATGCATATCGAATCGCGATCTTGTCGCGATCGAATCGTGATGGCGTGACGCCGAGCTACGAGGTCCGGTCCTGGGTCGCGGTGCCCGCGATCAGGTCGTCGGCCAGACGCAGCGCGCTGTCGAAATCCGGAACGATGTGCAGTGCGCCTTCGCGCGGATGCAGCCGCATCTGCGCGAGCACGCGTCGCGGCTGCGGCTGCAGCCCGGACACGACCAGCGTGATGCCGCGGCGTTGGCAGCGTTCCAGCAGGCCTTCCAGCGCATGCACGCCGCTGGCGTCGATCACCGGCACCAGACGCATGCGCAGGATGAAGACCTTGGGCGGCACGCGGAACTGATCGAGCAGGTCGTCCAGACGACTGGCGGCGCCGAAGAACAGCGGTCCGCTGATCTGGAACGCTTCGACGCCCGCGGGCAATCGCGCGCGCTGGGTCGGGTCCGCTCCGCTGTCGTCGTCGCTTTCGATCATGCGCACGCCGGACTGCACTTCCACCGCTTCGGCCATGCGGAACATGAAGACGAACGCCGCCACCACCACACCGACCTCGATCGCCAGCGTGAGGTCGAAGAACACGGTGAGGAAGAAGGTCAGCAGCAGCACCAGGCGATCGCCCTTCGGCGCCGACAAGGTATGGCGGAAGGCTTCGACCTCGCTGATGTTCCAGGCCACGATCAGCAGGATCGCGGCCAGCCCGGCGAGCGGCACGTAGCGCATCAGCGGCGCGAGCAGCAGCATGAACGCCAGCAGGAACGCGGCGTGCAGCATGCCGGACACCGGCGTGCGCCCGCCGGCGCGGATATTGGTGGCGGTGCGCGCGATCGCGCCGGTGGCGGGCAGCCCGCCGAACAGCGCCGACGCGGCGTTCGCCACGCCTTGGGCGACCAGCTCCATGTTGGAGCGATGGCGCCCGCCGGTCATGCCATCGGCGACCACCGCGGACAGCAGCGATTCGACGCCGGCGAGGAAGGCGATGGTGAAGGCGCTGGGCAGCAGTTCGCGCGTGCGTTCGAAGGGAATATGAGGGAAATCGAACGACGGCAGCGCCGACGGCAGCCCGCCGAACTTGCTGCCGATGGTTTCCGCGGGCAGCGCGAAACCGGCGCTGACCAGCGTGCACAGCAACAGCGCGATGAGGAAGCCCGGCCAGGCCGGACGCCAGCGGCGCAGCGCGAGGATCGTGAACAGGCCGAGCAGGGTCAGCGCCACCGCCGCCGGCTGGGTGGTCGCGATGTGCTTCGCGTAGGCCGCCCAGCGCGGGATGAATTCCGCCGGCACCTGTCCCATCCGCAGGCCGAGCGCATCCTTGATCTGGCTGGAAAAGATGCTGACCGCGATGCCGGCGGTGAAGCCGGTCACCACCGGCTGCGGGATGTATTTCATCAGCGTGCCGAGCCGCAGCAGCCCGGCGGCGATCAGCATCAACCCGGCCATCAGCGTGCACAGGATCAGACCGCCGTAGCCGAACTTCTCGATGACCGCGAACACCACCGGAATGAACGCCGCGGTCGGCCCGCCGATCTGCACCTTCGAGCCGCCGAGGAAGGAGATCAGGAAGCCGGCGATGATCGCGGTATGCAGGCCTTTCTCCGGCGTGGTGCCGCTGGCGATCGCCAGCGCCATCGCCAGCGGCAGCGCGATGATCGCGACCGTCAGCCCGGCGACCGCATCGGCGCGCAGGTCGGCGAGGCCGTATCCGGCACGGAAGACCGCGATGGTTTTCGGCTCGAATTCGCGCAACCGTTTCGACGGCGGGTGGGCGCTCACGATCCGACCTCTTTCAGGCGCACCCCGCGCCCGCGGGCCTGGCTGATCTGTTCGTTGCCGATCAGCTCGACGCCGGCGGCATCCAGCGCGTCCACGATCTTGATCAGCGAAGAGACCACGCCGCGGACGTTGCCTTCGCTGGCCTCCATCCGCTGGATCGTGGGCAGGGACACGCCTGACAGCGCGGCCAGTTGTTTCTGGTCGATCCCGAGCAGGGCGCGCGCGGCCCGCATCTGGTGGCTGGTGATCATGATCGCCTCCTGACGGATACGGCGATTATCATGCAGTGCGCATGTAAAATAAACTAAATTGCGTGTTTTTTGATGTTTGAAACATCAATTCGGCCAACGCCCAACCCGCAGATGACCATCGTAACCGGCGCTCAGCAGGCGGCCATCCGCAAAGCCGAGCAGGTCGGTCGCGAAATTCGCATGACATGTCGCCTCGTGCCATCCGCCACCTTCGGGATCGTCGATCACCACGCGGCCGTCTTCGCCGGCGCTGCCCAGACGACCGTCGGGCAGCCAGCGCAGCGCGCGGATCGCCGCGCGATGGCGGTGGCGAACGCCGTGACGCTGCCAATCGTGCCCATCCGCGCTGCGCCACACATGGCCGTATCCCTGCATGTCACCGCAGACGAGGGTGATGCCGTCGCTGTCGCCGCGAATCGCCAGCGCGCGCAGCGGCGATGCATGCGGCAGCGCGGCGATCGGCGTCAGAGCGTCGCGCTGCCACAGCCGCGCGAAGCCGTCTTCGCCGGCGCTGACCACAACGCTGCCATGCAGCGCGAGGTCCCAGATCCATCCGGCATGCGCGGCTTCGCGCTGCGCGACCACGGCCATGTCGCGCCAGCGGCGCAGTGCGCCATCGGCGCCGGCGCTGATGAGGCATTCGTCGGCATCGCCCGCGAGCGCGAGGCCTGCGCCGCCGTGCGCGACGGTGCGACCGGTTTCGACCCGCCGCTGCAGATCCCAGCGCCGCAGCGTGCGATCGCGCGACAGCGTGAATAGAGTGTCGGCCGAGGTCTGCGCCATCGCCAGCACCGATTGTGCATGGCCGGCCAACGTGCCGCGGAGCGTGCCTTGGGACGACCACAGGCGCACCACGGCATCGCGTCCCGCGCTGGCCACGCCGCCGTCGCGCAGGCGCGCGAGTTTCCAGACGTAACCGTGGTGACCCGGGGAGAACGCCGTCGTGCCGGAGGCATCGTTTTCGATGTCGGTCCCGATCTCGTCCGCGACATCGATGCCGGTGTCGTGGCTCGCGAACATCAGATCGCTGCGCAGCACGTGCTTGACCCCGGACAGCACTTCGGCGCCGTCGTGCCAGAGGGCATGATCGAACACGATCAGACTGCCGCGCGGCGGCCGCAGCGACAGCAGCAGGGGATTCGCACCATCGGCATCGCCCTGCGGGCCATGCGCGAAGAACCGGGTCGCGCCGCCTTCGAAGTGCGCCGGGTCGTCGAGATAGATCATGAAGGTCAGGAACGAACGCTGTCCGTGCGGCTCGTGGCGAACGCCGTCCTGATGCAGATGGAAGGCCTCGCCTGGCTCGTAGCGGCAATAGCGCAGCCGCGGGTTGATGCCGGTGGGGCGCCAGCGACGACCCTGCGCGTCGTGCAGAAGGGATTCCAGTGCAACCCGTTCGCGCAATCGCGCATACAGGGCATCGGCACGTGCGGCATCGTCGCGCACCAGCCGGCGATTGTTGCGGTAGCTCGGCGGGAAATCGGCGTCGGCGCGGACGAAGCCGCAGGCCTGCGCCGCGGCGATTTCGGCGTCGCATTCGGCCGGATCGAGAAAACCCGGCAGCAGCCAGCAGGTCGATGCGCGACCGGGCAGCAACGCGATCGCGCCGCCGCCCGGAGACCACGCCGCGTTCACCTCACAGCACTTCCGACGCGAAATCCGCCAGTCGCGAACGTTCGCCGCGTTTCAGCGTGATGTGCGCGCTGTGCGCCCAGCCCTTGAAACGATCGACGGCGTAAGTCAGGCCGGAGGTGGTTTCGGTGAGGTAGGGCGTGTCGATCTGTTCGACGTTGCCCAGGCAGACGATCTTGGTACCCGGGCCGGCGCGGGTGATCAGCGTCTTCATCTGCTTCGGCGTGAGGTTCTGGGCCTCGTCGAGGATCAGCCAGCGGGTGAGGAACGTGCGGCCGCGCATGAAGTTCAGCGAGCGGATCTTGATCCGCGACGCCAGCAGGTCGTTGGTCGCCGCGCGGCCCCAGCTGCCGCCGTCCTGGGTGTTCGGCATCAGCACTTCGAGGTTGTCGGTCAGCGCGCCCATCCACGGCGTCATCTTTTCCTCTTCGGTGCCGGGCAGGAAGCCGATGTCCTCGCCCACGCTCACGGTCGCGCGGGTCATGATGATCTCGCGGTAGCGCTGCTGGTCCATCGTCTGCGCCAGGCCCGCGGCGAGCGCGAGCAGGGTCTTGCCGGTGCCGGCGGTGCCGAGCAGGGTGACGAAATCGATGTCCGGGTCCATCAGCGCGTTGAGCGCGAAATTCTGCTCGCGGTTGCGTGCGGCGATACCCCACACGGCGTGCTGGTGGCTGCGGTAATCGTCGACGATCTGCAGGGTGATGCGGTCGCCGTCGACGCGCGCGACGCGCATCTCCGCCTCTTCGTCGCCGGGCAGGTAGAGGTACTGGTTCGGGTACCACTCCTCGTCGTCGCCGCGCTTGAGTTCGTAGAAGGTGCGGCCCTTCTCGGTCCACGATTTGAGGTCGGCGCCGTGGCGTTGCCAGAAATCCTCCGGGAGCGCGGAGACGCCGGTGTAGAGCAGGCTGAAATCGTCGAGCGCGCGGTCGTTCTCGTAGTCTTCCGAGGCGATCCCGGCGATCGAGGCCTTGATCCGCAGGTTGATGTCCTTCGACACGAACACCACCGGCACCGCCGGCTCCTGTTCGCGCAGATGCAGGATCGCGCCGAGGATCTGGTTGTCCGGCATCACCGCGCCGAAGCGCTTGGCCGAGTCGAAGCTGCCGGTCTGGAACCGCAGCTTGCCGATGCTCTCGGCGGCGCGCAGTTGCAGGCCCTTCGGCCGGCTGAGCGTGAGTCCGGACGCGATCCGGTCGGTGCCGTTGCTTTCGATCAGCTCGTTGAGGAAGCGGCTGACCTGGCGCGCGTTGCGGCTGGCTTCGGACGTGCCCTTCTTGGCGTTGTCGAGTTCCTCGATCACCTGCATCGGCAGGTAGACATCGTGCTCCTCGAATTTGAACAGCGCGGTCGGATCGTGCATCAGCACGTTGGTGTCGAGGACGTAGATGCGCTTGCCTTTGGTCATCATGCGGTCGGCTTACCGATGCGGGGGAAAGGAGGTTGTATCCGGAGGGAGGGCGTCTCGGCGCGTCCCGCCGCGGAGAACATCGCGGAGAACATCGCGCGACACGGAACCACCGCGGCCCGCGGAGCGGGGCGGTGACCTGCGGTGTCGCGCAGGAAGGTCACTGACCTTGGGCCGCCTTCAGCGCATCGAGCACGGCCTGGGCGTGTCCGGGCACCTTCACGCCGCGCCATTCGGCGGCGAGTCTGCCCTTGGGGTCGATCAGGAAGGTGCTGCGGACGATGCCCAGCACCTTCTTGCCGTACATGTTCTTCTCGTGGATGACATCGAAGGCGCGGCACAGTGCCTCGTCGCCGTCGCTTACCAGCAGAAAATCGAAGCCCTGTTTGGCGCAGAAGTTCTGGTGCGACTTGACCGAATCGCGCGAGACGCCGAACACTTCGGCGCCGAGTTTCGCGAATTTCGGCAGCAACGCGTTGAATTCGAGGCCTTCGGTGGTGCAGCCCGGGGTCGAATCCTTCGGATAGAAGTACAGCACCAGCCATGCGCCGGCGTGGGCGGAGAGCGTGGTCGTGCTGCCGTCGGACAGCGCGAGCGGCAGGGCGAGCGTGGTCTTGGGAAGCGCCTTGCCAACGATCGGAGGATTCGCGTCGGTCATCGTCAGAACTTCATCGGGTCCATGATGGCGTCGAGGTTCAGATGGTCGCAGAACTCGAGGAAATCGTCGCGCAGCGCGGCGATGTGCATGTCGGAGGGCACGCCGATGGTGACCTGGGCCGAGAACATGTCGGCGCCGGTCTGCATCGCGCGGTAGCGCGCGCAGTGCAGGCTTTCGATGGTGATGCCCTGGCGATCGAAGAAATCCGCGAGCTGGTAGAGGATCCCCGGCTTGTCGGCGGCGACCACTTCAACCACGTACGGCAGCAGGTTCGACTGCAATGCCTTGGGGCCGGTGCGGTACCAGATGAGCTTCAGCCCTTCCTCGCGCTCCAGCCGGGTGAGCATGGCTTCGAGTTTGGCGATGGCGTCCCACGGGCCCACCGCCAGCGCGGTGACCGAGACGTCGCGACCGACGGTGGAGAGACGCGAGTCGACGAGATTGCAGCCGCTGTCGGCGATCCGCCGGGTCACCGACAACAGCGGCGACTGCGGATGCGTCGTATAGGCGTTGATCAGCAGGTAGTTCTCGTTCGGCGCAGGCCGTGCGGCGGTGGAAGAATCGGTCAAGGTGGCGTCCGCGGCGGGAAAATGTTGCGAAAGGATGATGCGCAGGTCCGTCGTGCGTTGCGCGCCGGGGACTCCATGCCAGCATACTGGCCTGCGGTTTCGGCCCGCAAGGTGAACGGACCTGTCTTCGATGGGGGCGTCCCGGTCGTTCCGCAAGTGGTTGATTCGCATGATTCCGGTGGCTGCCTGTGCGGGGCGGCCCGACCGCGCATCCGGGCCGCCGCGCGGATGCGGCGCTTGTGCGGAGGATGGAGTGTTCAGACCTTCCCAAGTAACATCCGGCACTCCGGCGCGCTGCAGACCGCATCGGCCACCCAGAACCTCCAGGCACTCCCAAGGCATCCGCGTGCACCTGTCCGGCAGCATCACCGCGTTGGCCACGCCGTTCACGGCGTCCGGCGACATCGATTTCTCCGCGTGGGATCGTCTGCTGCAATCGCAGATCGATGCCGGCACCCAGGGCGTGGTGGTGGCTGGCTCGACCGGCGAGGCCAATGCCCTGACCGACGACGAATACGAGGCGTTGCTGCGCCGCGCCGCGGGGCTGGTCGCGAAACGCATCCCGGTGCTGGCCGGCACCGGCCTGTCGAACACCGCCAAGACCATCGAACTCACCCGCAGCGCCGCCGCCTGGGGTGCCGATGCCGCGCTGGTGGTGACCCCGCCCTACGTCCGCCCCACCCAGACCGGCCTGATCGCGCACTATCGCGCGGTCGCCGACGACGGTGCGCTGCCGGTGGTCCTCTACAACGTGCCCGGCCGCACTGGCTGCGATCTGCTGCCGGCGACGGTCGCCGAGCTGGCGCCGCATCCGCGGATCGTGGCGATCAAGGAAGCCCGGCCCGAACCCGAGCGCATGGCCGATCTGCTCGCATTGCGCGGCGCCGGCTTCGCCGTGCTGTCCGGCGACGATCCCACCGCGGCCCGCGCAATGCTCGCCGGTGCCGACGGCGTGATCTCGGTGGCGTCCAACGCGCTGCCGGTCGCCATGCGCCGCTTTTGCGACCTTGCCCGCGCCGGTCGCCGCGCCGAGGCCGAGGCCTTGGACGCCGAACTTCAGCCGATCTTCGATTTCATGGGGATCGAGCCGAATCCGATTCCGGTGAAGGCGATCCTCGCCCGTCAGGGCATCGGTCAGGGGCTGCGCCTGCCGCTGACCACGCTTTCCGCGACTCACGCCGCCACCGCCGATGCGATGGCGGCGCGGATCGCCGCCATCGAAGGCGAAACCGCGGTCGCCGCGGCCTGAGTCCGCCGCACCGCCGCCTACAGAACCGCTTTCCGGGTCCGTCGCCCGCACCGTTTTTTCCAGGAGTCCCCATGTCCCCGAGCCGCCAGAACGTCCGTCATGCCCTGTCCCGCGCCGCGATGGTCGCGACCCTCGTCGCGATGTCCGTCGCCGTGCTCGGCACCTCGGGCTGCAGTTGGTTCCGCAAGAAGAATTACTACGCTGCGGAAGAGAGCCAGCGCCCGCTGGAGTTCCCGCCGGCGTTCGACCCGGCCGAGGCCGAGCGTGCGCTCGCCACCACCGCCAGCGGTTCGGTCAGCCGGTCCGCGTTGCCCGGCGGCAATCCGGCCGCCCGCAGCCTCGGTTTCAGCGTGGCCGGCGACCGCGCCAGCGTGTTCGCGCGCGTCGGCGAGGCCCTGGCGGCGACGCAAGGGCTGAGTATCGCCAGCCGCGCCGAAGTGCTGGGTGCCTACGATGTCGATTACGCGGGCTACAAGTTCCTGATCCGCATCACCGAAGCCGACGGTCGCAGCACGGTGTCGGCGGTCGATCCGCGCGGCCTGCCGGCCGACAACGACGGTGCGTCCAAGCTGATCGCTTCGCTGAAGGCGTCGCTCGGCGGCAATTGAGATCGACGGGTCTCCGGGATCGAGGCCGGCATCCGCCGGCGTCTGTCCCGGAAGGTCTGTCCGGAAAACGAAAACGGGCGCCTCGGCGCCCGTTTTCGTTGCATGTTCCCGCGCAGAAGCGGCGTGGACGCGCGGTCAGCGTTCCAGCAGCGGAAGTTTGTCCGGCTTGCCTTCCCAGTCCTTGGCGTCGGCCAGCGGATCCTTGCGGATCGTGATCACCGGCCAGACCTCCGAAAGCTCCTTGTTCAACGCGACGAAACGTTCCTGCCCGGCAGGCACATCGTCTTCAGGGTAGATCGCGTTGATCGGGCACTCGGGCTCGCAGAGGGTGCAGTCGATGCACTCGTCCGGATCGATCACCAGGAAGTTAGGACCTTCGTGGAAGCAATCGACCGGGCAGACTTCGACGCAGTCGGTGTATTTGCACTTGATGCAGTTTTCGGTGACGACGAAAGGCATTGGCGCGACCAGGCAGGGACGGTGGGAGGGAACTGCAGGAACATCAGTGTATGACGGCGGCGGGCCAAGGCGAAGGCCATCGGCGCGAAATTCCGGACCTCGTCGAGGGTCTCCGGCGCTCCGGGCGGACATGTCGAACCCGGTTCGAACCCTGCGGCAGCGCGAAAAGAACGAAGCCCGCGTCTTGCGACGCGGGCTTCGGAGATGGCGCTCCCTACGGGATTCGAACCCGTGTTTTAGCCTTGAGAGGGCCACGTCCTGGGCCTCTAGACGAAGGGAGCATTGAAGCGTTCGGGACTTGCGAACGGTGTCGACAGCGGGTGGTTCGAGGCCGGAACGGCCTGAGTCGAACGGTCGATGGCGACATGCCTGCTAGTATAGCGGGTCACCTGCTGTCTTGAACAACGTCCGATCCGATCGCGCCTCCCCAGACTCCGTACTCGATGACCGAACCCACGCCCCAGCACGCCGCGCCGCGGACCATCCCCCGGGATCAGCATGCGATTTCGCGCAAGGACATCAGTCCCAGCGCGCTCCGGGTGTTGTATCGGCTGCACGAAGCCGGCTACGGCGCTTATCTGGTGGGCGGCGCGGTGCGCGACCTGCTGCTGGGCGAACATCCCAAGGATTTCGACGTGGCCACCGACGCCACGCCGGAGCAGGTGAAGCACCTGTTCCGCAACTGCCGGCTCATCGGTCGCCGGTTCCGGCTCGCCCACGTGGTCTACGGTCGCGAGATCATCGAAGTCGCCACCTTCCGCGCCAACAGCGACGACGGCAGCGGCGACCGCGAGACCGACGAGGACGGCCGCGTGCTGCGCGACAACGTCTACGGCACGATTGAAGACGATGCCATCCGCCGCGACTTCACCGCGAACGCGCTGTATTACGCGATCGCCGATTTCTCGGTGCGCGATTACACCGGCGGTTTCGACGATGTCGGCAATCGCGTGCTGAAACTGATCGGCGATCCCGACACCCGCTACCGCGAGGATCCGGTGCGCATGCTGCGCGCGATCCGGCTGGCGGCGAAGCTGCGCTTCTCGATCGATGCCGCCAGCGCCGACCCCATTCCGCGGCTCGCGCCGCTGCTGCAGGAAGCGTCGCCCGCGCGCCTGTTCGAGGAATGCCTGAAGCTGTTCCTCGCCGGCCATGCCGAAGCCAGTTTCCTGCGGCTCGAAGCGCATGGCCTGCTGGCGGCGCTGATGCCGGAAACCGCGGCTGCGCTGGCGTCCAACCGCAGCGGTGCCCTGCGCCGGATGTTGCTGGAGGGCCTGCGCGCCACCGATGCGCGCATCGCCGCCGACGAACCGGTGTCGCCGGCGTTCCTGTTCGCGCTGCTGCTGTGGCCGGCGTACTGCCGCACGCTGGCGATGCTGCAGGCGCAGGGCGTGCACGCGGCGGAGGCCGAACGCCGCGCCGCCGACCGCGTCACGCTGCATCAGGTCGCGACCGTGGCGCTTCCGCGCCGGTTCTCGCTCCCGATGCAGGAAATCTGGCTGTTGCAGACGCGTTTCTCGCAGCGTCAGCGCAAGCGCGTGGTGCGCCTGCTGGCGCAGCCGCGCTTCCGCGCCGCCTACGATTTCCTGCTGCTGCGCCAGACCGCGTCCGATAGTCACGCCGCGGACATCGCGTTCTGGGCCGAGGCGCAGCGCGATCCCGATCACGCGCTCGCGGTCGCCGCCCTGCGTCCTTCCCTGGACGAAGAGGACGGTGCGGCGGAAGGCGGAGAATCCCGCGGCCCGCGTCGCCGTCGGCGGCGTCGACCTGCGGCGGTCGGACATTGAATACCGCAGCGGAGGGGCTCGGCGAAGTGCGTCGCAGCGGTCCGGTCCTCGCCTTCGTCGGCCTGGGCGGCAATGTCGGCGACAGCGTCGCGATGCTGCGGTCGGCGGTACACCGTCTGATGACCGTGCCGCGCAGCCGTTTTCTCGGCGTTTCGCGCTTCTACCGCACGCAGGCCTGGGGCCAGAAGGACCAGGCCGATTTCGTCAATGCGGTGGCCGTGGTCGAAACCGCGCTTCCGCCGCTCACGCTGCTGGATGAGTTGCTGGGCATCGAACGCGATTTCGGTCGCCGCCGGGCCGCCGACGGCAGCGATCGCTGGGGGCCGCGCACGCTCGATCTCGACATCCTGCTGTACGGGGATGCGGCGATCGACCTGCCGGGCCTGCGGATCCCGCATCCGCGCCTGCACGAGCGCGCCTTCGCGCTGGTCCCGCTGCTCGACCTGGTGGACGACATCGACATCCCGGGCCACGGCGCCGCCCGGCAGGCGCTGTCCCGGGTCGAGCGGGGCGGGATCGCCCCGATTCCGGAACGCTGAAACGCCTGAAACGTCGCGGGTCGACCTGTTAGGCTAGGCGCCCTCCGGCCTCTTCCTCTCCGGCCACCTTCTGGACGCTCATGGCCATTCAAGAAGACAAGCCCTGGACCGTGCCCGCTCTGGCCGACGCCAAGCGCGAAGGTCGCCGGCTGGCGATGCTCACGGCCTACGATGCGGTGTTCGCGCGCGTGTTCGATCGCAACGGCGTCGATCTGATCCTGGTCGGCGATTCGCTGGGCATGGTGGTGAAAGGCGAGGGCTCGACCCTGCCGGTCACGGTCGACGACATCGCCTATCACACCGCCGCGGTCGCCTCGCACCTGACCCGCGCGCTGCTGGTCGCGGATCTGCCGTTCCAGGCCGACGCCACGCCCGAGCGCGCGCTCGATGCCGCCACCCGGCTGTTGCAGGCTGGCGCGCAGATGGTGAAGCTCGAAGGCGCGGCCGCGCACAAGCTCGACGTCATCCGTTTCCTGGTCGAACGCGAAATTCCGGTCTCGGCGCATCTGGGCCTCACGCCGCAGTCGGTGCTGCGCTTCGGTGGTTTCAAGGTGCAGGGGCGCGAGGAGCGCGCGGCGTCGAAGCTGCGCGAGGATGCGCGTGCGGTCGCCGATGCCGGCGCATCGCTGCTGGTGCTGGAATGCGTGCCGACCGCGCTGGCGCAGGCGATCACCGCCGCCAGCGCGATCCCGACCATCGGCATCGGCGCCGGCCCGCACTGCGACGGTCAGGTGCTGGTGCTGCACGACATGCTCGGTCTCGACGGCGGTCATCGCCGGCCGAAGTTCGTGAAGGATTTCCTTGTCGAAGGCGGTTCGATCGCCGGCGCCGTGCAGGCGTACTGCGCGGCGGTGCGCGACGGCAGCTTTCCCGACGCGGCGCACGCCTACCAATGAGCCGCGCGTGCACCCTCCGGAAGCATGTCGTCGTCGCGGCGATGCTGGTCGCATGCGCGGCCGCGGCCGCGCGGCGCGATATGCCGGTGATCGTCGGCCAGGAAGCATCGCTCGACGCCTGCGGCAGTTGGGCCGAAGTGTCCGGGCTGAATCCGGCGGGCGACGGATTCCTCGCCGTGCGCGGCGGCCCGGGCGCGGATTACGCCATGCGCGACCGCCTGCGCGAAGGCGATGCCTTCTACGTCTGCGGGATGTCCCCCGACGGGAAGTGGATGGCCATCGTCTATCCGCGTGCGGGTCAGACCTCGGACGCATGCGGCGTCTCCGGCGCGCTCCCGAAGGCCCATGCGTATCGTGGTCCCTGCGCGTCCGGCTGGGTCCATGCCGCATGGGTCCGCATCCTGGCCGGCTGATACGCCGCACTCTCCAACATCGAAGACGCCCATGATCGAAACCATCACCGAACTGCGCGGCCTGCGCGAGCGGATCCTCGGCTGGCGCCGCGAGGGCCTGCGCATCGGCTTCGTGCCGACCATGGGCAATCTGCATGCCGGACATTATTCGCTGGTCGCGCTGGCGCGGCAGCATGCGGACCGGATCATTTCCAGCGTGTTCGTGAATCCGACCCAGTTCGGGCCGAACGAGGATTTCACCCGTTATCCGCGCACGCCGGAAGCCGACACCAGCGGCCTCGAAGCCGCCGGCTGCGATGCGCTGTGGCTGCCGACGGTGGAGGGCATGTATCCCTTCGGCGTCGATCTTGCGGTGCGCATGCGCGTGCCCGGCGTGGCCGACGTGCTGGAAGGCGCGCATCGGCCGGGCCATTTCGACGGCGTGTGCACGGTGGTGGCGCGTCTGTTCAACCAAGTGCAGCCGGACGTGGCCGCGTTCGGCAAGAAGGATTTCCAGCAGCTCGCGGTGATCCAGCAGATGGTCACCGATCTGGCCTATCCGCTGACGCTGTTGCGCGGCGAGATCGTGCGCGAGGCCGACGGCCTGGCGATGAGTTCGCGCAATCAGTACCTCTCCGCCGAAGACCGCGTGATCGCCGCGGAGATCCATCGCACGCTGCAGGACATGCGCGCGCAATTGCTGGCCGGCGCTTCGCGCACCTCGGTCGAGGCCGGCGCCGCGCTGCGCCTGGAGGACGTCGGGTTCTCGGTGGATTACGCCGCGATCCGCACGCCGGATCTGGCCGAACCCGACATCTCGCCCGCCGGTTACGCGGTGCCGGGCCCGCGGGTGGCATTGATCGCGGCGCGCCTGGGCCGGACCCGGTTGATCGACAACCTCGAATTCGCGCTGGGCTGAGCCGCGGCGACCGCGGCGCTGGTTTCGTTTGCACCCCGGGCGATGCCCGCACGCAGGCCGCATCTGGCAAGATGCGGCCTTGCCACCGCATGCCCCCGCAACGAGTCCCGCCATGCCGCATTCCGACTTCGATACGCTGCATCCGCACGCCGATCGTCTTCGCAGCACGCCGATCGCCCGCCTGATCGCCGAAGACCTGCATCGCCCGCGCGACTTCGCGCTGCGCGTCGGCCCGCTGTACGCCAGCTTCGCCCGCCAGCATTACGATCGCGCCGCGGTCGACGCGCTGTTCGCGCTGGGCGAACGCGCGGATCTGCCGGAGGCGGTGCGACGGCTGTTCGACGGTCATCCGGTCAACGTCACCGAGGGCCGTGCCGCGTTGCATACCGCGCTGCGCGGCGATCTCTCAGACAGCGCGATCGCCCGCGACGCGTCCGCGCAGGCGCGCGCCGCGCGCGCGCGGATGGCGACGCTGGTCGACAGCATCCGCGCGTCCGGCGTCACCGACGTGGTCAGCGTCGGTATCGGCGGTTCCGATCTGGGGCCGCGCCTCGTCGCCGATGCGCTGGCCGACGGCGACGCCGGGCTGCGCGTGCATTTCGTGTCCAACGTCGACGGCAATGCGGTGCGCCGCACGCTGGAATCGCTGGATCCCGCGCGCACCGCCGCGATCCTGATCTCGAAGACCTTCGGCACCCAGGAAACCCTGCTCAACGGCACCGTGGTGCGCGATTGGCTCGGCGGCCATGCGGGCCGCGACGGCGGCCGCATCTACGCGGTCAGCGCCAACGTGGCGCGCGCCGCGGCCTTCGGCATCGAAGAAAACCGGATCCTGCCGATGTGGGACTGGGTCGGCGGTCGTTATTCGCTATGGTCGGCGGTCGGTTTCCCGATCGCGCTGGCGATCGGCATGGATGGTTTCGAACGGCTGCTCGCGGGCGCCGCGGAGATGGACGCGCATGTGCTGTCCGCGCCGCTGCGCGGCAATCTCGCGGTCTGCCATGCGCTCACCGCGATCTGGAACCGCAACGCACTGCACGCGGCGGCGCAGGCGGTGCTGCCCTACGACGAGCGTCTGCGCCTGTTGCCGAACTATCTGCAGCAACTGGTGATGGAAAGCCTCGGCAAATCCGTGCGACTCGACGGCGGCGCGCTGGCCGGCCACACCGTGCCGGTGTGGTGGGGCGGGGCGGGCACCGACACCCAGCACAGTTTCTTCCAGGCTCTGCATCAGGGCACGCAGATCGTGCCCGCGGATTTCATCGGCGTGATCCGCGCCGATCACGCGCACGAGGACAATCACGCCGCGCTGCTCGCGAATCTGCTGGCGCAGACCGAGGCCTTCGCGAACGGACAGGCCAGCGACGACCCGCATCGCGCCTACGCCGGCAATCGCCCGAGCACGCTGTTGCTGCTCGATGCACTGACGCCGGAATCGCTGGGCGCGCTGATCGCGATGTACGAACACAGCGTCTATCTGCAGTCCGTGCTGTGGGGCATCAACGCCTTCGACCAGTTCGGCGTCGAACTCGGCAAACAGGTCGCCAACAAGCTGTTGCCGGCGCTGCAGGGCGATGCCGAGGTTGACGATCCGGTGACGCGGGCGTTGCTGGCGGAGATCCGCGATCGCGCTTGGGGATGATGCTGTTTTTGTCTTAAGGCGATGGGTCGACATGAGCAAGCATCAAACCGAACAAGCTGCGCGCGGTTATCTGATGTACCGACTCGCATTGCTTGGTTATACTGTTCAGTTCACCGATAGTCGATTTCCGAAAGAAGATCTATTGGTCGTGAGTCCGGGCGGCAAGCATTTTGGAATAGACGTCAAAGGGCAAAGTACTGCTAATTTCTGGCAATACAGTGAAAAGCCTGTAAGTCCAGAATTGTTCTTGGCTTTTGTTTATATTCCGAGCGATAAGCATCCTCGATGCTTTATCGTTCCTAGTGACGACGCGATGCGTCTTTGGCGGGCTCATAAGCATAGAGCCGAAGGCAGAGGTGCTTCGCATCAGCGTTGGGGTATCAATTGGACGACCCCTCATGCTTATGAGGATAAATTTGATCTCTTGCCGAAATAGCAAAATTCTCTTGTTTCAAGAGCTTTCGGTATGATTTTTTAGTGCCCATTGAACATGTTCGCGCACCATCGCATCGTCGATGTCGCGACGCGATGCCAGCGCGGCGACGACGTCCGGCGTGGTCGGCGCATTGCCCAGGGCGATCGCGAGATTGCGCAGCCAGCGCGCGTAACCGCTGCGTCGGATCGGCGAGCCTTCGGTGCGCTGCAGGAATTCGTCTTCGCGCCATGCGAACAGCTCGGCCAGAGTCGCCTGATCCAGGTTGTTGCGCACCCGGAAATCCGGCTCGTCGGTGCGCTGCGCGAACTTGTTCCAGGGGCAGACGAGCTGGCAGTCGTCGCAGCCGAAGATGCGGTTGCCGATCAGCGGCCGCAGATCTTCATCGATGGCGCCTTCGTGTTCGATGGTGAGATAGGCGATGCAGCGCCGCGCGTCGAGCCGGTACGGCGCGACGATCGCCTGCGTCGGACAGATCTCGATGCAGCGCGTGCAGGTGCCGCAGTGCGCGGTCGCGGGCGGGTCGATGGGCAGCGCGAGGTCGACGTACAACTCGCCGAGAAAGAACCACGAGCCGCCGTCGCTGTCGATCAGGCAGGTGTGTTTGCCGATCCAGCCGAGCCCGGCGTTGCGCGCCAGCGCGCGCTCCAGCACCGGCGCGGAGTCCACGAACACGCGATGCCCGAACGGGCCGATCTCCGCGGCGATGCGATCGGCGAGTTTCTGCAGCCGGTTGCGCATCAGCTTGTGGTAATCGCGACCCAGCGCGTAGCGCGCGACGTAGGCGCGTTCGCCGTCGTCCAGCGTCGCCCAGGCCTCGTCGGGATCGCGGCCGTAATCCAGGCCTACCGAGATCACCCGCAGGGTGCCCGGCACCAGATCGGCCGGACGGCTGCGCTTGTCGCCGTGCTCGGCCATCCAGCGCATCGAACCATGCAGCCCCTGCGCCAGCCAGTCGCGCAGATGGGTTTCGTCCTCGCCCAGCGCGATATCGGCGATCCCGCAGCGCTGGAAACCGAATCCGGCCGCCAGCGTCTTCACCCGGCGGGCGAGCGCATTGAGATCGATGTCGGAGCGGGCATTCACCGGGGAAGTATAGAATCCGGGCATGCGCAACGGCTTCCTCCACGATCTGCCGAAGGTCCATCGCAGCGCCGCGGTGCGCGTCGCCGAACAGGTGGCCATGTCCCGCGTCGGTCTGGACGAGGACGACCTGATGGCCCGCGCCGGTCTGGCCGCGTGGCGACTGCTGCTGGATCGCTGGCCCGAGGCCCAGCGCATCGGCGTGGTCTGCGGGCCCGGCAACAACGGCGGCGACGGTTACGTGCTGGCTGAGCTGGCGCGCAGTTCCGGACGCCACGTGTTCGTGCTGCGCCTGGGCGATGAGGTGAAGGCGGGCGCGGCGCGCCGCGCCGCGGAGGCCTATCTGCTGGCCGGCGGCGAAGCGGCGACCTTCGTCGTCGACGACGGGCTGCCGCAGGTCGATGTCTGGGTCGACGCGCTGTTCGGCATCGGCCTGCATCGCGCGCTCGAAGGCGCCGCCGCGGATCTGGTCGCCGCGCTCGATCACGACAACGCGGCGCCGATCCTCGCGCTCGACATTCCCTCGGGCGTCGATGCCGACAGCGGCCATCACGATGGCGTCGCGGTGCGCGCCGACGTGACGCTGGCGTTCATCGCCGGCAAGCCCGGTCTCTACACCGGTCGCGGCCGCGTCGCGGCGGGCGAGGTGGTGATCGACACCCTGGGGTTGGCCGATCACGTCTTCGACGATCTCGAGCCCGCCGCGTGCATCGCGCGCATCGCCGCGTTGCCGCGTTGGTTTCCGCCGCGCGCGCGCGATGCGCACAAGGGGCGGTTCGGGCATGTGCTGTGCATCGGGGGCGATCGCGGTTACGGCGGCGCGCTTGCGCTCTGCGCCGAAGCCGCATTGCGCACCGGGGCGGGCCTGGTCAGCGCGGCGACCCGCGCCGAACACGTGCCCGCGCTGCTGGCACGGCGCCCCGAATGCATGACGCGCGCGGTGGATGACGCGAGCGAACTGCAGCCGCTGCTCGACGCCGCCAGCGTGATCGCGATCGGCCCTGGCCTGGGCGACGGCGAATGGGGCGCCGCGATGCTCGACGCCGCACTCGCGACCGATCTGCCGCGCGTGCTCGACGCCGATGCGCTGAACGCGATCGCGCGTCGCGATGCCCGGACCCTCGGCGATGCGGTGATCACGCCGCATCCGGGCGAAGCGGCGCGACTGCTGGGCGAGACCGTGGCCGAGGTCGAACGCGATCGCGTGCAGGCCGCACGCAGGCTTGCGGGACGCTACGCGTGCACGGTCGTGTTGAAGGGCGCAGGCAGCGTGATCGCGGCGCCCGGCGAGATTCCGGCGATCGTCGATGCGGGCAATCCCGGCATGGCCACCGGCGGCATGGGCGATGTGCTGACCGGCACGATCGCGGCGCTGCTCGCACAGGGGCGTCCGCAGGGGCTTTCGTGTTTCGAGGCTGCGGTCTGCGGCGCGCTGCTGCATGCCGCGGCCGGCGATGCCGCCGCGCGCGATGGCGGCGAGCGCGGGCTGCTGCCGTCGGATCTCTTCCCGCAGCTGCGTCGTCTCGCGAATCCCGTGGCGCGCGCATGACCGCATCGATGGTGCTGCAGCTTGCCGACGCCGACGCCACCGAACGACTCGCGCGGGGGCTGGCGCAGACCGCGCCGCGGCCGGCCGTCGTGTTGTTGCAGGGCGATCTCGGCGCCGGCAAATCCACGCTGGCGCGCGGCTGGCTGCGTGCGCTGGGGGTGAGCGGTGCGATCCGCAGCCCGACCTACACCCTCGTCGAACGCTATCCGCTCGCCGCGGGCGGCGAAGCCCTGCATCTGGACCTGTACCGGATCGGCGATGGCGCCGAGCTGGAATTCCTCGGGCTGGACGATGCCGATGCGGCGCTGTGGCTGGTCGAATGGCCGGAGCGCGGCGGCGATGCGCTGCCCACGCCCGACCTGCACGTGGCGCTGGCGATCGAGGGCCAAGGGCGTCGCTGCGCGCTCACGCCGCTGAGCCCGGCGGGCCGCGTCTGGCTGGAACGACTTGCGGCCGGGCAGGGGCTTGCGGCCCCTTGCTGAACCCACGGGGCAGAAAGTCGCGCCAGGTTGCGGATTATCAAGGGAAAAGTGCTTGAAAAAATCCGCGGCTGGTGTTTGACTACCGGCCATGCGCGTCAAGGGGACCACCGTACAGCAGATCATCCTGGGCCTGGCCTTGCTGGCGGCCCTGTGCTGGAACCTTGCGCAGGCCAATGAAATCAAGGATCTGCAGCTGAGCGACGGCGCCACCGGCACGCGCGCGGAACTGCATCTGCAGGCCGACGTCGCCTTCCGCACGCTGCGCCTCGCCAACCCCGACCGCTTCGTGGTCGATCTCCCCGACACCAATGCCGCCCGCACCCTGCAATTGCCGGCGCCTGTCGGCGTGATCAAGGCGGTGCGCCGCGGGCAGCCCGCACCGGGCACCACCCGCATCGTGTTCGATCTGGCCACGCCGGTCACGCCGCTCAAGCCGCGCCTGGAGCGCGCTGCCGACGGCAGCGCACGGCTCGTGCTGGAATGGCCCGGCGACGGCAACAAGCCGGTCGCGGCCGTGCCCCCGGCGACCCATGCGGCGGCTCAGCAGCCGTCCGCGCCGCATCCCTCGGCCGCGAATCCGGCCGTCGCGAATGCGGGCGCGCCGAATCCGACAGGATCCACACCGACAGCATCCGCACCGACAGCGTCCGCACCGACGGTTCTCGCGCCGGCGGCCGTCAAGCCGGCGGCCACGGTCGCATCGCAGTCCGCCGCGTCGACGATCCCGCCTTCGGCGATGCAGACGCCCGCGCAAATTCTCGCGGGCGGCACCGCGGCGGTTCCGGCCGCAACGTCATCTTCTGGCGCACTTTCCGGCACAGGCACAGCCACAGGCACGACCGCGCCACCGCCGGCAGTGGCCACCGCCGAGCCGCCTGCGCCGGCCGGCGGCAAGACCCTGCGCGACCTGCGTGCGGGCACGCGGCCGCTGATCGTCGCGATCGATCCCGGTCATGGTGGCCAGGATCCCGGTGCGATCGGTCCGACCGGCAAGCGCGAAAAAGACGTGACCCTCGCGATCGCCCGCGAGCTCGCGCGCCAGATCAACGCGACGCCGGGGCTGAAGGCGGTGCTGACCCGCGACAGCGACATGTTCCTGCCGCTGCCGCGCCGCACCCAACTGGCCCGTCAGGCCAAGGCCGACATCTTCATCTCGATCCACGCCGACGCCGCCGAAAACCGCGCCGCGAAGGGGTCGTCGGTCTACGTGCTGTCGCTGCGCGGCGCCTCCTCGCAGCGTGCGCGCTGGCTCGCCGACAAGGAAAACGCCGCCGACCTGATCGGCGGGGCGGGCGTGAGAAAGCCGGACAACACGCTGGCGACGGTGCTGCTCGATCTGACCCAGAGCGGGCAGATGAAAGCATCGGAAGACGCCGCCGGCCACGTGCTCTCGGGCCTGAAGAGCATCGGCTTCAACCACAAGCCGAACATCGAACGCGCGAATTTCTCGGTGCTGCGCACGTCCGACATGCCGGCCATGCTGGTCGAGACCGCGTTCATCTCCAATCCCGACGAGGAGCGCCGGCTCATCGATCCCGCCTACCAGCGGACATTGGCCAAGGCCGTGCTGCAGGGCGTCGATGCGTATTTCACCCGCCAGCCGCCGCCGGGCACGCTGTACGCCGCGCGCGCCAAGGCCCAGGAAGCGACGGTGGTGGCCAGCGCCGCGGCGCCGAAGGTCATCTCCACCGGCGGCAGTCCCTGATCGCATCGCGGCGTCGGCATGCCGCCCCACGTCTTCGTCGTGGGCGAATCCGTGTACAGGATCCCTGCGGCGCATGCGCATGCGGATTATGATCGCGTCTGTTCCCGCGAACGCCGCACGCCGGCGCCATCCTCCGACGTGACCATCCGCCAGCTCCCCGACACCCTCGTCAACCAGATCGCGGCCGGCGAAGTCATCGAACGCCCGGCCTCGGTGGTGAAGGAGCTGGTCGAGAACGCGATCGACGCCGGCGCGCGGCGCATCGACATTGATCTGGAAGAGGGCGGCGTGCGCCTGATCCGCGTGCGCGACGACGGCGGCGGCATCGCGCCCGAGGAACTGGCGCTCGCGGTGCAGCGCCACGCCACCAGCAAAATTTCATCGCTCGACGACCTCGAAGCCGTGGCCACGCTCGGTTTCCGTGGCGAAGCGCTGCCGTCGATCGCATCGGTCAGTCGCTTCATCATCGCCTCGCGCCGCGGCGACGACGACCATGGCATCGCGCTCGCCGTGGACGGCGGCCGGGTCGGCGAACCGGCACCGAAACAGCAGCCCGCCGGCACCACGGTCGAAGTGCGCGATCTGTTCTACAACGTGCCGGCGCGGCGCAAATTCCTGCGCGCCGAGCGCACCGAGCTCGGCCATATCGAGGAATGGTTGCGCCAGCTCGCGCTGGCCCGGCCCGACGTGGAACTGCGCGTGAGCCACAACGGCAAGCCGCTCCGCCGCTACAAAGGCGACGGCGGCGCGCTGTTCTCGGGCGAACGCCTGGCCGAGACGCTGAGCGAGGAATTCCTCGCCAATGCGCTGCAGGTCGACCACGCCGCGCCGCTGTCCACCGACAGCGGCAGCCTGATGCGGCTCAGCGGCTGGATCGCGCAGCCGGCGTATTCGCGCGCCAGCACCGATCAGCAGTATCTGTTCGTCAACGGCCGCGCGGTGCGCGATCGCAGCATCGCGCATGCGGTGAAGCAGGCCTACGCCGACGTGCTGTTCCATGGCCGCCAGCCGGCGTATGTCCTGTTCCTCGAAGTCGATCCGCGCCGGGTCGACGTGAACGTGCATCCGGCGAAACACGAAGTCCGCTTCCGCGACGGTCGCGCGATCCACGACTTCGTCTACCGCACGCTGCAGGCCGCGCTGGCCGAGACCCGTGCGGGCGCGCCCGCCGGCGTGTCCGCCGGAATGCCGGGGGAAGTCGCATCGCCGTCGTCGTTTCCGTCATCGATGGACCTCGGCGCATCGTCATCGACGCCATCGCCCTACGCGCAGGCGTGGAACCGGCCGATGCCACAGACCGGTCTGGGCCTGCGCGTCGACGACGCCCGCGCCGCTTACGCCGCGCTGTACGCCGCGCCGTCCTCGCAGCCGCAGCCGGCGGTGCGCCCGCTGCCCGAGACGCAGGACGGCGAGGTGCCGCCGCTGGGCTACGCGATCGCGCAATTGCACGGCATCTACATCCTCAGCGAGACCGCCGACGGCCTGATCGTGGTCGACATGCACGCCGCGCACGAGCGCATCGGCTACGAAAAGCTGAAGACCGCGCACGACAGCGTCGGCCTGCGCATGCAGCCGCTGCTGGTGCCGCAGACCGTCGCGGTGTCGGAGCGCGAAGCCGAGACCGCCGAACGCGAAGCCGCGACCCTGGCCGCGCTGGGGTTCGAGATCACCCGCAGCGGCCCGCAGAGCATCGCGCTGCGCGGCGTGCCGGCGCTGCTGGCCGAAGGCGAGGTGGAAGCCTTGTTCCGCGACGTGATCGCCGATCTGGTCGAGCATGGCGCGTCACGACGCGTGGCCTCCGCGCGCGACGAGCTGCTGGCGACCATGGCCTGCCACGGCGCGGTGCGCGCGAATCGCCGCCTGAGTCTCCCGGAAATGAACGCGCTGCTGCGCGAGATGGAAGCCACGGAACGTTCCGGGCAATGCAATCATGGCCGCCCGACCTGGGCGAAATTCACGTTGGGCGAGATCGATCGCTGGTTCCTGAGGGGGCGTTGAGCATGAAGACGAAAATGCACGCGGAGATGAGTATCGCGAAGGCGACGGTCGGCGCTCTGATTCTGGCGCTGTTGGCCTTGGTCGGCTGCAGCGAGAAGAAGACGCCCGCCGAGGACGCGGCGATGAGCGCGGCCGAGGCGCAGTATCTGTCCGACGAGAATCTCTGGCGGATCCAGCGCCAGGAAGATCTGACCGCGCCGGACGGCTGGTCCAGCCTGATCGGACTGCACTGGCTGACGCTCAAATCGCATTACGTGGGCAGCAGCGCGCGCAGCGGCATCCGCCTGGCGATGGGCCCGGAATCGCTGGGCATGTTCACCCGCGACGGCAACCGCGTGTTCTTCACGCCCGAGCCCGGCGTGCCGCTCACGCTCGACGGTGAGCCGCTGAAGGGTCGGGTGGAATTGAAGGACGACAGTACCGGCGCGCCGAGCGTCGTCGGTTTCGACGAGGGCAAGGGCAAGCTCACCGTGATCGAACGCGCCGGCAATCGCGCGCTGCGGGTCAAGCACGCCGATGCGCCGACGCGACTGCAGTTCAAGGGCCTGGAATATTGGCCGCCGAACCGCGACTGGCGCGTCGAGGCCACTTTCGTGCCGCATCCGGCCGGCACCGTGCTGCCGATCGCCACGATCATCGGCACCACCGAGAACACACCGAATCCCGGCGCGCTGGAGTTCCAGCGCGACGGCAAGACCTTCCGCATCGAAGCGCTGGATCCGGGCGGCGACACGCTGTCGCTGATCATCGCCGACCGCACCAGCGGCCACGAAACCTACGGCGCCGGCCGCTATCTCGACGTGCCCCGCCCCGATGCGAAAGGCAAGGTCATGATCGATTTCAACCGCGCCTACAATCCACCCTGCGCGTTCACCCCGTTCGCCACCTGTCCGCTGCCGCCGAACGAGAACCGGCTCGATCTCGCGATCACCGCCGGCGAGAAGCGCTACGGCGTCAAGCACTGATCGTTTTTCCGATCGTTTTCTCCACGCATCCCGCCCCCAGGATCGCCATGCGCCTTCGTTCCGCCTTCGTCGCACTGTCCCTGATCGCCGTGTCCATCGCCGCCGCCGTCTCGGTGGCCGCCGTCGCCGCCGATCGCGCGCAGCCCGCTGCAGCGGCCCTCGCCGACGCCCCGTCGCCGGTGCCGTTGCTGTGGAAAGTTTCGGACGCCGACAACGAGATCTATCTGCTCGGCTCGTTCCACATGCTGAAGCCGAGCGACTATCCGCTGTCGAAGGACGTCGACGGCGCGTTCGACGATGCCGAGACGGTGGTGTTCGAACTGTCGCCGGAGGAAATGTCGTCGCCGGCGCTGGGCATGGCGATGGGGCAGGCCGCGTTGCGCCGGGACGGCACGACGCTCGACAGCGAACTGCCGGCGCCGGTGGCCGAAAAGCTGCGGGCCTGGAACGAGGCCAACGCCGCGTCGCTGCAGAAGATCGGCCTGGCGCCGCAGGTGTTCCAGATGTTCGAGCCCTGGTTCGTCGGCCTCACCATTTCCATCGTCGAGATGAACAAGCTGGGTCTCGACCCCGCGATCGGTCTCGACATGCATCTGAGCGATCGCGCCCGCAAGGCGTCGAAGCCGACGCTCGGGCTCGAACAAGGCAGCGAACAGATCGCGGTGTTCGACGGCATGGGCAAGGACGAACAACTGCAGTTCCTCGAAGAGTCGCTGAACGAAGCCGACGACGCGACGGTCGAGATCGAGAAACTGCACGGCGCCTGGCGACGCGGCGACGCGACCGCGCTGTGGAACGGCATGGCCGCGGAGATGCGCACCCAATACCCGGCGCTGTATCGGCGGATCAACGTGGCGCGCAACGATGCGTGGGTGCCGAAGCTGCAGCGCATGCTCGATGGCGAGACCCGCGACGACACCCTGGTGGTGGTCGGCGCCCTGCATCTGCTCGGCGATGATGGCGTGGTCGAGAAGCTGCGTGCCAAGGGGTATACGGTCGAGCGCATCTGTTCGGCCTGCGCCGCAGACTGACGGCCCGCCCGGATCGGCGCACGGATGTGCGCACGGTCACGTTGTGCGATCATGCCGCCCCGATTCCGGGGCGGAGCGGGACCAGCGCCTGCCCGGGACCGCGGATCTTCCCCTGTTCGATCAACCACTCCTGCTCGATCCGATCCGCATGACCACATCCACCGCAGAGACGCCGCAGGCTGCGCACGACCCCACGCCCGAAGAAAAGCTCCGCGCGATGGTGGAGGCCTTCAAGACCACGCTCA
The DNA here is from genome assembly GCF_039543145.1 of Lysobacter hankyongensis. Lineage (NCBI taxonomy): Bacteria > Pseudomonadati > Pseudomonadota > Gammaproteobacteria > Lysobacterales > Lysobacteraceae > Lysobacter > Lysobacter hankyongensis. The sequence continues at coordinate 137,796 of NZ_BAABJE010000001.1, read as the reverse complement.
CCCGCCACGGCGGCGGCAATGAAGATGCGGCGAAGAATTTCGAGGCCATGCTCGATCGTTCGCCGTATCTCAAGGCATTGATGGTGCAGGCCGTCCGCGACGGGCAACTCGCCGGTTTCGAGATCAACCACAACGGTTTCTCGGGCGGCAATTACGATCCCAACGATCGCGTTCTGCGCATGAATTACGGCGAACTCGCGATCGGTCATCAGGATCCGCAGTGGATGGGGCAGAACATCTATCTGGCGGCGCACGAGACCCGGCATGCGCTCGAGCCTGCCGCCGACAAGCGGCAGTTCCTCGAATTCGAGGCGGCCGCCTCGAAGGAAATGCATCGCTTCGTCATTCCCGGCAACGGCCAGGCGCCGGGGGCGGTGTCCCAGCCGCCGCACGACTACACCCGCGCGCTGTCCGGTTATGTCGAGGCCAGTCGACGCAGCGAAGCGGTGGCCGAAATCGCGGGTTTCAATGCGGTGGTTTCCATGATCCGCGCCGAAGGGCGCACGCCCGATCTGGCGACCATCCACGAAGCCGCGCCGGAACGCACCGGCGAGTACATCCATCGCAGCGGCGAAGCGCCGAATTACCGCTATGCGCTGCAGCCGGGCGTGGTGCTCAATGCCGACTTCACGATGCCGGAGAACGCCGCGAACCGGCGGGCCGTGGGGCGGGAATACTTCAACGACCCGGCTTCCGACACCATGTTCGGCGCGCGCAAGGATCAGGACTACACCAATCACGTCGCCGTGCGCGCCCTCCAGCACATCATTTCGATCGAGGCGCAATTGCCCGAGCTGTACGCCAGCTATGGCATGCGTCCGTCGCAGGTCCACATCAACATGAAGGCGATCGGCCTCGACGAAAAGCAGCTGGAACCTTATCTGAAGCTGCCCGGGGGCAAGCCCTTCGTCTACTACGACACCAGCACCGGCGTACCGGTGAAGAAGACCTTCGATCCGGTGGTCGACAACATCCAGGACAAGCAGGAGCAACCGGCAAGGTCGACCGCCCCGGGGAAGGTCGAGCCCGGCAAGACCGGGAAGCCGGGCAAGGGGCCCGACGCCGACGGCTATGGCGCCGACGGCGTCGGCGCGCTCGAACCGCTCGAACGCCTCGGCGGGCGTCGCCGCACCGACTTCGACACGATCGCCGCCACGGTGTCGCGCGACGGTCGCTGGGACGGCGAGGCCACCCGCAACATCGCCGCTGCGCTCCTGCGCGAAGTCGATCGCGACCCGAGCGTGCGCCAGGTCGATCATGTGCTGGTCTCGGATCAGGGGAGCGGTGGACCCCGGGTGTTCGCGATGTACACGCCGAACCAGGATCGCGAACCGTATTTCCATGCCTCGGTCGACGCCACGGTGGCCGCGCGGCAGCCGCTGACGCAGAACCTGGATGCGGTGATCGCCCGACAGGCCGCGGCGGAGGGCGTGCAGCCACAGCAGCAGGACAACGCCGAAGCCTCGCGCGGGCCGCGCCTGGCCTGAAGCCTCAGCGCGCGTCGGCGACAGTGGCGCCGCGCATCCGCAGATTGTCGAGGATCACGATCTTCTGCCAGATGTTCGACGACAGCCCGGTGGTCAGCCCCTGGATGTCGTTCACAGCGCCGAGCACCTCGGGATCGTCGAGGTCCTGCGCGTGCAGGGCCGCGAGTTTGCTGAGAATGGCCAGCATCTCGGTGCAGTAATCGAGGTAACGCCCCAGTTCGAAAGCGTTGAGCGCACGCTGCGGCGACGATGGCGTGCTGCACGCCGGCGAGACCAACTGTTCCGGGTCCTTGGTCAGCTGATGCATGTCGATGACATGCGCGAGGCTGCGCAACTGGTGCAGCGCGCGCAGCGATTTGCGGCGCTTCAGGCGGGTTTCCAGGGTCGACAGGAAGAACACCGCGATCCCGAGAAAGATCACGTCGTTCACCGCCGATTCCACCACCTGCAGCAGCGGGAACAGTTCCAGTCCGGTCTTCGGCATCGATGCCGACATCGCCAGCGCGAACAGCAGCGCCACCACGATCAGCACCGCCAAGGCGCTCGCACCGCGGATCCACCAGTTGGGAAGGCGGATCTCGGTGATCCGATCAGTGGTCTCGCGCGAGACCGCGAGAACCTCCTTCGCGACCTTCGACAGGCCAGAGTCGCGGAAACGCTCGTCGATGCGCGCGTTCAGCCGCGCGCAGGTGGCGATGATCGCGTCGGCGTCGAGCGCGCGATAGGTCATGGCGCCCCTTCGGCCGCGGATGCGAGCGGCGGTTCCAGCACGATGCAGTCGACCGGACAGGCCGGGATGCACAGTTCGCAGCCGGTGCACAGCGGTTCGATCACCGTATGCATGTGTTTGGCGGCGCCGAGGATCGCGTCGACCGGGCAGGCCTGGATGCATTTGGTGCAACCGATGCAGTCGGCTTCCACGATCACCGCGACCTGCGCCGCCTTGTGTTCGCCGCGCGTGCGGTCGTAGGGCTGCGTGGGCACGCCCAGCGCATGCGCCAACGCGCGCGCGCCGGCATCGCCGCCGGGCGGGCAGTGATCGATACCGGCCTCGCCCTGCGCCATCGCTTCGGCGTACGGCCGGCAGCCGGCGTAGCCGCATTGGCCGCACTGGGTCTGCGGCAACAGGCGGTCGAGGCGTTCGACGAGCGGCGGTGTCTCGGGTCCGGCGGCACGCATCGGAATGGCGCGATTCAACCGGCCGGCTGCGCCGCGGCCGCGTCGCAATGCCGCGCGAAGCCCTCGGCGGTGTTGTCGAAGCCGGCGTCCTTCGCCAGTTCCCACGGACGCACGCAGCGCTTTTCGCGTTCGCACCAGGCATAGCCGGCCGCGGGCAGGCAGCCGTGGGCGTCGCGGTCGCCGCCGATCGGGCGCGGAGACGGTGCGGGAACGTCGCTCGCGTTGTCGACGGCCGGCTTGCCCGCGCAGGCGCCTAGGCCGAGCATCAACGCGATCAGCGCCAGTGCGGTGCGGAACGAAGAGTTCGATGTCATGGCGCGGCTCCGGTCGGGGGCGGTGGGATGAAGCGATGCTCGGGACGATGCGTCAGCGCACCGGCATTCCCGGTTCGGCGCCGCTGTCGGCGTCGAGCAGCGCCAGCGCGCCGCCGTCGAACCCGGCGGAGAGGATCATGCCTTCGCTCATGCCGAAGCGCATCTTGCGCGGCGCGAGATTGGCGATGAACACGACGCTGCGGCCGACCAGCTTGTCCGGCTCGCCGTAGCTGCCGCGGATGCCGGAGAAGATCTGGCGCTTGCCGAGTTCGCCCGCGTCCAGTTCGAAGCGCAGCAGCTTGTCCGAACCTTCGACGAATTCGCAGGCCAGCACCTTGCCGATGCGCAGGTCGAGTTTGGCGAAATCGTCGATGCCGATGTATTCGCTTTTCGCCGCCTCGTTCTTCGTAGGAGCGGCTTCAGCCGCGAGCTTTTTCTCGGGAGAAGGAGCGTTCTTGGCGGCGGCGGCTTCAGCAGCTGGCTTTTTCTCACCGGAAGAAGATCTCGGGGCTGAAGCCCCTCCTACGGGTGCTGCGGTTGGCGTCATCGTGTCTTTGGAGGCTTCGGTCATGGCGTCGATCTGTTTCGGGTCGATCCGGGTGAAGAGCGGGGTGTAGGGCTGGATCGCATGCCCCAGCAGCGGTGCGTCGAGATCGCTCCAGCGCGCGACCGGCGCCGCGAGGAAAGTCTCGGCCTGCGTCGCCACGTTCGGCAGCACCGGCTTGAGACAGGCGCTGAGCACGCGGAACAGATTGAGTGCGGTGGTGCAGACCGCATGCAGGCGTTCGCCGGTGCCCGGCTGATCGAGCTGCTTCGCGAGTTGCCACGGCGCGCTGTCCGCGACGTAGGCGTTGGCTTCGTCGCAGGCCTCCATGATGGCGCGCAGCGCCGCGGCGGCGTTGTTGGCTTCGTAGGCGGCGGCGATGGCATCGCGGCGGGCGAGCGTGGCGGCGTAGAGATCGGCGCCGCGGCCGGACTCGAGCGCGTCGCCGAGCTTGCCGTCGAAGTGCTTGCCGATGAACCCCGCGCAGCGACTGGCGATGTTGACGAATTTGCCGACGAGATCGCTGTTCACCCGCGCGACGAAGTCGGTGAGATTCAGATCGAGATCGTCGACACCGCCCGACGACTTCGCCGCGTAGTAATAGCGCAGCGCTTCCGGCGGCAGGCCGGCGTCGACATAGGTCTTCGCCATCACGAAGGTGCCGCGCGACTTCGACATCTTCGCGCCGTCGACGGTCAGATAGCCGTTGACGTGCAGACGTGTCGGCGTGCGGAAGCCCGAACCCTGCAGCACCGCCGGCCAGAACAGACCGTGGAAATTCACGATGTCCTTGCCGATGAAGTGGTGCATCTCGGCGTCGCTGCCGGCCCGGGTGAAGGCGTCGAAGTCGTGGCCCTTCGCGTCGCACAGCGCCTTGAAGCTGCTGAGGTAGCCGATCGGCGCATCGAGCCAGACGTAGAAATACTTGCCGGGCTGGCCGGGAATCTCGAAACCGAAGTAGGGCGCATCGCGGGAGATGTCCCAGGGGCGCAGGCCGCCGTCGGCATCCAGCCATTCCTGCAGTTTCGCCTTCATGCCCGGCACCATCGTGTCGGCAGCCAGCCATCCGCGCAGGAAATCGCTGAACTGGCCCAGTTCGAAGAAGAAGTGCTCGGACTCGCGCATTTCCGGCGTGGCGCCGCTGATGACCGAACGCGGGTCCTTCAGGTCGGTGGGCGCGTAGGTGGCGCCGCAATTCTCGCAGTTGTCGCCGTACTGATCGGGCGTGCCGCAGTTCGGGCAGATGCCCTTGATGTAGCGGTCGGGCAGGAACATGCCCTTGGCCGGATCGTAGAACTGCTGCACCGAACGCCGGCCGATGTGGCCGTTGGCGTCGAGCCTGGCGTAGATCGCCTCGGTCAGCGCGCGATTGCCGGCGGAGTGGGTGGAATCGTAGTGATCGAAGGCGACGCCGAAGGCGGCGAAATCGCGCTCATGCGCGGCCTGGACTTCGGCGATGAAGGCTTCCGGTGTGGTGCCGGCCTTCTCGGCCGCCAGCATGATCGGTGTGCCGTGGGTGTCGTCGGCGCAGACGAAGTGCACGGTGCCGCCGGCCATGCGCCGCGCGCGCACCCAGATGTCGGCCTGGATGTAGCCCACCAGATGGCCGAGATGGATCTGGCCGTTGGCGTAGGGCAGCGCGTTGGTGACGAGGGCGGGACGGGGCGGCATGGGCACGGGCACGGGGAGGACGGCCGAAGATTATGGCATGCGTCCCGGACCGCTCCCCGAGGCGGCCGTCGCGGCTATTCGCGCAGCCAGACCTGGGTGCGACCGAGCAGCGCGACGCCGAGAAAACCGCGGACTTCCAGCTTCCTGCCGCCGGCGATCGGCGTCATCTTCACCGAATATTCCTTGCCGTTCTCGGGGTCGAGGATGCGGCCGCCGGCCCAGACCTTGCCCTGGGGCTTCAGGCCCCAGGCGATGGTCATGCCGAGGATCGGTTTGTTGTGCCGGGCGCCGGTGCAGTCGTCGCACAGCGGGTTCGGGCCGTCCTTGGTGTCGAGAATCTGCACGATCTTCGCCGACAGCGTGCCGTTGCCGGTCTCGGCAATCTCGATCACCGCCTTGGGTTTGCCGCTGGCGTCGTCGATGCTGCGCCAGCGGCCGAGCGGCGAGTTCTGCGCCGGTGTGTTCTGGGCGAAGGCGGAGACGGGCAGCAGGCAGAGCAGGGCCAGCCAGACGAGAACGGTGCGGCGCATGGGAACTCCGTGGACGGAAAAGGAAACGGCCCGTGCGTCGTTGCCGGACACGGGCCGTGGATTCAATGGATCGCGTCAGGACGGATCGCGAAGAGAATCCGCCGGATCAGTTCTCGCGGGTCCAGGTCTGATGCTTGCAGATCGGGCCGAGGCAGCCGGAGACTTCGAACTTGTTGCCCGGCAGCAGTCGCGCCTTGGACTTGTATTCCTTGCCGTTCGACAGCTTCAGGATGGTGCCGCCTTCGAAGCTGCCGTCGCCGACCGGCTTCTGGCTCCACATGATGACCATGCCCTTGATCGGCTTGCCCTTCTTGTCGCCCTTGCAATCCGTGCAGACGGCGTTCGGCGCGAACAGGGTATCGATGACCTTGGCGGCGTAGGTGCCGCCCTTCGCTTCGTAGACTTCGACGATCAGGCGCGGCTTGCCGGTGTCTTCGTCGTAGGTCTTCCAGCGGCCGACCGGCGACGCGTTCTGGGCCGAAGCGATGAACGCCGCGGCCAGCATCGGCAGCGCGAGCAGGGTGATGAAGGATTTGATGCGCATGTGTCCCCTCCCAGGGCGATGGATCTATGGTCTTGGCCCGGTTCGCGGAACCCGCCCCGGGGCAGGCCTTTATACCGCATCCGGCGGGGTATGGAAGCGGCATGGCGACGATATTCAGCGGTGGTCCGGACACTCCGTGCGCAAAGAAAGAGCCCGGCTTTCGCCGGGCTCCTTCGTGTCGCGGTGACGCTGGATCAGTTGAACTTGTAGCTCAGTTCAAGACCGATTTCGCGGCCGATCGGGCTGTAGCCCTGCCAGAAGTACGGGTAGGAGTTGAAGGTCTGATCGCGCGGCGCGATCCGATCGAACACGTTGTTGATGTTCGCGCGGACGTACAGCGCATCGGTGATCTTCTTGCCGACCGTCATGTTCCAGGTGATCTGCGGGCCGACGCGGCTGTCGATCTGGCCGCTGGTGAAGTTGGTGTTCGACGGGCTCCAGAGCGGGAAGCTGCCGATGCGGTTCATCAGCACCGTCGCGTCCCAGTCGCCCTTGCGCCAGTTGGTGCTCCAGCGGACGCGGCTACGATAGTCGGAGTTGGTGTTGAAGTCGCGGTAGCTGAGGATCGGATCGCCCTGCGACGCGCGCTGGGTCTGCTCGAGCACATGCGACCAGCTCAGCGAGGTGCTGAAGCTGCCGAAGCGATCGGTGGTCAGCGAGTAACGGGCGGTCGCGTCGATGCCCTTCGTGCCCTGCGAAGCCAGATTGATCGGGCCGCTGCGGATCTCGGTGATCGCACCGGTGTTCGGATCGCGATCGATACGCGACAGAGTCTCGGCGCAGAACGCGGAACCAGGCGCGAACGGGAACGGCGTACCGTTCGGGTAGGTGCCGGTACCGGAGAGGCAGCCGTATTCGGCGTTGAGGATCGCGCCGCCGGCCTGCACGGTCACCACGTCTTCGAGGTCGATTTCGTAGTAGTCGGCCGAGACGGACAGCGTGTCGGTGATGTCCCACACGACGCCTGCGGTCCAGGACTTGCCGGTTTCTTCGCGCAGACCGGGCTGGCCTTCGGAGGTGGTGAACGCCGAGTAGTTGTAGGTGCCGCCGGAGCCGCCGCACGCGGTCGCGGCGATACCGTTGACGAAGCAGCGGTAGAAGTCGGTGATGGTGCCGAAGCTGCCGCTGCGCTCGGAGAACACGTAGTGCATGTCCGGGGCCTTGAAGCTGGTGGCGTAGTTGCCGCGGATCAGCAGGTTGTCGAACGGACGGAACTCAAGGCCGACGCCCCAGGTCTTCGCATCGTCCACATCGGTGATGTCGTCGTACTTGTCGAGACGACCCGCCAGGCTGACGTTGAGCATGCTGAACACGGGGATGTTGACTTCGGCGCCGATCGCGTAGCGATTGCGCTTGCCGCCGCCGCCGGTGCCGGTCAGGTTGTAGATCTCGCGGACGCTCGGGAAGATCCGGGCGTCGCTTTCGAGATCGTAGGACTGGCGGTTGGCTTCCAGCACGGTGGCGAAGCCCACCGGGCCGGCCGGCAGTTCGAACAGGTCGCCACTGACCACCAGGCTGGTGGCGGCGTTTTCGGACTTGCCGTTGTAGTGGACCATGGTCGACATCGACGCGTAGTCGGCGGCCGAGATCGGGCCGTAGAAGCGGTCGAGATTGAGGTTGTAGACCGGCAGGCCGTTCGGAATGCCGGCCAGACCGGTGTACGGACCCACGCCGGTGGTCCCGAGACGGGTGCCGAGGAAGTAGTTGGTGGCACCGCTCACGGTCATGCGCGGACGGTCACGGATGGCCTGGTACTTGGCGCCGCCGATGGTCCAATCCCAGTCGAAGCGGTCGAAGATCGTGCCGCGCAGACCGAAGGCCAAGTCGTAGGAGTTCTCTTCGAACTTCTGGTAGGTGCCTTCGCTGCCGCCGTAGGATTCCGGCGTGAGTGCGCGGATCGGCAGCGCGCGGATGCCGAGGTTCGGCGCGTAGAAGGTGGCGTTCGGCTGCGGACCGCCGAACCACTGTTCGACGCCGCCGCTCAGGCGCGAGCGCGAGTTGTAGGCCATGACGCTGGCCCAGCCTTCGAGGTTGTCGGTGAAGTTGTAGGTGCCGTAGATGTAACCGGACAGATCGTTGTTGCCGTTGGCGACGGTCTGCTCGGCGGGGTAACGGTCGTAGCCGCAGCCCGGGCCCAGGGTGGCGCCGGTGGCGCTGCTGGTGTAGGTGTGCGGGCGATAGAGTTCGCTGGCGTTGCAGTTGCGGCCAGCCGGCTGGACGTAGCCGAGCGTGCCGCCAGTGGCGCTGATGCGGCGGATCTGGATGCCGATCGGCGGCTGATAGCCACCGAAGCCCGGTGCGCCGTTCACGCCCGGAGGCGAGGGGTTGTCGGCGGCCGAATCCATGAAGTCGCGCTGATAGCCGAACAGCGGTTCCGCGTTGTACGACTCGAACGCGTAGGTCACGCTCCAGTTGTCGCCGGTCTTGCCGCCGACCCACTGCAGGTCGCCGACATCGCGGCCGCCCTGGGTGCTGGTCTGGCCCTTGATCTTGAGCAGGTTGCCTTCGTAGTTGGTCTTCAGCACGACGTTGATCACGCCCGCGACCGCGTCGGAACCGTAAATGGCCGACGCGCCGCCGGCCAGGATTTCGATGCGCTGCACCGCGGCGGCCGGAATGCTGTTGAAGTTCTGGAAGTTGCTGCGGCCGTTGTACGGGAACGGATAGTCGTTCGCGCGGCGACCGTTGACGAGCAGCAGGGTGCGGCCCGGGCCCAGGCCGCGGAGGTTGATCACGCTCGCGTTCGGCGTGAAGCCGCCGGCGGCGTTGAAATCGTTCTGGCCGAAGCCGGTGTTCTGGCTGATGGTTTCCAGCGCGTCGTAAACGGTGTTGAAGCCTTCACGTTCGATCTGCTCGGACGTGATGATGGTGACCGGCGACGGACCTTCGACTTCGGCGCGCTTGATGCGGCTGCCGACGACTTCGATCTTGTCGAGGTTCTGCGACTGTTGGGTCGTGGTCTGGTTGTCGTCCTGATCGTCTTCCGTGTTGCCGCTGGTGTCCTGGGCGAACGCCATGCCGGAGACCAGGAAGGTCGCCAGGATGGCGGAGGTGAGCTGGCAGCGTCGCAGGCGACGCGGATTGCGTGAAGTCATGGAAATCCCCGGTATGCAAGTCGTGAACGAAAGCGAGACGGCAGATGTACCCCCTGTCGCCTACCACCGGAACTTAACATGGCTTTAACGGGCTTGTCATGTGAGTGTGGATGTCTTCGGGGCATCCGGGGCCGTCCGGGCAGATGCGGCAAAACCATCCGTGGCCGTACGCGGGCCGGGCCCCGGGGGCACACCCCGGAACCGGGCTGGCCGCGCCCCTGCCGGGCGGCGACAATGGCGGCATGACAACCCAGAACCCGACCCGACTGTCCCCGCACGCCGTCCAGCCGACCCTCTCCCCGCTGCCGCGGGTACGCAACATCATCGCGATCGGCTCCGGCAAGGGCGGCGTCGGCAAATCCACCACCGCCGTCAATCTGGCGGTGGCCCTGGCCGGCCAGGGGCTCCGCGTCGGGCTGCTCGACGCCGACATCTACGGCCCGAGCATCCCGACCATGCTCGGGCTGTCCGGTCGCCCGGACAGCCCGGACGGCAAATCCATCGTGCCGATGCGCGCCCACGGCGTGCAGACCATGTCGATCGGTTTCCTGGTGGAAGAGGACACGCCGATGATCTGGCGCGGGCCGATGGCGACTTCGGCCCTGACCCAGTTGCTGAACGACACCCGCTGGGGCGACGGCGACGATGGCCTCGACCTGCTGGTGATCGATCTGCCGCCCGGCACCGGCGACATCCAGCTGACGCTGGCGCAGAAGATTCCGGTCGCCGGCGCGGTCATCGTGACCACGCCGCAGGACGTGGCCACGCTCGACGCCCGCAAGGCGCTGAAGATGTTCGAGAAGGTCCAGGTGCCGGTGCTCGGCCTGATCGAGAACATGGCCCAGCACGTGTGTTCGAACTGCGGCCACGTCGAACATCTGTTCGGCAACGGCGGCGGCGAGCGCATGGCGACGCAGTACGGCGTACCGCTGCTCGGCTCGCTGCCGCTGGCGTTATCGATCCGCGAGCAGGGCGATGCCGGCACGCCGGTAGTGCTGTCCGCGCCGGACTCCGCGGCGGCCGAGGCCTACCGCCAGGTCGCCCTCCGGCTTCTGGAGGAACTGGACAAGCGCCCGCGCGTCCGCGCGGAAATCGGCGCCAGCCTGGTCTGAGCCGGCCCAACGGTTTTCGCTGCAATCATCCCGGCCACGTCGGCGGGCGGGGATCGGCCATCCCGTAGAATGGCGGGCTTCCGACCGTCGAGACGGGCCCCGGGCCCGGGAACAGAACCGCATGAGCATCAAGAGCGACCGCTGGATCCGCCAAATGTCCGAACAGCACGGCATGATCGAGCCGTTCGAGCCCGGGCAGGTCAAGCATGCCGCCGACGGCCACCGCATCGTCAGCTACGGCACGTCCAGCTACGGCTACGACGTGCGCTGCGCCCGCGAATTCAAGATCTTCACCAACATCAACTCGACGATCGTCGATCCGAAGCGTTTCGACAGCGGCAGCTTCGTCGACATCACCGCCGACGAATGCATCATTCCGCCGAATTCCTTCGCGCTGGCGCGCACGGTCGAATACTTCCGCATCCCGCGCGACGTGCTGGTGGTCTGCCTCGGCAAGAGCACCTACGCCCGCTGCGGCATCATCGTCAACGTGACCCCGCTGGAACCCGAATGGGAAGGGCACGTCACCCTCGAATTCAGCAACACCACGCCGCTGCCGGCGCGCATCTACGCCAACGAAGGCGTGGCGCAGATGCTGTTCTTCCAGTCCGACGAAATCTGCGAGACCTCGTACAGGGACCGCGGCGGCAAGTACCAGGGCCAGACCGGCGTGACCCTGCCGCGGACTTGAGTCCCGGAGGGCCGCCGCGCATGGACACCGTCGCCGCCGCACTCCCGCGCCTGTACGACCTGCTGCGGCAGTCGCGCCTGCTGGAGGCGGAGCTGGCGCTGGCCGCGCTGCTGCGCGATGCGCCGCAGGTGCCGGCCGTGCATCGCGCCCGCGCCGCGGTCGCGCAGAGCGCGGGACGCCTCGATCAGGCCGTGGATGCCATGCGCACGGCGGTCGCGCTGGCGCCGGGCGATGCCGCGCTGCAACTGGAACTGGGGCAGGTACTCGGTGCGTCCGGGCGGATCGACGAGGCCATCGCCGCATTCCGCGGGGCCGCGGCGGCGAAGCCGGACCTGGTCGATGCCTGGTACCTGCTCGGCATGACGCTCTACGGCGCGCGCCGCGATGCCGACGCGCTGCCGCCGCTGCAGCGCGCGCTGGCGCTGGCGCCGACCCATCCGCAGCTGATGCGCGCGGTGGCCGAAACCGAATATGCGCTGGAGCATCACGCCGAAGCGCTGGCCTTGTACGAACGACTCGCGACGACGCCTGAAGCGACCGACGCCGCGCTGTGCCTGCGTCTGTCGCAGTGCCGGCGCCGGCTGGGCGCGCCCGCGGACGCGCTGGCCGTCGTGCAGGCGGCGGTCGTGCGGTTTCCCGACGACGCGCCGCTGTGGCTGGAACTCGGCTGGGTGCAGGAAGACCTCGGCGACGCGACGCAGGCGCAGCAGGCCTATGCGCGCGCGCATGCGCTGCGGCCCGACTGGGGCGACCCGATCGGTGCGGCCATCGCGCTCGCCCGCGCCGCGACCCCGGACGATATCGTGCACAGAGCGCAGGCAATGGCCGATGCCGCTGCCGTGCCGGAACCGCAGCGGGCTTATCTGCATCACGTGCTCGGCAAGCGCAGCGACAGTCTCGGCGAATATTCTGCGGCGGCACGCCACTGGACCGAAGCCAATCGGCTGCGCCGCGCGCAGGATGGCGGCTTCGAGCGCGACGTGTTCGCCGCGCAGATCGATGCCGCGATCGCGACGTTCACGCCCGAGTTGTCGCGGTCGCTGCACGCGAAGGCGATGCGCGACGAACGCCCGCTGTTCGTCGTCGGGATGCCGCGCAGCGGGACCACGCTGGTCGAACAGATCCTGTCCGCGCATCCGCAGGGCCACGGCTGCGGCGAGCTCACCGGCATCGTCGGGATCGCGCATGAGATCGCCGCCGGCATTCCCGCGCAGACCGGCCTGCGCTGGCCGCAGGACGCGGCGCAGGTCGACGGCGCCTGGCTGCGCGAACGCGCGCAGAAGTATCTCTCCGTCGCGCTTCGCGGCGCACCGGCCGATGCGCGGCGGCTGGTCGACAAGCAGCCCTACAATTTTCTGCACGTCGGCCTGATCGCGATGCTGTTCGTCGATGCGCGCATCGTCTGGTGCCGACGCGATCCGCGCGACATCGCACTGTCGATCTTCAGCGAGAGTTTCGCGCCGTCCGCCACCTACGCCACCGACCGCGACGACATCGCCTTCGTGATCGTGCAGCAGGAACGGCTGATGCGCCACTGGCAGGCGGTCTCGCCGCTGCCGATCCTCGAATTCGAGTACGAGCGCGTCGTCGCCGACACCGAGGCGCAGATCCGGCGGCTGGTCGATTTCGCCGGGCTGACCTGGGACGCGCGTTGTCTCGATTTCCACGCCAGCGGCCGTTCGGTGCAGACGCTCAGCCGCTGGCAGGTGCGTCAGCCGATGCATGCGCGTTCGGTCGGGCGCTGGCGCAATTATCCGGCGTGGTTCGCGGAAGGCTGATCGCTGCAGCAAACGTCTGAGCCGTCGTCGATATCCAACATCCTGTCGCCCCGGCGAAGGCCGGGGCCCCGCGTTGATCGAATCGGCATCGTCACGATGGTCGACTGCGCATGATTGAGGGTGCAGCAGCGGGGTCCCGGCCTTCGCCGGGACGACAGATTTTTGTATCGCCGGAAGACGGTGGTCGCGCGAGCGGTCGCGACGCTCAATGCGTCTCGCCACCGGCGGTGCGCAGATCGCGCTTCGTGCGCAGGGCGGTGCCGATCGCGGTCCGCAGGCCGACGACGATCGTGTCGAGCGGCATCGATGGCGTTCCTGGTCGTGTGTCGACCTGTTCCGGAAGGAAGGGCACATGCACGAAACCGCCGCGCGGGCGCGGCGCCGGCATTCGCGCCAGCGCGCGCATCAGCGCGTAGAACACCTGATTGCACACGAACGTGCCGGCGGTCTGCGAAATCTCGGCCGGGATGCCGGCCGCGAGCAGCGCCGCGCGCAGCGACTTGATCGGCAGGGTCGAGAAGTACGCGGCCGGACCGCCCTTCGCGACCGGCGCATCCACCGGTTGCGCGCCGTCGTTGTCGGGAATGCGGGCGTCGATCACGTTGATCGCCACGCGTTCGAACGAGATCGCCGATCGGCCGCCGGCCTGGCCGATGCACAGCACCAGGGCGGGGCGATGGCGACGGATCGCAGCGCGCAGCGCCTGCGGCGCGCGTTCGAAGGCGGTCGGCAATTGCGCGGTCTCGACGCGATGTCCGGCGAGGATCTCGCCGCGCAGGCGCTCGACCGCGAGCCAACTCGGATTGACCGCGTCGCCGCCGAACGCATCGAATCCGGTGAGCAGCACGGTGCGGATCGGCGTTCTCTGCATCGTCGGTCTCAGCGGAACACGATGACGTACATCAGCACGATGTTGCACGCGAGCAGCAGCGCGCCGGTGCGCCACTGCGCGCGGATCACGCCGTACGGGTCCTTCAGTTCCAGCAGCGCCGCGGGCACGAGGTTGAAGTTCGCGGCCATCGGCGTCATCAGCGTGCCGCAGTAGCCGGAGAGCATGCCGATCGCGGCCATCGACGCCGCATCGGCGCCGTGCATCTCCACCAGCAGCGGCAGGCCGATGCCCGCGGTCATCACCGGGAACGCGGCGAAGGCGTTGCCCATCACGATCGTGAACGCGGCCATGCCCAGCGCATACGCCACGACCACGAACAGCGCGTTGTCGACCGGGATCGCGGCGCGCACGACGCCGGAGACCGCCTGGCCGACGCCCGCGGCCTCGAACACGCTGCCCAGCGTCGCCAGCAGCAGCGGCAGCAGCGCGGCCCAGCCGATGGCGTCGACCAGCCGCCGCGATTGTTCGATCGCGGTCCACGGCGTTTGCCGCAACTGCGCGCAGGCCATCGCCAGCGCGATCAGGCAGGCGATGGCCAGCGAGATCAGGGTGGCGGTGTTGGCGTTCTCGAACAGCGGCCGGCCGTCGATCGCGATGTGCTTGAGCGTGAGCGTGCCGACCAGGGTGATCGCGGGAATCGCCAGCGCCGGCAGGAACAGCCGGTGCCCGAGTCGCGCGGCATCCCTGCGTTTGTCCTCGGCGCTGCTGTCGCGATAGCGGCCCGTGCGCAGGCCGCCGAAGCCGGCCAGCAGCACCAGCACGACCACGCAGAGGCCGACCGCGCGCACCGGCATGCGTTCGGCGGCGAACAGCAGCAGCGCGAGCAGCGCCCAGAACAGCGCCGTCGTATGGCGGCGTGGATTGCCGTCGTCGCGCCAGCCGCGCCAGGCCAGCATCGCGAAATACGCGCCGAGCAGCCAATACACCGCCTGCAGCGTGATCATGCGTCGCCGCCTTCCGCGCGCGGCGCTTCGTCCGCGCTCGTGCCGGCCCGCTCGCGCATGCGCGCGGCCAGCGCGCGTTCGAAACGGCGCAGCCGCCAGGCGTGGATGACGAAGGCGCAGACGGCGGTCGGAATGCCCCAGAGCGCGATGTGCAGCGGATCGAGCTGGCGCCCGTGATCGGCGAAGAACGCCTGGATCAGCAGCACCGCGCCGAAGGCGATGAAGATGTCCTCGCCGAAGAACAGGCCGACGTTGTCGGTGCCCGCCGCCATCGCGCGAATGCGTTCGCGTTCGTCCTGCGGCAGATCGCCGTGCGCCGCTTCGGCCGCGCCTTCGGCCATCGGCGCGACCAGCGGCCGCACGGTCTGCGGATGTCCGCCGACGCTGGTCAGCCCCAGCGCCGACAGCACTTGCCGCAGCAGCAGGTAGAGGGTCAGCAGGCGGCTCATGGTCGCGCCGCGCAGGCGCGCGATCCATGCCTGGGTGTGTTCCTTCAGGCCATGGCGCTCCAGCAGCCCGATCACCGGCAGGGTGATCAGGAACAGCAGCAGGAAGCGTTTCTCGGTGAAGGCCTTGCCGATCAGATCCAGCACGTCGAGCGGCGAAATGCCCGCGGTGAGGCCGGTGATGAAGCCGGCGCCGACCACCACCAGCGCCGGATTCAGGCGCAGCGCGAAGCCGAGCACGACGGCGAGCACGCCGATCAGGGGCCAGTAGTTGATCGCGTCGGCGAGGGTCGGGGTCATCGTCTGCGCTTCACCGGGATTCGAGCGATCGGATGCGCACGCCGGCCGCGGTAAGCGCGGCGTGCAGGGTACGGGCGAGGTCCGCGGCATCGTCGCGATCGCCGTGCAGGCAGAGGGTGTCCGCCTGCAGGCGCAGCGTGCCGCCGGCCTCGCTTCCGCGGTACGCGACTTCGCCGCGCTGGGCGAACGTCAACGCCTGATCGATGGCGGCCTCGGCATCGAGCACCGCGCCCGGCACGCCGCGCGGCAGCAGGCAGCCGTCGGCGCCGTAGCCGCGTTCGGCGAAGACTTCGTGCGCGGTGCGCAGGCCGGCGGCGTCCGCGGCGAGGATCGACTGCGTGCCCGACATGCCGACCAACCGCAGCGACGGATCGTGGCCGTGCACGGCCTCGGCGATGGCGGCGGCGATGTCCGGATCGCGCGCGGATTGGTTGTAGAGCGCGCCGTGCGGTTTGACGTGACGCAGCGTCAGGCCCTGTTCGCGCGCGAACGCAGCCATGCGCGCGATCTGTTCGCGCACCAGCGCGATCAGTTCGTGATGCGGTAGCGACATCTCGCGGCGGCCGAAGTGCGCGCGGTCGGCGTAGCCCGGATGCGCGCCCACGGTCACGCCGTGTTCGCGGCAGAAGCGCAGGGTCTCGCGGATCGTGGCGTCGTCGCCGGCGTGCGCGCCGCAGGCGATGTTGGCCGAGGTGATCCACGGCATGATCGCGGCGTCGTCGCCGCAGCCTTCGCCGAGATCGCAGTTGAAGTCGATGCGCGATGCCATGCGGCGTCAGGATTCCGGTCGGTCGCCAAGGGCCAGGTCGATGGCCCAGTGTAGCCGCGCGAGCTCGCCGCGCCGTCGCGCCATCGCGGCGCGGGCCGCGGCGGCATCGATCGCGAGGAAACGCAGCGGGTCGCCGGGCCTCCGCTGCGCCAGGCGCGGCAGATCGGCGGCGATCACGTGGCCGAGGCGCGGGTAACCGCCGACCGTCTGCGCATCCGCCAGCAGCACGATCGGGCGACCGTCCGGCGGCAGTTGGATCGTGCCGGGCGCGACCGGCGCCGATACTTGTTCGGGCAGCGTTGTCGACAGCGCATCGCCTGCGCAGCGCAGACCTTGGCGGTCGCTGCGCGGGTCGACCGTCCACGCATGCGCGGCGAGCGCAGCGGCGATGGCGAGCGTCGAGGGCACGTAGCGGATCGGCGCGGTGTGCGCGTCCTGCGCGTCGAGCGCGAACCAGTGCGCGGCGAACACGGGCGCGACCACGTCCGGCGCGATCACATCCTGCAGGTCGTGCGCACCGATCGGCAGATCGTCGCCCGCGCGCAGCGCGCGGCCGTCGAGACCGCCGAATCCGCCGCGCAGATCGGTGCTGCGGCTGCCCAGCACCGGCGCCGTGGCGATGCCGCCCGCCACCGCGAGCCAGGCGCGCAGGCCGTTGCGCAGCGTGCCGATGCGCAGGCGGCCCGCGGGCAGATCGATCCGTCGCCCGCCGGGGATCGCATGCGTGCGGCCGCTGCGGTCTTCGAAGCGCATGCCGGCCTCCGCGCCGCACAGCGCGATCCGCGCCGGTGCGGGCAGCGACAGCGTGGGTCCGCCCAGCGCGATTTCCAGCACCGCCGCATCGTCCGGATTGCCGACGAGACGGTTGGCCAGCGCCGCCTGCGCGGGATCGAGCGCACCGGCGCGGGCAACGCCGAGGTGGCGCCAGCCATCGCGACCGAGGTCCTGCACCGTGGTCTGCGCACCCGGGCTTTCGACGCGCCAGCGCAGGTCGTTCATGGCGCGCGCACCAGCCGTGCGAACGCGTCGTCGTCGATGGCGACGAAGCGCACGCGGTCGCCGGGGGCGAGCAGCGACGGCGACGCGCGCTGCGGGTCGAACAGGGTCAGCGGCGTGCGCCCGATCACGCGCCAGCCGCCGGGGCTTTCGCGCGGATAAATCCCGGTCTGCGCGCCGCCGATGCCGACGCTGCCCGCGGGCACGCGGGTGCGCGGCGTGGCCAGCCGCGGCAGCGCCAGCCCGGGGTCGAGTCCGCCCAGATACGGAAAGCCCGGTGCGAAACCGATCATCGCGACGGTGTAAAGCGGTGCGCGATGACGCGCCGCCAGCGTGTCCGGCGTCAGGCCGAGTTCCGCCGCGGCGGCATCGAGGTCTTCGCCGAACGCACCGCCGTAACGCACCGGAATCTCGACGATGCGCGACGACGATCCCGGCGCTTCGCGGTCCTCGCCTGCGTCCTGCGCGGCGATCCACGCGCGCGCGTCCTCGGCGTCGATGCGTTCGGGATCGAAGAACACCGCCAGGCTGGTCCAGGCGGGCACCAGATCGCGCAGCCATGCCGGCGCGGCGCTGCGCAGGCGCGCGGCGAAGCGATGCACCGCGATGGTTGCGTTGATGTCGGCCGCGGCGGCATCGTCGACGCCCGCCGGATGGATCAACCAGGCATCGTCGGCGAGCGCTTCGAAACGCGGCTCCGATGCGTCCGGACTCATGCCGACAGCGCGGCGTCCAGCAGCGCCACGCGCTCGACCAGCTGCTCGGGCGAGTAGGGCTGCGCGGTGGCGGTGCCCCACACCGGCCGCGGCCAGGCGATGTCGTCGCGATAGCGTGCGATCACGTGCACATGCAGTTGCGGCACGACGTTGCCCAGCGCGGCGACGTTGAGCTTGTGCGGCTTCACCGCGGCCTGCAGCGCGCGCGCGGCGCGATCGATCTCCCGCATCAACGTCGCCTGCTGCGCGGCATCGAGATCGGTAATGTCCACCGCATCCTCCACCCGCGGCACCAGGATCAGCCACGGATGATGCGCGTCGTCCATCAGCCGCACCTCGCACAGCGGCCAGTGCGCCAGCGGATGGGTGTCGTCTGCCAGCTGCGGATGCAGATGCCAGCCGGGCGGGGCGGGATGCGCGTGTCGGCTCATCGCAGGTGCTCCGTGAGGAAAGCGGTCGTGCGCGACCACGCCAGCGTCGCGCTGTCGGCGTCGAAATCGGCGCGTTCGTCGCAGTTGAAGCCGTGACCCGCCGGATAGACGTGGACGGTCGCGTCGGGATGATGGATGCGGTGCTTCTCGACGTCTTCGGGCGGAATCAACCGGTCGCGTTCGCCGAAATGGAACAGCATCGGCGCCAGTGCGGGCTCGCCGAGGAAGGGCACGCTGCGGCCGCCGTAATAGGTCACCGAAGGCAGGTGCAAACGGGTGTTGGCGAGCATCGCCAGCGTTCCGCCCCAGCAGAAACCGACCGCGCCCACGCGATGCCCCGATTCGCGCAGCCAGCGCGCGGCGGCGCTGACGATCTTCAGTGCGCGCTCGAAGCCGAGGTCGGCGGCGTAGTCGCGGCCGCGGCTGACGCCGGCGTCGTCGTAACGCAGTTCGGTGCCGGGGCGGATCGGATCGAACAGGGCCGGCGCCATCGCGGTGAAGCCGGCCTCGGCGAAGCGGTCGGTCACCGCGCGGATATGCGGGTTCACGCCGAAGATCTCCTGGATCACCACCACCGCCCCCAGCGGGGCCGTCACCGGCCGGGCCAGCCAGGCCTGCACCGGGCCTTCCGGGGTCGTCAGGGGAAGCCACTCGCCCATGGTCGTGCTCGCTTGCCGAAGACCGTCATCCTAACGCCGCGGACCTCCCCCGGGCAGATCGGGGCGGAACGGTATACTGCCCGCCCCGGATTTCCTGCCCGGAGCCTAACCGCGGCTCCCCATCGCGCCCATGCCCCTTCCCGATTCCACGTCCGCCGGCCGCAAGGTCGGCTTCGTCAGCCTCGGCTGCCCCAAGGCCCTGGTCGATTCCGAACGCATCCTCACCCAGCTCAGGGTCGAGGGCTACGACATCGTCCAGACCTACGACGACGCCGACGTGGTGGTGGTCAACACCTGCGGCTTCATCGATTCGGCGGTGACCGAGTCGCTGGATGCCATCGGCGAGGCGATGGCCGAGAACGGCAAGGTCATCGTCACCGGCTGCCTCGGCAAGCGCCCGGAGCAGATCCGCGAAGCGCATCCGGACGTGCTCGCGATCACCGGCCCGCAGGATTACCGGAGCGTGATGAACGCGGTGTACGCGGCGCTGCCGCCGACGCACGATCCGTTCGTCGACCTGGTGCCGCGCCGCTTCGAAGAGAACGATATCGGCATCAAGCTCACGCCGAAGCACTACGCCTATCTCAAGATATCCGAAGGCTGCAACCACCGCTGCAGTTTCTGCATCATTCCGTCGATGCGCGGCGATCTGGTGTCGCGCCCGGTCGACGAAGTGCTGCGCGAGGCCGAGAAGCTCGCGATGGGCGGCGTGAAGGAACTGCTGGTGATCTCGCAGGACACGAGTGCCTACGGTGTGGACGTGAAGTACGCGGAGCGCACTTGGCGCGGCAAGGCCTACCAGACGCGGATGAAGGCGCTGTGCGAAGGCCTGTCCGAACTCGGAATCTGGACCCGCCTGCATTACGTGTATCCGTATCCGCACGTCGACGACATCATTCCGCTGATGGCCGAGCGCAACGCCGACGGCCTGCCGAAACTGCTGCCGTATCTCGATATTCCGTTCCAGCACGCCAGTCCGCGCGTGCTAAAGCTGATGAAGCGTCCGGGCGCGGTCGACAAGACGCTGGAACGCATCCAGCGCTGGCGCGACATTTGCCCGGACATCACCCTCCGCAGCACCTTCATCGTCGGCTTCCCCGGCGAGACCGAGGCCGAGTTCGAGGAACTGCTGGATTTCCTCGACGAGGCGCAGCTCGACCGCGTCGGCGCCTTCGCCTACTCGCCGGTGGAGGGCGCGGCCGCCAATGCGCTGCCCGATCCGGTGCCGGAAGATGTGAAACAGGAACGTCTGGCGCGCTTCATGGCGCGTCAGGCCGAGATCTCCGAAGCCAAGCTCGCCGACAAGGTCGGCAGCGTGCAGCGCTGTCTGGTCGATGCGATCGACGGCGAACTCGCGATCGCGCGGTCGATGGCCGACGCGCCGGAGATCGACGGCCTGGTGCAGATCCAGAACGGGTTCGAAGCCGGCCTGAAGCCGGGCGATTTCGTCGATGTCGAGATCATGGGCAGCGACGAGCACGACCTGTACGGCGAAGTGCCGTTCGACGACTGATCCGACCGCGGCGATGGCGAAGCGGCGCTTCATCGCCCCGTCGCGCGACGCGGTCGATCCGCGCGTCTTCGATCATCCGATCTTCGCCGGTTTCGATGCGTATCGGGACTGGTGTCTTTCGCCGCACTGGCCCGCCATCGAAACGCTGAATTCGACGATGCCGGTCGCCGACCGGCGCTTCGTCGCGCAGGATGCGGCGCTGCTCGCCGACGGCCTGCATTACGAGGTGCGGATCGCGGAACGCGGCGGGATCGCCACCCGCGGCGAGAACTGGCACGACCTCTTCAACGCGATGATCTGGTGCCGCCATCCGGCGATCAAGCGCGCGCTCAACGCGCGCCAGATCGCGCACATCGCCACGATGGGGCCCTCGCAGCGCAACCGCGCGCAGTACGCGCTGACCCAGTTCGACGAGGCCGGCGCGATCGTGCGGGTGCGCGATGCGGCGCTGCTGGCGCTGTGGGATCGGCACGACTGGTCGACGCTGTTCTTCGATCGTGCCGATGCGTGGCGCCGTGGCGACATCGCCATCGTCGCGGTGATCGGTCACGCACTGCTGGAAATGGCGCTGGTGCCGGCATTGTTTCCGGTCGCCAAATGTCTGGTCGTGCGGGGCGACGCCGACGATGCGGACTGCGTGGCGCGCGTCGCCGACGCCATCGCCGCGGGCCGCGTCCTCGACGATCCGCAGGAACTGCGGCCGCTGCCGCTGGCCGGCATTCCCGGATGGCGCGCCGGGCAGGACGCGGACTTCTACGCGAGCGCCGGCTGCTTCCAGCCCGTGCGCGCGGGGCGCAGTTATCCGCCGCCGCTGGAAGAACAGGCGTGACGCACTGCACCGACGCATGGCTGTCCTCCGATGGGCGCATCCGACGTACCATCGGACGAGCCCAATGACCCGCGTCGAGCGTGCCGCCATGTCCTCCAGAACATCATCAGTCCTGTTGTCGTCGCTGCTCGCCGCGGCGATGTGCGCGTCCGCCGCCGATCGCATCCAGCCGCCGAAGCCGACCGAGGAAGAGCTGTCGGCCTACATGCCCGACGGCGCGAAGATCGAAACCCGGCTGGATGCCGACGTCACCGGGGACGGCATGGCCGACGTGGTGTTCGTCGCCGCCAACGACGAGGTTCGCGTGCTCAGGGTGATGATCGCCTACGTCGACGAGTTCAACACCGGTCACGAGCCCATCGGCGAGGCCGCGATGGAACCCTATCCGCTCGGCTCGGCATCGCTGAGCGTGAAGAAGGGCGTGCTGCTGGTCGAGGATCTCACCGGCGGCACCACCGCGATCCAGTCGCTGTACCGCTACCGCTTCGACCCAAAGGCGCGGCGCATGCGCCTGATCGGCGACGACGTGACCCTCTACAGCCGCACCAACGCCCACGATTCCACGGCGATCAGCACCAACCGCCTGACCGGCGCGCAGACCGTGACCCGCAGCGTGGTCGGCGAGGACGGTTACACCGACCAGCCGCCGCAGAAGAAGACGGTCCCGACGAAACCGCTGTACATGGAAGACGCGCCGATGCCGGCGAAGACGCTCGACTGGGGCGATTGAGCGTCGTCGCGGCGTTTCGCGGGACCTGCCGCCGATCGTCTACACCCATTCCCGCGACGGCATGACGATGCGCCGCTGCGGCCGGCCGATCAGGTCGAGGAAATTCTCGAACATGGGCTCGGCCTGCCGTTGCATCGGCAGGGCCAGCGACGCACTGAGGGCGCGGATGCTGGCGTCGTCCTGGGGCACGCCGGCCGTGGCCAGTTCGTCGCCGTAGTCGGGATTGCGCAGCCAGCGTTCGATCAGCGGCTGGTTCACTTCGGGATGGAACTGCACGCCGTAGGCGGTCTCGCCATAGCGGAACGCCTGTTGTTCGCAGGTGCTCGTGCGCGCCAGCTGGACGGTGCCTTCGGGCAGGGCGTAGCTGCGCGTGTGCCACTGGAAGACGGTGGTCGACGCGCCCAGCGGCGCCATCACCCTGTCGGCCTGGCCGGCCTCGGTGAGTTCGAGCGGATACCAGCCGATCTCGGCCTGATCGTGCTTCCGCACCGGCGCACCCAGCACATGCGCCAGCAACTGCGCGCCGAGACAGATGCCCAGCACCGGTTTGTTTTCCCTGAGCGCCTGCTCGATGACCCGCAGTTCCGTGCGCAGATGCGGCCGCTCCGCCTGATCCTCGACATTCATCGGCCCGCCCAGCACCACCAGGCCGCGATAGCGTTCGAGCTTCGGCTGCGCATCCGGATGGCGTTCGAAGTTGACGAAGCGGATGCGATGGCCGCGCCGCCGGATCAACGGGTCCAGCGTGCCCAGGGGCTCGGCGGCGACGTGCTGGAAGACGAGGATGCGGGGCATGGCGGAAGACGATGATGTGTCCGGTTCCTAGCACACCGCATTGCGCCGGCAAGATCAAGCCGCTTCCGTGCAGGTGACGGGCCACGCCGGTGACGGCGAGGCCCGCCGGGTTTCAGCGCGGCGGGTCGACGAGTTCGTTCGGTTCGATCGTGACCCGCTTCAGATGCAGGTTGGCGACGTGCGCGGCGGGCTTGCCGTCCTGCCAGAAGCGCCACTGCGTGCGCAGCTCGTCGGGACCGAGCAGGGTGAAGTCGGCGTCGTGCATGTGCCCGGCCGTGGCCGGATCGAAGTTCACCGCGCCGTCGAAGGCGAAGACGATGCGGCCGTCGTGTTCCTCGCGGGCGCGCATCTTCGGATGGTTGCCGCTGGCGCAGAAATGCACCAGCACCACGTCGTCGCCGTCGCGCACGTAGAGCGTGCGCATCTCGTGCGGGGTGCCCGGGAACAGCAGTTCCTCCACCGCGTTGCCGCCCGCGGTGACGGTGTAGTTCACGTGGGTGTCGGGCATCGAATTGCCGTCGAGGCCTTCGCCGCTCCAGTCGCCGGCGAGGGCCTTGAAGCGATCGAGCAGATGCGGTGTCGCGGTCGGTGCGGTCGTGGTGTCCGCGGCGGACAGCGGCAAGGCGAGGACGACGAGCAGGACGGCGAGGGCGATGCGGCGCATGGCGGTGCTCCGGGAGGCTTGCGTGGCCTGATCGTACGCCGATTGCGGGCGCGCGGATTGACGGCAAAGGGTGGTTGAGGGCGATCGCCGATGGCCTGCGGGAGCGCGGCCTTCGCGGCCTATCAAAAAGTGCATAACACGCTCTAGTCCGCCGGTCGGGGCAACGCGGCGATGTCCCGGACCAGGCCGATGCCGATCGCTGCCGAACGCAGGCTGGCCGGATGGGCGGTACTCGCGCCATCGCTGCCGAGCGGGCTCAGGCTGAGTTGTCCCGCGCAGTTCTGCGAGACCTGGGCCGTCGCGCCGCGTCCGCCGAAGACCTCGCGGACCTTGCCCAGCCCACGGCGCACCGCATTGGGCCGGTGCACGGTGCGCACGGTCCTGCAATCCCGACTCCAGACCCGGATGACGGGGCCTTCGTTGGCCAGTCCCCGGTCGCCGGCCACCGCCCACTCGGCGACGCTGGGCAGGCGATAGCGCTGGCCGCTCTGTTCGCTGAACCAGCGCGCGAAATCCTTGGCGTCGGCATGGGTCACGCATCGCGCGACGGTGGCCGTCGCGGCATCGCCTTCGCAGTCGGCGGGCTTGCGTCCCGTCGCCTTGGCGTAGCGCGCATACAGCGCGGCGCTGACCGGCGCCACGCCGACCGCCATGCCCTTGTCGGTGTAGGTCGGCGCCTCGACCACGCCGAGTCGGGGGCCGCCGGCGTCGATGATCCCGTCGGCGCGGCGGGGGATCTGCCGCAGCAGGTCCCGCCGTCCGGTCAATCCGGCGCTCGGCTGCTCGATCAGCGGCAACAGCGGCAGCGCCGGCTCGGCGACGCTGCGATCGTAGGCCGCGATCGCCGCATCGAATTGCGCGCGAAGCGCGCCGTCGAGATGCTTCGCCACCACCGCCCGCGTCGTCGGCGCGCTGCCCAGGCGCACGCTGGCGTCGCGCCAACCGGTGTAATGGCGCTCGACATCGCTCCAGCGCCGCGCGTCGATCGCCGCGAGCGCCCGCCGCCGCAAGGCGTCTTCCAGCCGGGTGCGAAGCCGGTCGAATTCAGCCTGTTTCGGCGCCGCGATCAAACCGTCCAGCGCATTCGGACGGGCCGGCGGCAGCAGGCGATCGGCGGCGATCAGTCGGTCGATCTCGGCCGCGCTCATCTTGTTGGCGCCGGGCCACAGCGCCCACGCCGCCAGCCCGAACGCCAGCGCGCCGGCCGCCACCGCGGCCGCAAGCGTGCGGTTCGCGATCAGCGGCGGTGTCTCCGGAATTCGGGCGAGTGCCGTCGCCATCTCCATCGCGGTCTGGAAGCGCTGTGCCGGTTGGCGGGCCAGCGCCTTGTCGATGAAGCCCTGCCAATGCGCGCGATCCTTCGGCAGGCGCGGCACCTTCTGCTCCATCTGGGCGATCGCGATCTCCACCGCGTCGGCCCCGCGGAACGGCAGATTGCCGGTCAGCAGTTCGTGGGCGAGCACGCCCACGCTGTACAGATCCGAGCGCGCATCCACCGGCATCCCGCGCGCCTGCTCGGGGCTCATGTAGCCGGTCGAACCGACCGTCAGGCCCACCTGCGTCAGGCGTTCGCTGTTCACGGTGCGGAGGGCGACGCCGAAATCGGCCAGCTGCGGCGTGCCGTGCTCGTCGAAGAGCACGTTCGCGGGCTTGATGTCGCGGTGCACGATGCCCTTGCCGTGCGCATAGCGCAGCGCATCGAGCAGTGCGGCCAGCAGCCTGCGGATTTCCGCCGGGGGACGCGGCGAGGGCTTCGCGGTCAGATCGCCACCGGGCAGGAAGGGCATCGCGTAATACAGGGCGCCGTCGCTGCTGCGGCCGACGTCGTGGATGCCGACGATGTTCGGATGACTCAGTTCGGCGATCAGGCGGGTTTCCTGCTCGAAGCGCTCGACCGCATCCGCGCCGCCGGCCTCGGCCATGCGCAGGATCTTCAGCGCGACCGGCCGCTGCAGCGCGATCTGCTCGGCCACGAAGACTTCCGCCATGCCGCCGCGCGCAAGGTGGCGGATGATCGTATAGCCGGGAACGTGGGGCGTGGCGGGCGGCGTGGCGGTCATGGCCGAATTGTACGCATACCGCCGCAGCGACAACTCGGTCGCCTCTTCCCCGTTCACGCGCGTTACGGCCGATCCGTCTCCGTTCACTGGATGGCGCGTAAGCCACCGCCGCGATGAAGCTCGCAGGGTGCGCTCATCCCACCCTGTGGGCTAACCCATCCGGGCGATACCGCGGCCGCGGATCGTTCCCGACAATGGCGGAAGGTCATTCCGGAGCGATCGCCATGCGCGACTTCAATGCCGACCGTCACGACGACATCGACGCCATGATCGACGATGCCATCGATCGTTTCTTCGACGACATCGACGAGTATTTCGATATCGATTCTGCCGACGATGTCGAAGTCAATCGTCCGGGCGACTGCGCCTGGCCGCGCTATTTCCAATTGCGCGGATCGGTGGTGCGTCATTGCAAGCACGGATTGACCACGAACTGCGACCGCAACACGTCGTGTCATGTCGTCAACGGCAGGCTGCTGTCCAACCAGCGCTGCCAGGCGGCACGCGCGAATCTCAATCGCGAATGTTTCCGCGGCGGCGATCCGGGCCACATCCGCGCCGAAAACGATTACCGTCGCGCCGTCGGCAATTGCACGGCGCGCCTGCAGGCCTGCAGGCGTCAGCGCGGCGAAGGCCGTCGTCGCCGTCAGGCCAGATGGAACCGGTTCGAGGATTGAAGCGGGTGCTCAGCCGCCGTATTCCACCCCGACGATGAAAAACCGCTGCGCGCCGCCGGGCAGCAGCGCTTCGAATTCGTCGTCGATGCGTTTCTTCAGCATTGCCCGCGCCAGCGGCGAATCGATGCTGATCCAGCCGAGCTTCGCGTCGGTTTCGTCGGGGCCGACGATGCGGTAGCGGCTGGCTTCGCCGCTGACCGCGTGCTCCAGTTCGACCGAGGCGCCGAAGAACACCGCGTCCGGGTCGCTGGGCACGGTATCGACGACTTTCAGCGATTCCAGTCGCTTCGTCAGGTAGCGCACGCGGCGGTCGATCTCGCCGAGCTGCTTCTTGCGATAGGTGTACTCGGCGTTTTCCGAGCGATCGCCCTCGGCCGCGGCCGCGGCGAGGGCTTTCACCACTTCGGGGCGACGCACCCGCCAGAGGTCGTCGAGTTCGGCCTTCAGCCGCGCATGGCCCTCACGGGTGATGAGGGCCGTGCTTTTCTCGGGAGGCGGGCGCCAGCGCGACATCCTGCGGGCGGTTACTGCTTGTCGGCGACGCGCTTGAGGACGGTGCCGGCCAGTTTCACGCTGTCGGCGGAGACCACTTCGAGCTGGCGATCGCTTTCGCTCTTGCTGTCGGGGTCCAGCGTGACGGTCTTGCCGTTCGCCTGCAGTGTCCAGGTGCCGTCGATGGCGTTGCCGCCGAGGGTCAGGGCGAACATGCCGTCGGCGGTGATTTCCAGCGCGGTGTCGCCGGCGGCGTAACGGCCGGCGAAGGCCTTGGCGTCGAATGTCGGCGCGGCGGCGACCGGGGTGGAGTGGTCTTCGACGATCGCGGCGTCGGTGCCCGGCACCGGGACCGGCGGCGGAGGCGGTTCGACGGCCTTGGTCTCGACGGCGGGTGCGGGTTCGGCGGTGGCGGCCGCAGCGTCGGTGGCCGACGCTTCTTCGGCTTCGCGGGCGGCGTCCTGCTGGCAGCCGCTGGCGAACAGCGCGAGCAGCAGGGCGGAGCAGAGCAGGGAAGCGGTCGTCTTGCGTGATGTCATCGGGATGCTCTCGGTGGACGTGTGAAATGGATGGATGAAATGGAGAGATCTGGAGTGTGCGGGGGATGTATGGCCGGCGTATCGGGCGTCAGCGTTTGCCGCCGAAAATACCGCCGAGCAGGCCGCGCAGGATCTGCTTGCCGATCTGGTTGCCGACGGTGCGCGCGGTCTGTTTGGCCATGGTCTCGACCATGCCCTGGCGGCGCTTGGTACCGAACACGGCGTCCTTCACCGACTGGCCGAAACCGCCTTCCTCGGCGTCGTCCTGCGCGCGGGTGCGGGCTGGCGGGGCCTTGGCCTGTTCCGGTGCGGCTTCGACCTTCTTCGCCAGCAGCTCCGCCGCCGATTCGCGGTCGATGCGGGTGTCGTACTTGCCGCCGACCGGGCTGCCGGCGCGCACCTGGGCGCGTTCGGCGTCGGTGATCGCGCCCATCCTGCAGCGCGGCGGCGCGATCAGGGTGCGCTCGACCGGCATCGGGATGCCTTTGTCCTGCAGCGTCGACACCAGCGCTTCGCCGGTGCCGAGTTCGCCGATCGCCTTGGCGACATCCAGCGCGGGATTGGCGACGAAGGTCTGCGCCGCGGTCTTCACCGCCTTCTGGTCGCGCGGCGTGAAGGCGCGCAGCGCGTGCTGGAAGCGGTTGCCGAGCTGGCCGAGGATGTCGTCGGGCACGTCGTCGGGGAATTGCGAACAGAAGTACACGCCGACGCCCTTGGAACGGATGATGCGCACCACCTGCTCGATCCGCTGCTGCAGCGCGGGCGGTGCGTCCTCGAACAACAGATGCGCTTCGTCGAACACGAACACCAGCTTGGGTTTGTCGAGATCGCCGACTTCCGGCAGGGTTTCGAACAGCTCCGACAGCAGCCACAGCAGGAAACTCGAATAGAGCTTGGGTTTGAGGATCAACTGGTCGGCGGCGAGCACGTTGACCACGCCGCGGCCGTCGGGCGTGGTGCGCATCAGGTCGCCGAGTTCCAGCGCGGGTTCGCCGAAGAACATCTCCGCGCCTTCCTGCTCCAATCGCAGCAGTGCGCGCTGGATCGCGCCGATCGACTGGGTGCTGACCAGGCCATAGCTGGTCGAGATGTCCTTGCGCTCTTCGGCCACCAGGCCGAGCAGGGCGCGCAGATCTTCGAGATCGAGCAGCAGCAGGCCGCGGTCGTCGGCCAGCTTGAACACGATGTCGAGCACGCCGCTCTGGGTGTCGTTCAGTTCGAGGATGCGGCCGAGCAGGGTCGGGCCCATCTCGCTGACCGTGGTCCGCACCGGATGGCCACGCTTGCCGTAGAGGTCCCAGAACACCGTGGGACTGGCTTCGTTGCGGTAATCGGGATTGCCCATCAGCGCGAGGCGCTGCTGGATCTTCTCGTTCATGGTGCCGGCGGCGGCCAGGCCGGCCACGTCGCCCTTCACATCGGCCAGGAACACCGGAACGCCGATCCGCGAAAAGCCTTCGGTCAGGGTCATCAGGGTCACGGTCTTGCCGGTGCCGGTGGCGCCGGCGATCAGGCCGTGTCGATTGCCGAACTTCGGCAGCAGATGCACGTTGCCGCCGGTATCGGTGGTGATGGCCTTGCCGACCAGAATGGGGTCCATGAACGGTCCTCGGAGTGGATCGTCGAATTCTATTCGGGATCGGGCGGCCGCGGGCCGGTGCGAGCGGTCATTGCGGACTGGCAGCGCGCCGCGGAGGGCCGGCCCGCGACATGCATGCCTCCTGAGCGGCATGACCTTTCGGCGGTTGCCGGTCCCGGGCGCCGGGGCTACCCTGCAATGCCCTGCCGTTCGCCGTGCTGTTCATGTCCCCATTCGCTGTATTTCTTCGCGGGCGCTGCGCCCGCCCGCGCGCGATGCCGCGCCTGCTGCCGGTCCTCGCGCTGCTCGCGATCGCCGTGTTCCCGCACTCCGAGGCCGAGGCCCAGTCGCGCCGCGACCGCGAGCTGGAGGCGCTGAAGGCGCGGATGACCGTCGCCGAGGCCCGCTACCGCGATGCGGTGGTGAAGGTCGGCAACAACGACCCCGCCGGCATGACCGAAAGCAATGCCGCGCTGGAGGACATGGAAGACGTCATCACCGACTGCATGAAATTGAAGGGCTGCCCGATCTCGCAGCTGCTGACGACCTACAAGCGCCTGCTCAAGGCCGATGTCGACGCCCGCACCGCGGGCGACGCGGCGGTGGGCGAGGACGTCCAGGGCCTGATCGACACCGAGATCGCGACCGCGGACGTGCCGGCCTCCGCCGAAGCGGCCGCGCTGCTGAGCGCCGACGGCCAGCGCTTCGTCAAC
This sequence comes from Lysobacter hankyongensis, assembly GCF_039543145.1. Classification (NCBI taxonomy): domain Bacteria; kingdom Pseudomonadati; phylum Pseudomonadota; class Gammaproteobacteria; order Lysobacterales; family Lysobacteraceae; genus Lysobacter; species Lysobacter hankyongensis. The sequence continues at coordinate 108,107 of NZ_BAABJE010000001.1, read as the reverse complement.
ATGGTGCGGATGAATCCCGCGGTGCAGGCCGGCATCCGCCGCTGGCTCACCGACATGCGCGTGTCGCTGATCCAAAGCCACGAGAATTACCAGTATCTGCGCCACCAGATGTCGCCGTCGTTCCAGCGCAGCGGCCTGCCGGAAGCGCTGCTGTTCGGGATCATGGCCAAGGAATCCACCGGCCGCGTGCACATCGGTTCGCGCGCCGGCGCGGTGGGCCTGCTGCAGTTCATGCCCGCCACCGGTCGCCGCTTCGGTCTCGGCCCCGACGGCACCGGCTTCGACACCCGCTACGACCCGCGGATGTCGGCCGACGCCGCCGCGGCGTATCTCAACGAGCGTTACGCCGAGTTCGGCAACAACATCGAACTGTGGTTGGCCGCGTACAACGGCGGCGAAGGCCGCGCGCTGCGCGTGCACCGCGCCACCGGCGGCCGCAGCTTCTGGGACGAGGACGTCTACAACCAGTTTCCGGCCGAGACCAGGGACTACGTGCCGATGGTGATCGCCGCGGCCTGGCTCTACCTGCATCCGAAGGAATACGGCCTGAGCTTCCCGAAGGTCGACGCCAAGCCGGCGACGTTCCGGCTGGTGCGCCCGGCGTCGATCTACGAATTGACGATCTGTCTCGGCAACGGCGGCACCCGCGACGGTTTCATGCGCGCGCTGCGCAACCTCAACCCGCGCTACGAGGCCGACGGCTGGATTCCCGCGGGCACCACGCTCAACGGCACGGTGAAGATCGCCGGCCTCTACAACCGCTACTGCATCCAGGGCGAACGCGCCGAGCTGGCGAAACAGCTGGTGTCCAGCGATCCGAATTCGGCGATCGTGCGCGTGGGTGCGATCGAGACCGTGGTCGCGACCGCCACCGGCGAGGACGGCACCGCGGTGCCGGCGCAGTCGCCCGTGCAGGAAACGCCCAAACCCCAGGACAAGCCGAAATCCCAAGAAAAGCCGAAACTGAAGCCGGTGCGCCAGCATCAGGTCGCGCGCGGCGACACCCTGATGTCGATCGCGCGGAAATACGACTGCCAGCTGGGCGAACTGGCGAAGGCCAATGCGCTCAAGGCGCCGCGCTACACGGTGAAGCCGGGACAGCGCATCAAGCTGCAGGGCTGCGAAGAAGGCTGATCGGGGCCGCGAACCGCGCGCTCACTCCGGCAGCGGCGGCAACCGCACCGCCGACAGCTTCCACCACAACAGCCGGTGGCGCTTGAAGACCAGCGTCGCCGGCAGCGCTGGATCGTCGTTGAGGTCGAAGCGCACCGTGAAGGTGGACAGGTCGGCGTAACCCATCGCGGGGTTCCAGCGCGGCCGCGCCGCGTCGTTTCCCGAGGCGCTTTGCGGCGTTCTCGCCGGCGCCGCGGCCGGCTGCGCGATCAGTCTGCCGCGGGCCATGTCGCGGCCCGCGAACAGCAGCATCAGCGATTCCTCCGAGACCAGGGCATCGATCGCCGGCGCCGCGGCCGCGGTCGCCAGCGCGGCGCCGAAATCGCGCCAGCCGCCGCTGCCGTCGCCGCCGATGCGGTCCGAGGCCGCGGCGGAGAACTGCGCCTTCAGATCCTCGCGCACGGCGGGGAAGTCGACGTGCGCGGCCAGCGCCCCGGCATCGCCGCGTTCGGCCGCGAGCCGCATCGCGCGCATGGTCAGGTGCGGCGCGAAATACGCCCACACCACGAAGGCGAGGGCGGACACGACCAGCAGGCTGCGGAGAATGCGTGACATGCGGGGCTCCTGCGTCGCGGGATCGACGCAGGAGTGTAGCGCCGCGGGTTCAACCGTCGAGCGTGCCCATCGATGCTTCCGGGTAGCGCGTCCCTGCGACCGCATGGGCGGCCAGGGCCGCGTCGATCGCCGTGCGCTCGCCGGCGCTCAGCGCGATCCGCGCCGCCGCCGCGTTCTCGTCGAGCCGTGCGATGCGGCGGGTGCCGGGGATCGGCACGATGTCCTCGCCGCGATCCAGCAGCCACGCCAGCGCGAGTTGCGCCGGCGTGCAGTCGCGCGCCAGGGCGATCGCGGACAGCGCGTCGACCAGGGCGCGGTTGCGGTCGGCGTTGTCGCCCTGGAAGCGCGGGTTGCTCCGGCGCCAGTCGTTCTCCGCCAGGGCGCCGCTGCCGGCGAAGGCGCCGGTGAGGAAGCCGCGGCCCAGCGGGCTGTAGGCGACGAAGCCGATGCCCAGTTCCCGGCACGTCGGCAGGATCTCCGCCTCCACGTCGCGGGTCCACAGCGAATATTCGGTCTGCAGCGCGGCGATCGGATGGACCGCCGCGGCCCGGCGCAGGGTCGCCGCCGATGCTTCGGACAGGCCGAGATGCCGCACCTTGCCGGCCTCCACGAGTCGCGCCATCGCGCCCACGGTGTCCTCGATCGGCACCGTGCGGTCGACGCGATGCTGGTAGTACAGGTCGATGTGGTCCACGCCGAGCCGGCGCAGGCTGGCGTCGCAGGCGGCCGCGACGTATTCGGGGCGGCCGTCCACGCCGATGAACGCACCATCGGCGCCGCGGACATTGCCGAACTTGGTCGCGAGCACGACCTCGTCGCGGCGTGTGCGCAGCACCTCGGCCAGCAGGCGTTCGTTCTCGCCCATGCCCTCGGCGCCGACGCCGTACATGTCGGCGGTGTCGAGGAAATTCACGCCGATGTCCAGCGCGTGATGGAGGACGGCGAGATTGGTCGATGTTTCGCTGGGGCCGTAGAAATCGGACATGCCCATGCAGCCGAGGCCGAGTGCGGAAACGACGGGGCCATGGCGGCCCAGAGTACGGCGGGGAAGAGCGGTGTTCATGCGGAAACTCCGGTGCGCGGGGGATGCGATCACCTTACTGCGCGGTTCCCTGCAGCGTTGGCGCGAATCTCGCCGATCCTTGCCCGATCCTCCGCGCCGCACCCCGGCTGTCCCGCGTGCGAACCGCGATGCGCATAATGCGGACCATCGCGCTTTGTCCGGGAATCGCCATGCCATCCATCGCTTCCATCGCCGCTCCGGAGTTCCGCGACCGCGCTCCCGCGCTCGCGGAACTGGCGGCGAGGCTTGCCCGAATCGGCGGCGGAGACGGGGTTCACGACACGCCCGTGGCCGGCGCCGCCGTGATCCGCGCGAGCGCGCCCTCGCAACCCTTGCCGGCGGTCTATGACCCGTCGGTCTGCATCGTCGTGCAGGGGCGCAAGCATGCGCTGTTCGACGGCGCGACCTACGTCTACGATCCCATGCACTGTCTGATCGTGTCGACCAGTCTGCCGATCACCGGTCGCATCATCGAAGCCTCATCCGCGCGGCCCTATCTCTGCCTGCGCATCGATCTGGATCCACGGATCGTCGAAGCGCTGTCGTCGCAGGTCGAGGAGGATGCGCCCGGGGACTCCGCGCCGGGTCGGGCGCTGCTGGTCGCCGAGACGTCGCCGGCGCTGCTGGATGCCGCGCTGCGTCTGGTCCGGCTGGCCGATGAACCCGATGCCGCGCCGGTGCTGGCGCCGCTGGCCATGCGCGAGATCCATTTCCGCCTGCTGACCGGTGCGCTGGGCCCGCAGTTGCGCGCGCTGTGCCGCAGCGACGGACAGGCACGGCGCGTGGGGCGTGCGATCGCGCTGTTGCGCGAACGTTATGCCGAGCCCCTGCGGATCGAAGCGCTCGCGGAAGCCGCGCACATGAGCGCATCGTCGCTGTACGAGCGCTTCCGCGAAGTCACCGCGATGTCGCCGCTGCAGTTCCAGAAGCGGTTGCGGCTGCAGGAGGCGCGGCGGCTGATGCTCTCGGACGGCCTCGAAGCCGCGGCCGCCGCGCATCGCGTGGGCTACGAGAGCCCGTCGCATTTCAGTCGCGAATACCGCCGGCTGTTCGGCGCGCCGCCGCGACGCGACGCGGCCACGGCGCGCGCGCCGGACTGAACGTGCCCGGCTGAACGCGCCGGGTTCAGGCGGCGGATCCCGATGGCTCAGCCCGGGAACTGCAGCCGCATCGCTTTTTCACCGACGTAATGGTTCTGCACGAACACGTCGCAGTCGCTGCCCTTGCTTTCGTTGCGGTACGTCTCGAAGCCGAGGCCTTCGTCGTTGTCCCAGCCGATGGTGTCGCCGACCTGCACCGTCCAGTTCGGGTCGATTTCGACGACGGTGTACTCGCCTTCGGCGGTGCGGATCGCGACCGCGCATTGTTCGAGGTCGATGACGGCGATCTTGCCAGTACGGCTCATGCTGCGCTCCCTGTCTGTGCGCTCCGCATCCGGAGCATGCCGTTCGCGGCGTGCGCCGCGGTCCTTGGCGGCATCGCATGGCGATGCCTGCGATCAACTTACGTGATGCCGCGCCGCGGGATCAATGCCGCCGCGGCTGTCACAACTGACAGGGTTGTGCGCAACCCGCGCACACGATCACACACGGGCGTCGCGATGTGCGACTCAGTTCACGCCCGCGAGTCGCTGACCGAGGCGCACGGGCAGTTCCGGTCGCAGGTCGGACGACAGCGCCGCCGCATGCTTCGGCAACAGCACGATCACGGTGGAGCCGTAATTGAAGCGCGCCATCTCGGCGAAGCGGTCGAGGGCGATGCCCTGGCCGCGATAGTCCTTGCGCGCGATGCGGTCGCCGTAGGCGGGAATCTCCACGCCGCTCCACACCGTTTCGACGCCGGACACCAGCAGCGCGCCGACCATCACCAGGCACATCGGGCCGAAGTCGGTGTCGAAATGGCAGACCAGGCGTTCGTTGCGCGCGAACAGCCCCGGCACCGAGGCGACGGCGTCGGTGCCGACGCTGAAGAGCCGCCCGGGCACATGCACGGTTTCGCGCAGGGTGCCGGCCCAGGGCATGTGCACGCGGTGGTAGTCGCGCGGCGAGAGATAGACCGTCGCGAACAGGCCGTCGGCGAACGGCGCCGCGGCGTCCGCGTCGCCCAGCAGCTCGGCGGCGGTGAAGGACTGGCCCTTGGCCTGGAAGATGCGGCCGTCGCCGTTGCCCAGGGGCTCGATCGGCCCGCACTGGCTGATGTGGCCGTCGGCCGGCATCAGCAGACTGCGCGGGTCGGGGTCGGGCAGGCGGGCATCCGGCTTCAGCGCGCGGGTGAAGAAGGCGTTGAAGGTGGGGTAGGCGCGCGGATCGGGTTCCGCGGCCTCGGACAGGTCCACCCCGAATTTGCGGGTCACGATATCGATCAGCCATTGCTTCACCGCGCGATTGCGCGAATAGGCGAGGCGACGGGCCAGCGACGACAGCAGGCGGTGCGGCAGCACGTAGGTGAGGGTGGTGACGAGTCCCATCATTTGCCTGCCGTGGTGAGGGCGATCAGGTCCTCGGCGATGGCCCTGGGTCTCAGCGGCGGCTGGATGATGCCCGCCATGCGCCCCTGCGGGTCGAGCACGATCAGGGTGGCGGAATGGTCCATGGTGTACTGGTCGGCCGGGGCGTCGTCGCCCAGCGGCACCTTGGCGAAGACCAGCGACAGCGATTTGGCGAACGCCTCCAGCGACGGGATGTCGGCGGTGGCGGCCAGGGTGTCCTTGTGGAAGCCGTGGGCGTATTCGCCGAGCTTCTCGATGGTGTCGCGCTCCGGATCGATCGAGACGAACAGCACCCGCGGGCGGGTGGTTTCCGGCAGCGTTTCCCACTGTTTCTGGGCCTGCGCCATCTCGGACAGGGTGGTCGGGCAGACATCCGGGCAGAACGTGAAACCGATGAAGACCACGGTCCAGTGCCCGCGCAGTTCGCCGGGCACCAGCGGGGTGCGGTCGGACTGCTGCAGGGTAAATGCCGGCAGTTCCCGCGGGGTCGAGAGCCGGCGCACCGTCTGCAGCTCGGGGCCCGCGGCTGACCGGCGATTGAAGACGTATTCGGCCGTGAGCAGGCCGGCGCCGGTCGCCAGCGCGACCAGGAGGATCAGAAGGGTGGTGCGGTTGAACATCGCGGTCGGTTCGCAGGAGATCCCTCAAGGTGCGGCCATGATAACCGCGCGACCGCTATACTTCGCGGTCACCCCCACACACGCCGGCCCGCTGGCCGGCCCGGCACCCGGACCCGTACCCCGCCATGACCGACGAGTTGCAGACGATCATCGACCTGATCCGGTACGGGGCCAGCCGTTTCAACGCCGCCGGGCTGACCTTCGGCCACAGTTACGACAACGCCCTCGACGAGGCGACCCAACTGGTCCTCCACGCCCTGCATCTGCCGCACGATCTGCCGCCGGTCTACGGCCAGTCGCGGGTCACGCTGGCGGAGAAGGAAGACGTGCTGAAGCTGTTCCTGCGCCGGATCGAGGAACGCATGCCCGCCGCCTACCTCACCGGCGAGGCCTGGTTCGCCGGCCTGAGCTTCAAGACCGACGCCCGCGCCCTGGTGCCGCGTTCGCCGATCGCCGAGCTGATCGAATCCGGCTTCGAGCCGTGGCTGGGCGGCCGCCAAGTCCGCCGCGCGCTCGATCTGTGCACCGGCTCGGGCTGCATTGCGATCGCGATGGGCCACCACAATCCCGACTGGCACGTCGACGGTGTCGACATCAGCGACGACGCATTGGCGCTCTCGGCCGAGAACAAGGCCCGCCTGCATGCCGAGAACGTCCGCTTCCTGAAATCGGATCTGTTCGGCGGCCTGCAGGGCGAGCATTACGATCTGATCGTCACCAATCCGCCCTACGTCACCAATGACGAGACCGACGCGCTGCCGAAGGAATATTCCTACGAGCCCGAACTCGGCCTGCGCGCCGGCGACGACGGCCTGGATCTGGCGCTGCGGATTCTCCGCGACGCCCCGCTGCACCTGACCGAGGACGGTCTGCTGATCTGCGAAGTCGGCGAGTCCGAGCGCGCGCTCAACCACCTGCTGCCGGAACTGCCGCTGGCCTGGGTCGAGTTCAAGGTCGGCCAGATGGGGGTTTTCGTGGTCGAACGCCGCGATCTGATGACTTGCCACGCCCGCATCCGCCAACTCGCCGATGCCCGCGACCCCGCGCTGCGTGGCGCCGAGGCGGCATCCACGTCCGCGCCGGCTGCCGCCGGCTTGTTCTGAGGCCCGGCGCGTGAGCAACAGTTTCGGCCATCTGCTCCGCGTCACCACGTTCGGCGAATCGCACGGACCGGCGATCGGTTGCGTGATCGACGGTTGCCCGCCGGGGCTGGCGATTTCCGAAGACGAATTCGCCCAGGATCTCGAACGTCGCGCCACCGGGCGCAGCCGACACACTTCGCAGCGACACGAGACCGACGCGGTCGAGATCCTCAGCGGTGTGTACGAAGGCTGCACCACCGGCACGCCGATCGCGCTGCTGATCCGCAACACCGACGCGCGCAGCAAGGACTACAACAAGATCGCCGCGCAGTTCCGCCCGGCGCACGCCGATTACACCTACTGGCAGAAGTACGGCCATCGCGATCCGCGCGGCGGCGGGCGCAGCAGCGCGCGCGAAACCACGATGCGCGTGGCCGCGGCGGTGATCGCGAAGAAATGGCTGGCCGAGCGTTACGGCGTGACCGTGCGCGGCCATCTGTCGCAGCTCGGCGAACTGCGTCCTGATGAACATCTTGGTGCGTTCGACTGGAACGCCGTCGAGGGCAATCCGTTCTTCTGGCCGATCGAAGCCCAGGTCCCGGCGCTCGAAACCTACATGGACGCGCTGCGCAAGTCCGGCGATTCGGTCGGCGCACGCGTCACCGTGGTCGCCGACGGCGTGCCGCCGGGTTGGGGCGAACCGATCTACGGCAAGCTCGACGGCGATCTCGCCGCGGCGATGATGTCGATCAACGCCGTGAAGGGCGTGGAGATCGGCGACGGTTTCGCCTCGGTCGCGCAGAAGGGCTCGTTCCATCGCGACGAGATGACCCGCGACGGGTTCCTGTCGAACCACGCCGGCGGCATCCTCGGCGGCATCAGCAGCGGCCAGCAGGTCGTGTGCTCGGTCGCGTTCAAGCCGACGTCCAGCCTGCGCCTGCCCGGGCGCGGTCTGAACGTGCTGGGCGAGGAAGTAGAAGTCGTCACCACCGGCCGCCACGACCCCTGCGTCGGCATCCGCGCCACGCCCATCTGCGAGGCGATGATGGCGCTGGTGCTGATGGACCAGGCGCTGCGCCATCGCGCGCAGTGCGGCGATGTCGGCGAGGTTTCGCCGCGAATTCCCGCGACCACCGACAAAGACGCGAAACGATAGCGGCCCGTCGCCGGTTTCGCCCCCACAGGCAGCGACGCGCCGCACCGAAAGCATCCATCATTCTCGTAGGAGCGCCGGAAGGCGCGACCGGATCCCGACCGGTTGTCGCGCCTTCCGGCGCTCCTACAACAGACAAGGGCATTCGAAATGAGCAGGCAATTCAAGGTGGCGGTGGTCGGCGCGACGGGCGCCGTGGGCGAGGTGATGCTGTCGATCCTCGCCGAGCGCAAATTCCCGGTGGGCGAGATCGTGGCGCTGGCGAGCGAACGTTCGGCCGGCGAGTACGTGAAGTTCGGCGACGACGAAGTGATGGTGCGCGATCTGGCCACGTTCGATCCGGCCGGCGTGGACATCGCGCTGTTCTCGGCCGGCGGTTCGATCTCGAAGGAATACGCGCCGAAATTCGCCGCCGCCGGTGCGGTGGTGATCGACAACTCCTCGGCTTTCCGTTACGACGACGACGTGCCGCTGGTGGTCAGCGAAGTGAACCCGGAGGCGGCGAAGCAGCGGCCGCGCGGCATCATCGCCAATCCGAACTGTTCGACCATGCAGATGGTGGTCGCGCTGGGCCCGATCCACCGCAAGGCCGGGATCGAGCGCATCAACGTCGCGACCTATCAGTCGGTCTCCGGCGCCGGCCGTTCCGGTCTCGAAGAACTCGGCCGGCAGACCGCGGCGCTGCTGAATTTCCAGGATATCGAGCCGCAGCGCTTCCAGGCGCAGATCGCGTTCAACCTGATCCCGCACATCGACGATTTCCTCGACAACGGTTTCACCAAGGAAGAGATGAAGCTGGTCTGGGAGACACGCAAGATCCTCGGCGACCAGAACATCCAGGTGAATCCGACCGCAGTCCGGGTGCCGGTGTTCTACGGCCATTCCGAGGCGGTGAACGTCGAGACCCGCGAGAAGATCACCGCCGACGAGGTCCGCACGCTGCTGTCGACCGCGCCGGGCGTGGAGATCGTGGATGAGCGCAGGGCGGGCGGGTATCCGACCCCGGTCAGCCACGCCTCGGGCCGCGATCCGGTCTACGTGGGCCGTATCCGCGACGATTTCTCGCATCCGCGGGCGATCAATCTGTGGATCGTCTCCGACAACATTCGCAAGGGCGCCGCGCTCAACGCGGTGCAGATCGCCGAACTCGTAGCGGCCGAGGGCTGAGGCCGACCGTTGCGAACCCGGGGACAGATGGCTAGAGTCTCCGGGTTGGCTCTGGGGACAAGCGTGATCAAACACTTGCGGATCACAGTTAGCGCGTTACTGGCAGTGGTGGCCTTGTTGTCGCCGCTGTCGGCGTGGGCGCTCGGGCTGGGCCAGATCCGGGTGCTGTCCCAACGCGACCAGCCGCTGCTGGCGGAAATCCCGGTCATTTCCAACGATCCGGCCGAACTGGAGATGCTGCAGGCACGGCTGGCCTCGCCCGAAACCTTCGCCCGCGTCGGCTTGTCGGCCCCACAGGGCATCGTCTCCAATCTGCAGTTCGCGGTCGCTCTCGACGCCCGCGGCCGCCCGGTCATCCGGGTTACCAGCGCCGCGCCGGTCGAGCAGCCCCTGCTCACCTTCCTGCTGGAAGTCGACTGGGGCCAGGGTCGACTGGTTCGCGAGTATTCGGCCCTGCTGGACACGCCGCAGACCGCCGCGGCGCCGGCGCAGCCGCCCATCCAGGAAGCGACGGTCGATCCCGGCAACACCGTGGTCCGTTTGCCGGACCCGCCGCCGGCCAATCCCCTCGAAGCCCCGGCGCCGACACCGGTTCCGCTGCGGCCGGGCGAGCAGACCGCATCGACGCCGACCGACCCCCTGTCGTCGCCAGCGCCGATGCCCATCCCGCTGCCGCCGGAGTCCGTGGTGCCTGAACCGGCCGTGCCGGTGGCCGCGACCGCGGCGCCGATCGACATCCTGCCCGGCGGCGAGACCCGCACCGTCCGTCCGGGCGAAACCCTGGGCAGCATCGCCGCCGACCTGGATCGTGGTTTCAGCCTCGACCAGACCATCCTCGCGCTGCTGCGCGCGAATCCCGAAGCCTTCATCGGCGGCAACGCCAACCGGCTCAAGGCCGGCGCGGTGCTGCGCATTCCCGACGCGAACGTCATCGGCAGCTACACGCCCGACGAAGCCGCGGTGGTGGTGCGCGAACAGGCCGCCCAGTGGCGCGGCGCCGGCCGCGCGCTGCCGCAGCCGCCGGCGGTGGTCGGTACGCCGGCCGGCGATGCCGCCGCGACGCCTGCCGCCACGACTGCCGCCACGACTGCGGGCGGTCCGCGCAACGCCCGCGCGACCGCGCAGGCGCGACTTGAAATTGTGCCGCCCTCCGCGAACGACGCGAAGCGGGCGGGCACGCGATCCGGCGTGAGCGCCGGCGGTGAGGGCGACATGTTGCGACAACAGGAACTCCAGCAGAGCAAAGAAACGCTGGCCGCGCGGGAAGCCGAAGTGCAGGAGCTGAAGGCGCGCGTCGCCGAGCTGGAACAACTGCAGCAGAAGCAGAACGAACTGCTGTCGATGAAGGACAGCGAATTGGCCGCGGCGCAGCAGAAGCTGGCGACCAGCCAGGCCGCGACGCCGCCGGCCGCGACCGTGTCCGGCCTCGGCCCGTGGATCGGGATCGCGGCCGGTCTGGTGCTGGTGGCGCTGCTCGCGGTGTGGTGGTTGCGGCGTCGCGCAGCGCCCGTCGTGACGGTCGTGCCTCCGCGCGATACCGAACGTCTCGCCGCGGCCGTCCCGAAAATCCAGGACGCTGCCGGGACGGACAACGCCGACGCGGCCGAAGCGCCCGCATTCGTCGATGACATTCCGGGCGAACCGGCGGAGCCGGCGTGGAACCGGCTTGCGAAACCGGCCGAGCCGGAGGCGCCGAAGCCCGCGCCTCCGTCCCGCGGCGTGCCCACCTGGCATGCCGGTGGCGTCGACGTGGCGCCGCTGAACGCCTCGCCGCCCGGACAGGGACGGCTGGATCTGGCCAAGGCCTATCTCGACATGGGCGACCGCGACACCGCGCGCAGCCTGCTGCAGGAAGTGGCCACCCGCGGCGACAGCGTCGACGTGCGCCGCGAAGCGGAGCGGCTGCTGCAGGATCTCGGCTGACGCCGGCGACGGCGCGGGACCACGGGATGCGTTACGCCCTCGGCGTCGAATACGACGGCAGCGAATTCCACGGCTGGCAGCGCCTCACCGCGCACGGCGAATCCGGTGGCCCGGCCACGCTGCAGGCGACGCTGGAAGAGGCACTGAGCGGCGTCGCCGCGCATCCGGTCGAAACCATCTGCGCCGGCCGGACCGATGCCGGTGTCCACGCCGAATGCCAGGTCGTGCATTTCGACAGCGATGCGTCGCGCACGCCACGCGCCTGGGTGCTCGGCACCACCTCGCGGTTGCCGCCGTCGATGCGCATCCGCTGGTGCGCACCGGTCGACGACGATTTCAGCGCGCGGTTTTCCGCACGCGCGCGGCGCTATCGCTATCGCCTGCTCAATCATCAGGTGCGTCCGGCGCTGGGTCGCCAGTGGCTGGCCTGGGAGCGCCGCCCGCTGGACGTGGACGCCATGCATCGCGCTGCGCAGCAGTTGCTGGGCGAGCGCGATTTCGAAGCGTTCCGCACCGTGCATTGCCAAGCCGCGCACGCGCGGCGGGAACTGCAGCGGCTGGACGTGACGCGCGATGGCGACATCGTGAGTTTCACCGTGCAGGCCAATGCGTTCCTGCATCACCAGGTCCGCAACATGGTCGGTTCGCTGCTGGAAGTGGGCGCGGGCGAGCGGCCGGAAGCGTGGATCGTCGATGTGCTGGAAGGCCGCGATCGCACGCTCGCCGGGCCGACCGCGCCGGCGCAGGGACTGGTATTCGTCGGCCCGCGCTATCCCCGCGACTGGCCGTTGCCGGACGAGGTGCGGTTCGATGTCTGACGTGAACCGCTTGCCGCGCCGCACGCGCATCAAGTTCTGCGGATTGACCCGTATCGAAGACGTGGCCGTCGCCTGCGCGCTCGGCGTCGATGCCGTTGGCTTCGTGTTCGCCGAGCGCAGCAAGCGCCGCGTCTCGCCCGCGCAGGTCGCGCCGCTGCGCGAAGCGCTAGATCCCTTCGTCGCCAGCGTTGCGCTGTTCATGGACAACGATGCGGCGACCGTGCGCGAGGTGATCGACACCGTGCGCCCGACGATCCTGCAGTTCCACGGCGACGAGGACGACGCGTTCTGCGCATCGTTCGGCCTGCCGTACCTCAAGGCCGTCGCGATGGGCGGCGAGGGCGCCCGCGCCGACGACCTCGGCGCGCGCTACGCGCGTGCGACCGGTTTCCTGTTCGACAGTCACGCGGCAGGGCAGGTCGGCGGCAGCGGCCACGCCTTCGACTGGACGCGGATTCCGCGCGACTGCCCGCGCCCTTGGCTGCTCGCCGGCGGCCTGCACCCGGACAACGTGTTCGAAGCGATCCGCGCAACGTACTGCTGGGGCGTGGATGTCTCCAGCGGGATTGAATCCGCGCCGGGCGAGAAGGATGCTGCGAAGATGCACCGCTTCGTGGAAGCCGTGCGACGTGCGGATGCCGCCGTCGGAACAATCGCGACGCACGACGCTTTGTAGGAGGGCCTTCAGGCCCGAGCTTTCGCTTTCGCGCGCAGCGTTATGACGTACCTTGGCTTCAGGCCAAAAGCTCGCGGCTAAAGCCGCTCCTGCGAAGAGCCCAGCGCCTGCCGCAGCCAGTCCGCGAGTTGCCCGATCTTGGGGCTCGCGCTGCGTTTCGGCGCGCACAGTACCCACTGCGCGTCGGTTTCGACGAAGCCCCACGGCGCCAGCAGCCGTCCGGTGGCGATGTCGTCCGCGACCAGTGGTTCCGGCGCGATGGCGATGCCCAGGCCCGCGACCGCGGCTTCCAGCAGGTAGTAGAGATGATCGAAACCGGTGCCCATGCGCAGGCCCTCGGCCTCCAGCCCGACGCGCACGGCCCAGTCGCGCCAGGCCTGCGGCCGCGAGGCGGTGTGCAGCAGCGCATGGGCTGCGAGCGCCTGCGGCGGCGCGCCGTGCAGCGATTCGGCTCCGGGCCAGCGCGGGCCGACGACCGGGCCGATCCGTTCCGGGGCGAGGACATGCACCTGCCAGTCCTGCGGCCACGGCGGCGACGCTATCATCAGCGCGGCGTCCAGGCCGCCGAGTCGCGCGTCGGGCGCGCTTTCGCTGGCGGACAGATGCAGTTGCAGCTCCGGTCGCTCGCGCGCCAACCGGTCCAGCCGCGGGATCATCCATCGCGCCAGCACGCTGCCCGGGCAGCCCAGCACCAGCGGCGCCTGCTGTGGCCCGCGGCGCAGTTCGGTCCAGGCCGCGCGCAAGGGGTCGAAAGCGGCCGCGGCCGCGCCGTGCAGGCGGTGGCCGAGCGGGGTCAACGCCACCCCGCGGCCTTGGCGGACGAACAGCGCTGCGCCCACGGCGTCTTCCAGCGCCCGCAGCTGCCGGCTGACCGCGCCGTGGGTGACGTGCAGTTCGTCGGCGGCGCGGCTGACGCTTTCGAGCCGGGCCACGGCCTCGAAGGCGCGCAGGGCGTTCAGCGGCGGCAGGCTTCGGCTCATGACCTGTGAGTTTTGGTAACGGATTCGATTGATTTTATATCAGTTGTGCGCTGCAGCCCTGCGATAAACTGAAGCATCGCCGCCGCTCGACCACGCCAACGCCGCCATGCTCGATCACACGCCCGACTCCCGGACCGATTTCAACGCCTTTCCGAATGCCGAGGGGCACTTCGACCGCTTCGGCGGCCGTTTCGTCGCCGAGACCCTGATCGGCCCGCTGCAGGAACTGGCCGCGGCCTACGATGCCGCCCGCGTCGATCCGGCGTTCATCGCCGAATTCGATCGCGATCTGAAGCATTACGTCGGCCGCCCGAGTCCGATCTATCACGCCGAGCGGTTGAGCGCCCATGTTGGCGGCGCGCGCATCCTGCTCAAGCGCGAAGACCTGAACCATACCGGCGCGCACAAGATCAACAACACCATCGGTCAGGCGCTGCTCGCCAGCCGCATGGGCAAGCCGCGGATCATCGCCGAGACCGGCGCCGGCCAGCACGGCGTGGCCAGCGCCACGGTCGCCGCGCGGCTCGGGCTGGAATGCGTCGTGTACATGGGCGCGACCGACATCGAGCGCCAGAAGATCAACGTCTACCGGATGAAGCTGCTCGGCGCGAAGGTCGTGCCGGTCACCAGCGGTTCGGCCACGCTGAAGGATGCGTTGAACGAAGCGATGCGCGACTGGGTGACGAACGTGCACGACACGTTCTACATCATCGGCACCGTCGCCGGTCCCGACCCGTATCCGCGCATGGTCCGCGACTTCAACGCCGTCGTCGGCCGCGAAGCGCGCGCGCAGATGCTGGCCGATTACGGTCGTCTGCCGGACGTGATCACCGCCTGCGTCGGCGGCGGCAGCAACGCCATCGGCATTTTCCACGCCTTTCTCAACGATGCCGGCGTGCGCCTGGTCGGCGCCGAAGCGGCGGGCGAGGGCATCGCCAGCGGCCACCACGCGGCGTCGCTGGCCGCCGGCCGTCCGGGCGTGCTGCACGGCAACCGCACGTACGTGCTGTGCGACGACGACGGCCAGATCATCGAGACCCACTCGATTTCCGCGGGTCTCGATTACCCCGGCGTCGGCCCCGAGCACGCGTTCCTGAAGGATCGCGGCCGCGCCGATTATCTCGGCATCACCGACGCCGAGGCGATGGAGGCCTTCCATCTGCTCGCGCGCACCGAGGGCATCCTGCCGGCGCTGGAATCCGCGCACGCCGTCGCCCAGGCGATGAAGCTGGCGCGCGAACTGCCGAAGGATGGCCTGGTGCTGTGCAATCTGTCCGGCCGTGGCGACAAGGACGTGCATACCGTCGCCGCGCGCGAAGGCATCGTGTTTTGAGTGATTCCATGGGATGCATTTCGGCGCACCGATGAATCCGGATCTCATACCAAACGCGGTGCGCCAGGGCGCACCCTATTCGAAGAACGCATGAACCGCATCGACACCCGTTTCGCGCAACTGAAATCCGCCGGCCGCAAGGCGCTGGTGCCCTTCGTCACCGCCGGCGATCCTTCGCGGGAGGCCACCGTGCCGGTGATGCGCGCGCTGGTCGCCGCCGGTGCCGACGTGATCGAACTCGGCGTCCCGTTCTCCGATCCGATGGCCGATGGCCCGACCATCCAGCGCAGCTCGGAGCGCGCGTTGGCCCGCGGCGCCGGACTGACCTTCGTGCTGCAGGCCGTGCGCGAGTTCCGGGCGGACGACGCCGAGACGCCGGTCGTGCTGATGGGGTATCTCAACCCGGTCGAGATCCGCGGTTATGCGCGCTTCGCCGAAGAAGCGGCGGCGGCCGGCGTCGACGGTCTGCTGCTGGTCGACCTGCCGCCGGAAGAGGCCGACGACCTGCGCATCGCGATGCGGGCGCATGGGCTGTCGCTGATCCTGCTGGCATCGCCGACCACTCCGGACGCGCGCCTCGACCGTCTGTGCGCCGATGCCGAGGGCTATCTCTATTACGTCAGCTATGCCGGGGTCACCGGTGCCGATCGGCTCGATACCGGCGACGCCAGCGGGCATCTGGCCACGATCCGCGCCCGTGCCGGGGTGCCGGTGGTGGCCGGTTTCGGGATCAAGGACGCCGCCAGTGCGGCCGCGATGGCGCGCTCGGCCGAGGGCGTGGTGGTCGGCAGCGCCCTGGTCGCGGCATTGGCCGAGGCGGCGGACACCGGCGACGCCGCGGCCCGGGCCTCGGCCTTCCTGGCCCCGCTGCGGGCGGCGCTGGACGCGGGATGAGCCCGTCCCGGGGCGGGCCGGCATACGCCACTGGACGGCCCTCGCCATGGAGTCTTGCTAGACTCGTACTTGCGGCCATCCGGCCGAACGACGACGAAGACACCCGAACGCATGTCCTGGCTGAAAAAACTGATGCCCGTTCGCATCCGCACGGAAAGCGGAGCCGCCCGTAAACGCAGCGTTCCCGAAGGTCTGTGGGAGAAGTGCGACGGGTGTGGTGGGGTGTTGTACCGGCAGGAGCTGGAGGACAACCTCGAGGTCTGTCCGAAATGCGCGTTCCACAGGCCGATCCGCGCCCGCGCCCGTCTCCGCGCCTTTCTCGACGAGGGCACCGGCATCGAAATCGCGCCGGAGCTGGGGCCGACCGACGTCCTGAAGTTCAAGGACCAGAAGAAATACTCCGATCGCATCAAGGCCGCGCAGAAGTCCACCGGCGAGCGCGACGCACTGGTCGTCCTGGAAGGCGCGCTGCGCACCCGTCCGATCGTCGCCGGTGCCTTCGATTTCGCCTTCATGGGCGGTTCGATGGGTTCGGTGGTGGGCGAGCGCTTCGCCCGCGGCGTCGAGCGCGCGCGCGATCTCGGCGCGCCCTTCGTGTGCTTCTCCGCCAGCGGCGGTGCGCGCATGCACGAGAGCCTGTTCTCGCTGATGCAGATGGCCAAGACCTCCGCGGCGCTGGGGCGCCTGCGCGCCGCCGGTCTGCCGTACATCTCGGTGATGACCCATCCGACCACCGGTGGCGTGTCCGCCTCCTTCGCGATGCTCGGCGACATCAACATGGCCGAGCCCGGCGCGCTGATCGGTTTCGCGGGTCCGCGCGTGATCGAGCAGACTGTGCGCGAAACGCTTCCGGAAGGCTTCCAGCGCCCCGAGTTCCTGCTCGAACATGGCGTGATCGACCAGATCTGCGACCGCCGCGAACTGCGCGAACGCATCGCGCATCTGGTCGCGCTGCTGATGCGCCAGCCGCAGCCGGAAGACGATGCCGTGGTGGAAAGCTGAAACAGCCCGACGCGCGTTGCCTGATCTTCCCGGGCCAAGCCCGGGTCGCCGGAACCCGATTCCGCGCGGGTACGCCGCGCGGAATCCTTTCACGCATCCTTTCGCGGAGATCCGCGGTTGCGGACGAACGCCGGGCTTTTCCCGTGCCCGCGCCATGGGATCCCTTCCGCGACGAACGAGCCCGCCGATGTGCAGGAAGACCGTGTTGATCGCGAGCGCGGTGGCTTCGGTGATTCCGCATTCTCGTTCGAGCGGCTCGCGCGACGATGCGCGAACCGTCGTTCCGCGCATTGCGACTGCATTCGATACATGAGGTCGGATGTTTCCGCCTGTGGCCAGTGACATGAGTTTTTTCCGTTATGGCGATGCAGCGGACCCGGCCGCGAAATGTGTGAAATGGTTTTTACAGAAGGCCCCCGACGGCCCGGCACGAGGAAACAGAAAAGAATGACACGCAGATATTTCGGTACCGACGGCATCCGGGGGCGCGTGGGCGAAGGCCCGATTTCCGCGGACTTCGTGCTGCGTCTGGGCAACGCCTACGGCCATGCGCTGCACGCGGCGGGCGGGCATCCGGATCCGGCGCGCGGCGGGCAGTGGCGCAAGCCGCTGGTGGTGATCGGCAAGGACACCCGGATCTCGAACTACATGTTCGAAGCCGCGCTGGAAGCCGGACTGGTCGCGGCCGGCGTCGACGTGCAGTTGATGGGGCCGATGCCGACACCGGCGGTCTCTCACCTCACGCGTTCGCTCGGCGCCGACGGCGGGATCGTCATCAGCGCGTCGCACAACCCGCATTACGACAACGGCATCAAGTTCTTCTCGGCCGAAGGCGAGAAGCTCGACGACGCCACCGAGCTGGCGATCGAGGCCGCGCTGGACCAACCTTTCAGCACGGTGCCCTCGGATCAGCTGGGCAAGGCGGTGCGCACGCGCGACGCCATCGGTCGATACGTGGAAGCCTGCAAGGGATCGGTCGCGCGCCGCTTCGATCTCGGCGGCATGCGCATCGTGGTCGACTGCGCGCACGGCGCGACCTATCAGATCGGCCCGCTGGTGCTGCGCGAGTTGGGTGCCCGGGTCGAGGCCATCGGCGTCGATCCGAACGGCGTCAACATCAACGACGGCGTCGGCTCCACCCATCCCGAAGCCCTGGTGGCCCGCGTCCGCGAGACCGGCGCCGACCTCGGCATCGCCTTCGACGGCGACGGCGATCGGGTGATGTTCGTCGACAGCGATGGCCAGGTGCGCGACGGCGACGATCTGCTCTACGTCCTCGCCACCGACTGGCAGCTCGATGGCCGTCTGCGCGGCCCGGTGGTCGGCACGCTGATGACCAATTACGGACTGGAGCGCGCCTTCGCCGAGCGCGGCATCGAATTCCTGCGGACCAGGGTCGGCGACCGCTACGTGCATCAGGCGCTGCTGGAGCACGGCGGTACGCTCGGCGGCGAGACCTCGGGGCATCTGCTGTGCCTGGATCGGGTGAGTTCCGGCGACGGCATCATCAGTGCCCTGCAGGTGCTGGAAGTGCTGCGTCGACGCGGTTTGCGCCTGCAGCAGGTGCTGGCCGGGTTCGCCAAGGTGCCGCAGAAGACAATCAACGTGAAGGTCGCCGCCGGCAGTCGTCCGGCCGAAGCGGACAGCGTGAAGGCTGCGTTGGCCGAGGCGCAGGCGGCGGTGCAGGGCAGGGGCCGTGCGTTCCTGCGGCCCTCGGGGACCGAGCCCGTGGTGCGGGTGACCGTGGAAGCCGACGATGCGGCCCTGATGCAGACCACCCTCGACCGGCTCGCTGCGGCGGTCCGCGCCGCGGTCTGAGCGCGAATCGATTGATCGCGATCAAGACCTCAGCCAACGCCGCCTTCGAGAATATCGCAGAACGTCGACCGCGGTGCCCGCGGTCGGTGCCTCGGGCGCTGCCCGCAATCGGTGCCCTTCGGCGATAATCGCCGGGCCCACACTCGACCCATTCCAGACGACACGTTTCCAGGACGACAGACGACATGAGCACGCAGCCCAATATTCCGACCCTCGACATCCAGCGTTTCGACACGGATCGCGATGCCTTCGTCGCCGAACTCGGTGCGGCTTACCGCGAATGGGGATTCGCCGGCATTCGCGGTCACGGCATTTCCCAGGATCTGATCGACGGTGCGTACGACGCCTTCGTCCGTTTCTTCGCTCTGCCCGATGACGTGAAGAAGCGTTATCACATCCCCGGCGGCGGCGGCGCCCGCGGCTATACCCCGTTCGGGGTGGAGACCGCGAAGGACTCGAAGCATTTCGATCTCAAGGAGTTCTGGCACGTCGGCCGTGAAGTCCGCGATCCGAAATACGCCGATGTGATGCCTGCGAACGTGTGGCCGGAGGAAGTGCCCGAATTCCGCGAACGCGCGCTCGCGCTGTATGACGCGCTCGATGCGCTGGGCTCCCGCGTGCTGTCGGCGCTGGCGCTGCACATCGGCCTGCCCGAGCGCTATTTCGCGGACAAGACCGACAACGGCAACTCCATCCTGCGCCCGATCCACTATCCGCCGATCACCGCCGACGACATTCCGAACGTCCGCGCCGGCGCGCACGAAGACATCAACCTGATCACGCTGCTGGTCGGCGCCAGCGCCGCCGGTCTGGAAGTGAAATCGAAGCAGGGCGAATGGGTGCCGTTCACCTCCCACGCCGACACCATCGTGGTCAACATCGGCGACATGCTGCAGCGGCTCACCAATCATGTGTATCCGTCGACCACCCATCGCGTGGTCAACCCGCCGGGCGAGCAGGCACGGAAGCCGCGCTATTCCACGCCGTTCTTCCTGCACCCGAATCCCGATTTCCTGATCGACGTGCTGCCGGGCTGCGTGACCGCGGACAACCCGAGCCGTTACCCCGAGCCGATCACGGCCCAGGGCTATCTCGAGGAACGGCTGCGCGAAATCAAGCTCATCTGATCTTGGGCGATCTCTCCGGGCGATCTCTCCGGGTGATCTCATCCGGATGATCGCCCCGGGATTCGATCGCCATGTCCGAAGGCCGCCGTGAGGCGGCTTTCGTGCGTACGGGAGACGGATGAACCGGGATGTCCGTGAGCGTTCATCGCGCCATCCATCGATGCGGCCGGCATGATCGGGCCGGCACGATCGGGCGAACCATGCCACAGTGGGTCTCCCCCGCCGAGTCGCTCCCATGCACAAACCTGTCTATCGGACCCGCGACGCGGCGCCGGTGCGTTCCTTCGTCCTCGCGATCGCGGCGGTCAGTACGGTCGCGGTGCTCATTCCCTATGCCGCACGGATCGATCTGGGGCACGAACTGCCCGGCGCGCTCTACGGCATCGGCCTGTGGATCGTGGGTTTCGCGGCGATGATCGCGCGCTGGCGGTTGCGCCTCGGCATCTTCGCGGCCACCTTCGCGGCGGGCGCCGGCGTGCCCGCCGCGGTACTCGGCAAGCTGCTCTGGGACATCGCCGTCGATCCGACGTCGCACAATCTATGGCCTTTCGAACTCGGGATCGCGGTCGCCGTCGGCGCGGTCGCGGCCCTGTCGGGCGCGCTGGTCGGCTGGGTCATGTCCGTGCTGGCGCCGCCAGGGAAAGCCTGATCGTCGGGTCGTCCCGGGCCCCGGAGTTCAGTCCGCGTCGCGGAACTCCTTGCTGCGGCTGGCCACCAGCGCCCGCGCCAGCCCGTCGGGAAGATATTTCGACAGGACGGCGATGAAACGGTTGGCGCCGCCGGTGATGCATCGCGTCCGGCCGCGTTCCACCGCGTCCAGACCGATGCGGGCGACCTGATCCGCGTCCAGCCACAGCAGCTTCGGCAGCTTCGAAACCCGTTCGCGCATGCCGTTGACGTCGTGGAATTCGGTGTAGGTGAAGCCCGGACACAGCGCGCAGACATGCACGCCGCGTTCCGCCACTTCCAGCGCCAGCGATTCCGAGAAACGGATCAGGAAACTCTTCGCCGCCCCGTACAGTGTGTGTCCCGCAGAAGCCGGCACCAGCCCGGCGAGCGAGGCCACGTTGACGATCCGGCCATGGCCCGCGGCCTCCATTGCCGGCAGGAAACGATGGGTCAGTTCGCAGACGGCGGCGACCATCACCTGCAGGAACTCGGCATGGGTGCGCCAGTCGGACGACAGGTAGCGGCCCGGCACGCCGTAGCCGGCATTGTTCACCAGGTGCGCCACGTGCAGCCCGCGTGCCACGATCTCCGCGTGCAGCGCCGCCGGCGCCCCCGGGTCGGCCAGATCGGCCGCCAGCACCACCACATCGACTTTCGTCCCGAGCTCGATCGCCAGCGATTCCAGCCGTTCGATCCGTCGCGCGGTCAGGATCAGCGGTACGCCGCGGTTGGCGTATTCGCGCGCGATCGCGGCACCGATGCCGCTGGAAGCGCCGGTCACCAGCGCATATCCCGATGTTTTCGGCGATGTCTCAGGCGATGTCTTCGGAGTCATTCCGTGCTCTCGTGTCCGGGGCCGCCAGCATACCCGCAGGCCGGCTTCGCCCGGTTCGGCCCGGCCCGTCATCGGCTATCCTGTTGCGGATTCGTCCTGGAGTGCGTCATGCGTCGCAAGATCGTCGCCGGTAACTGGAAACTGCACGGCACCCGTGCCTTCGCCACCGATCTGGTGGGCGCCATCGCCGCGGGCCTTGCGCCCGGCGGCCCCGATGTGGTGGTGCTCCCGCCGCTGCCGTACCTCGGCGAGCTGGTCGAGGCCTTCCACGGCCGCGGCATCGGTTTCGGCGCCCAGGACGTCAGCGCCAACGAGAAGGGCGCCTACACCGGAGAAGTCTCGGCCGGCATGCTGGTCGATATCGGCGCCCGCTACGGGCTGGTCGGCCATTCCGAGCGCCGCCAGTACCACGCCGAATCCGACGCGCTCGTCGCCCGCAAGTTCGTCGCGGCCAAGCACGCCGGCCTGGTGCCGATCCTGTGCGTGGGCGAGTCGCTGCACGAGCGCGAGGCCGGCCAGACCGAATACCGGATCGAAACCCAGCTCGCCGCGGTCTTCGAACATGCCGGCCCGCAGGCGTTCGCCGGGGCGGTGATCGCCTACGAACCGGTCTGGGCCATCGGCACCGGCAAGACCGCCACCCCCGCCCAGGCCCAGGCCGTGCACGCCTTCATTCGTGGCGAAGTCGCCGCGCGCGATGCTACAATCGCCGGCTCGCTGCCCCTCCTGTACGGGGGCAGTTGCAAGCCGGACAACGCGGCCGAGCTGTTCGCACAGCCGGACGTGGATGGCGGGTTGATCGGCGGCGCCTCGCTGGTGGCGGCCGATTTCCTTGCGATCGTCGCGGCCGCCCGGGCCTGATCGCCGCGATTTTCGCGCGATTCCTGTCGTCGGGACGGACGCTCCGGCGGACCTGACTTCCTTACGGGCGCCAACGATGCTGTTGATCCTCAATGTGATTTACGTGCTGGTCGCGATCGCCATGATCGCGCTGATCCTGATGCAACGCGGCGCCGGTGCGCAGGCGGGCTCCGGTTTCGGCGCGGGTGCGTCGGCCACGGTGTTCGGCTCCCGCGGGGCCTCCAACTTCCTGACCAAGTCGACGAAATGGCTCGCCATCGTCTTCTTCGGCATCAGCCTGTTCATGGCGTGGTACGCCACCCACGGCGGCAAGCCGAAGGCGGCTTCCGAGCAGGATCTCGGCGTGATGTCGCAGACCGCGACGCCGAAGAAGAACGAAGTGCCGAAGGCGCCGGTGGTGCCCACGGCGCCGGCCGCGCAGCCCATTCCGCAGGCTACGCCTCAGTCGGGTTCGCAGACGGCCCCGGCCGCCGCGCCGGCGGCACCCGCGGCGACCCCGGAAAAGCAGCCGGCGCCGCAGGGAGGCTGATCGGTTTCCGGACGCGGCCCGGCCGCGTCCGATGCGCAGGAACGCAGGATGATCGGCGTTCCTGCAAACGATGGACATCGGTATCGCCATTCCGATTTTCGTCGAATAAGGGTGCGACTTTTCTTCAGCATCCTTTACAATAGTTGGGCTTCGCGTCCACAACGGTGCGAAGCCGTGATATTGCCCAGGTGGCGGAATTGGTAGACGCACTACCTTGAGGTGGTAGCGACGTAAGTCGTGGGGGTTCGAGTCCCCCCTTGGGCACCAGATCACGGCAACGAGACAGCGGCACCGGATCCGTCGCACGCCAGCAGGCGAAAGCGACGACTCCGCATCATCCGCCTGCACCCGCGAGTCCCCGCATGTCGTATGCGGTCGCCTCCGGAAACGGGAACCGGAGGCGCGGCGACACGGGGACGCGTCTTCCGTCGACACAACCCAACGCCGAGAGAACACACGAGTGCTGGCCGAATATCTGCCGACCCTGCTGTTTCTGATCGTTGCCACCGGCATCGGTATCGCGCTGATCGTCATCGGCAATTTCCTCGGCCCGAAGCGGTTCGATCCTCAGAAACTTTCGCCCTACGAATGCGGGTTCAACGCATTCGAGGACGCGCGCATGCGTTTCGACGTGCGCTACTACCTGATCGCGATCCTGTTCATCGTCTTCGACCTGGAAATCGCCTTCGTCTATCCGTGGGCGCTGGTGTTCCGCGAACTCGGCGTGTTCGGCCTGATCGAAATGGGCATCTTCCTGGGCCTGTTGCTGATCGGTTTCATCTACGTGTGGAAGAAAGGGGCGCTGGAATGGGAGTGATCAATACCATCCAGAAGGTCGCGGATTTCGCGAACAATCCGATCCCGGAAGGCCGGGTCGACGACATCCTGCGGCCGGAGAGTCTGCTCTCCACCGAGGGCAACCCGCTGCTGGAGCAGGGCTTCGTCACCACCAGTTTCGACGTGCTGTGGAACTGGGCGCGCACCGGTTCGATGTGGCCCATGACCTTCGGTCTGGCCTGCTGCGCGGTGGAGATGATGCATGCCGGCGCCGCACGCCTCGACCTCGACCGCTACGGCGTGGTGTTCCGCCCGTCGCCGCGACAGTCGGACGTGATGATCGTCGCCGGCACCCTGGTCAACAAGATGGCGCCGGCGCTGCGCAAGGTCTACGACCAGATGCCCAACCCCAAGTGGGTGATCTCGATGGGCAGCTGCGCCAACGGCGGCGGTTACTACCACTATTCCTACGCGGTGGTCCGCGGCTGCGATCGCGTGGTGCCGGTGGACGTCTACGTCCCGGGTTGTCCGCCGAGCGCCGAGGCGCTGGTCTACGGCATCCTGCAATTGCAGAAGAAGATCCGTCGCGGCACCAACTTCGGCGACAACCCGCAGGGTGTGGTCTGACATGAGCGGCTCCGACATGGCATCCCCCGCAAACGCTTTCGCCGATCGCCTGCGCGCGCGCTTTCCCGCGGCCACCGTCGTCGTGAGCGAACCGCGCGGCGAAGTGGGTATCGAGTTTCCCGACGGCGACTGGCACGCCGGCTGCCTCGCGCTGCGGGATGAATTCGGTTTCGAATCGCTGGTCGACCTCTGCGGCGTCGATTACCTCGGCTACGGCAGCGACGAGTGGGACACCGACGTCTCCTCCGAAGGTTTCAGCCGCGGCGTCGAGGGTCGTGGCGTCGGCCGTTTCAAGTACGGCGAAACGACCAGCCGCGAGGCCGATGCGTTCGAAGACCAGGCGATCGCGTCGATCGCGCATCGCCGCTATGCCGCGGTCGCGCAACTGCTGTCGGTCCAGCACAATCGCCGCGTGCGCGTGAAGGCATTCGCGCAGAACGACGATCTACCGATCGTCGCGTCGCTGACCGGCATCTGGCCGATCGCCAACTGGTTCGAGCGCGAAGCGTTCGATCTGTTCGGCATCGTCTTCGAAGGCCATCCCGACCTGCGCCGGATCCTGACCGACTACGGTTTCGTCGGCCATCCGTTCCGCAAGGATTTCCCGCTGATCGGCAACGTCGAAGTCCGCTACGACGAAGAGAAGAAGCGCGTGATCTACGAACCCGTGACTTCGGTCGAACCGCGCGTGGGCGTGCCGCGCGTGATCCGCGACGATGCCCGTTTCGCGACGGCTTCGGCCGAGCAGATGGCGCGCAAGGCGGAGGCGTCCAAGTGAGCACCGTGCAGCCCGCCAGCGAAGCCTTCGCCAGCAATCCCGCCGAAGCCCGGCAGGAAATCCGCAACTACACGCTCAACTTCGGCCCGCAGCATCCGGCCGCGCACGGCGTGTTGCGCCTGATTCTCGAAATGGACGGCGAAATCGTCCAGCGCGCGGACCCGCACGTGGGCCTGCTGCATCGCGGTACCGAGAAACTGGCCGAATCCAAGCCGTTCAACCAGTCGATCGGTTACATGGACCGCCTCGACTACGTGTCGATGATGTGCAACGAGCACGCCTACGTGCGCGCGATCGAGACCCTGATGGGGATCGAGGCGCCGGAGCGCGCGCAGTGGATCCGCACGATGTTCGACGAGATCACGCGCATCCTGAACCACCTGATGTGGGTCGGTTCGAACGCGCTCGACCTCGGCGCGATGGCGGTGTTCCTGTACGCCTTCCGTGAGCGCGAAGAGCTGATGGACGTGTACGAGGCGGTCTCGGGTGCGCGCATGCACGCGACCTACTACCGTCCCGGCGGCGTCTACCGCGATCTTCCCGACCGCATGCCGCAGTACCGCGAATCGCCGTGGCGCAAGGGCGGCAAGCTCAAGCGCTTCAACGAATGGCGCGAAGGCTCGATGCTCGACTATCTCGAAGCGTTCGCCAACGATTTCCCGAGCCGCGTCGACGAGTACGAGACCCTGCTCACCGACAACCGCATCTGGAAACAGCGCACGGTCGGCATCGGTGTGATTCCGCCGGAACAGGCCTTGGCCTGGGGCATGACCGGCCCGATGATCCGCGGTTCCGGCATCGCCTGGGATCTGCGCAAGAAGCAGCCCTACGCGAAGTACGCTGAAGTCGATTTCGACATTCCCGTGGGCGTGCAGGGCGACTGCTACGACCGTTACCTGGTCCGCATCGCCGAGATGCGGCAGTCCACCCGCATCATCCAGCAGTGCGTGAAGTGGCTGAAGGCGAATCCCGGCCCGGTGATGATCGACAACTACAAGGTCGCGCCGCCCAGCCGCGAGTCCATGAAGGACGACATGGAAGCGCTGATCCACCACTTCAAGCTGTTCAGCGAAGGCTATTGCGTGCCGGCCGGCGAGACCTACAGCGCGGTCGAGGCGCCGAAGGGCGAGTTCGGCTGCTATCTGGTTTCCGACGGCGCGAACAAACCGTTCCGCGTGCATCTGCGCGCGCCGGGCTTCGCGCATCTGTCGTCGATGGACGCGATCGTCAAGGGCCACATGCTGGCCGACGTGGTCGCGATGATCGGCACCTACGACATCGTGTTCGGCGAAATCGATCGCTGAGGCGCAGACAAGAATGAAAGCGACTGGAAATTTCGAAGCCTGCCGCAACGTCGACCCGATGGTCGCGTTGAGCGACAAGACGCGGGCGCACATCGAGCACTGGCTGGCCAAGTTCCCGCCGGATCGCAAGCGTTCGGCGGTGCTGCAGGGCCTGCACGCCGCGCAGGAGCAGAACGGCGGCTGGCTGAGCGACGAACTGATCGCCGCGGTCGCGAAATATCTCGACCTGCCGCCGGTGTGGGCGTACGAAGTCGCGACCTTCTATTCGATGTTCGAGACCGAGCAGGTCGGCCGCAACAACGTCGCGTTCTGCACCAACATCAGCTGCTGGCTCAACGGCGCCGAGGATCTGGTGGCGCATGCCGAGAAGAAGCTGGGCTGCAAGCTCGGCGAATCCTCGGCCGACGGCCGCGTGTTCCTCAAGCGCGAGGAAGAATGCCTGGCCGCGTGCTGCGGCGCGCCGATGATGGTGATCAACGGTCATTACCACGAGCACCTCACCACCCAGAAGGTGGATGAACTGCTCGACGGTCTGAAGTGAGGCTGGACGACGAGATGGCACATCACGATTCCAATCCGCACGGCCACGCCACCGGTCCCGTCGGCCCCGCGCCGAAGGAACACCAGGTCGTTTACACCACGCTGCATTTCGACAAACCGTGGTCGTACGAAAACTACCTGAAAACCGGCGGTTACAGCGCCCTGCGCCGGATCCTCGAAGAGAAGATCCCGCCGGAACAGGTCATCGAGATGGTGAAGGGTTCCGGGCTGCGCGGCCGCGGCGGCGCGGGCTTCCCGACCGGCCTGAAGTGGAGCTTCATGCCCAAGGGCACCGGCATGCAGAAGTACATCCTCTGCAATTCCGACGAATCCGAGCCGGGCACCTGCAAGGATCGCGACATCCTGCGCTTCAATCCGCACGCCGTGATCGAAGGCATGGCCATCGCCTGCTACGCGACCGGTTCGACCGTCGCCTACAACTATCTGCGCGGCGAGTTCCACCATGAGCCGTTCGAGCATCTGGAAGAAGCCACCGCCGAAGCCTACAAGCACGGCTGGCTGGGCCGGAACGTGCTCGGCAGCGGCGTCGACATCGACATCCATAACGCGCTCGGCGCCGGCGCCTACATCTGCGGCGAAGAGACCGCGCTGATGGAATCGCTGGAAGGCAAGAAGGGCCAGCCGCGCTTCAAGCCGCCGTTCCCGGCGAATTTCGGCCTGTACGGCCGTCCGACCACGATCAACAACACCGAGACCTACGCCTCGGTGCCGGCGATCATCCGCAACGGCGCCGAGTGGTTCCTCAACCTCGGCAAGCCGAACAACGGCGGCCCGAAGATCTTCTCGGTCTCCGGTCACGTCGCCAGGCCGGGCAATTACGAGATTCGCCTCGGCACGCCGTTCTCCGAGCTGCTGGCGATGGCCGGCGGCCTGCGCGAGGGCCGCACGCTGAAGGCGGTGATTCCGGGCGGTTCGTCGATGCCGGTGCTGCCGGCGGAAACGATGATGGCCTGCACGATGGACTACGACTCGATCCAGAAGGCCGGTTCCGGCCTCGGCTCGGGCGCGGTGATCGTGATGGACGACACCGCCTGCATGGTGCGCGCCTGCCAGCGCATCGCGCGTTTCTACTTCAAGGAAAGCTGCGGCCAGTGCACCCCGTGCCGCGAAGGCACCGGCTGGATGTACCGCATGCTCACCCGCATCGTCGAGAAGCAGGCCACGCTCGACGATCTGAACATGCTCCGCGCCGCCGCCGGCCAGATCGAAGGTCACACCATCTGCGCCTTCGGCGAAGCCGCGGCGTGGCCGGTGCAGGGCTTCCTGCGGCATTTCTGGAACGAATTCGAATACGCGATCGTGAACAAGCGCTTCCTGGTCGACGACCAGCGCGCCGGCACGGTCGTCGAGAAGGTGGCCGCATGAGCGCCGAAACCGTGACCACTCCCGCCGCACCGGTCGTGCCCGAGGGCCATGTCGCCATCGAGATCGACGGACAGGCGCTGTTCGCGCCGAAGGGCTCGATGATCATCCATGCCGCCGACAAGGCCGGCATTCCGATCCCGCGCTTCTGCTATCACGAGAAGCTGCCGATCGCCGCGAACTGCCGCATGTGCCTGGTCGACGCCGAAATGGGCGGCCGTCCGATGCCCAAGCCGCAGCCGGCCTGCGCCACGCCGGTCGCCGATGGCATGAAGGTCTTCACGCGCAACGACAAGGCGCTCAAGGCGCAGCGCAACGTGATGGAGTTCCTGCTGATCAACCATCCGCTCGACTGTCCGATCTGCGATCAGGGCGGCGAGTGCGAACTGCAGGATCTGTCGCTGGGTTACGGGCGCTCGGTCAGCCGTTTCGCCGAACGCAAGCGCGTCGTCGCCGACGAAGACATGGGGCCGCTGGTCGCCACCGAGATGACCCGTTGCATCCAGTGCACGCGCTGCGTGCGCTTCACCGCGGACGTCGCCGGCACCTACGAACTGGGCGGCATGCAGCGCGGCGAGAATCTGCAGATCGGCACCTACGACGGCAAGCCGCTGACCACCGAACTGTCCGGCAACGTCATCGATGTCTGCCCGGTCGGCGCGCTGACCAACAAGGTCTTCCGCTTCCGCGCTCGCCCGTGGGAACTGGTCGCCCGCGAATCGCTGGGCTATCACGATGCCCTCGGCAGCAATCTGTTCCTGCACGTGCGCCGCGGCGACGTGCTGCGCACGGTGCCGCGCGACAACGAAGCGGTCAACGAGTGCTGGCTGTCCGATCGCGACCGCTATGCGCATCAGGGCCTGTACGCCGAAGATCGCGCAACGAAGCCCCTCATCAAGGATGGCGACGACTTCCGCGAGGCGTCCTGGGAAGAAGCCATCGCCAAGGCTGCCGAAATCCTGGGTGCGCACCGCGGCGACGATCTCGGCCTGCTCGTGCATCCCGCGACCTCGAACGAGGAGGGCGCGCTGCTGGCCCGTCTCGCCGGCGCGCTCGGCACCGGGCATCTCGATCACCGCATCGCCCAGCACGATCTCTCCGACGGCGCGGCCGCCGAAGCGTTCGGCATCGCGGTCGCCGAGATCGAGACCGCCGACGCCATCGTGCTCGTCGGTTCGAATCTGCGCCATGAAGTCCCGCTGCTGCATCAGCGCCTGCACAAGGCGGCGAAGCGCGGCGCGAAGATCCATGTCGTCAATCCGGTCGATTTCGATTTCACCTTCAAGGCCGCGTCGACGCTGATCGTGCAGCCCTCGCTGCTGGCCACCATGATCGGTGAAGTCGCGCTCGGCCAGGCTTCGCGCACGGTCGTGATCCTTGGTGCGGTCGCCGAGAATTCGATCCACGCCGCCGCGATCCGCAAGGCCGCCGCCGCGTTCGCCGCCGCCAACAACGCCGCGCTGTGCCGCATCCCGCAGGGCGCGAACGCGCTGGGCCTGTCGCGCATGGGCGTGCTGCCGACCGGTCGCGACGCGCAGGCGATGCTCGCCGCGCCGCGCAAGGCGTATGCGATCTACGGCATCGAGCCCGGTCTCGATTTCGCGGACCAGGCGCGCGCGCTCAAGGCGCTCGGCGATGCGAAGGTCGTGGCCTTCAGCCAGTTCGCCTGCCGCTCGACCCGCGCCGTCGCCGACGTGATCCTGCCGATCGGCGCGCTGCCCGAAATCGACGCCACCCTGACCAATCTCGAAGGTCGCGACCAGCGTGCGATCGCCGGCGGCAAGCTGCCGGGCGAGGCGCGTCCGGGCTGGCGCGTGCTGCGCGCGCTCGGTGCGGCGCTGTCCGCCGATGGTTTCGACTTCACCGATCTCGCGGGTCTGCGCGCCGGTCTCGCGCCGCGCGCTGTCGCGGTCGCCGCGTCGCCGGTGCAGGTCGCGACGGGCGAGGGGCTTGAGCTGGCGATCTCGCAGGCGATCTATCGCGTCGACGGCGTCACCCGCCGCGCCGCTGCGCTGCAGTCGCATCCGCTCAACGCCGGCCCGCGTCTGGCGCTGCATCCGGACGATGCCGCCGCCGCATCGCTCGCCGATGGCGCGATGGCCAAGGTCGACAACGGCCTCGGCACCGCCACGCTGCAGGTCGCGATCGACGGTCGCGTCGCCCGCGGTGCGGCCTGGGTCGAATCCGGTTACGGTCCCACCGCCGCGCTCGGCGCCGGCCGCGTGCGCGTGACGGGGGTGCAGTAATGGAGATGTTGTTCGACGGTTTCCGCGATTGGCTGCTCGCCTACGGCACCGCCGGCGCGCTGGCGTGGATCGTGCTGAAGATCTTGGCCATCGCCGTGCCGGTGATCGTCAGCGTGGCCTTCTACGTGGTGTGGGAACGCAAGCTGATCGGCTGGATGCACGTGCGCCACGGGCCGATGTATGTGGGTTGGGGCATCCTGCAGGCCTTCGCCGACGTGTTCAAACTGCTGTTCAAGGAAGTCATCCAGCCGTCCAGCGCGCAGAAATCGCTGTTCATCCTGGCGCCGATGATCGCGCTGGTTCCGGCCTTCGCCGCGTGGGCGGTGGTGCCGTTCGACGCCCGCCTGGTGCTGTCGAACGCCAACGCCGGCCTGCTGTATCTGCTGGCGATGACCTCGCTCGGCGTCTACGGCATCATCCTCGCCGGCTGGGCTTCGAACTCGAAGTACGCCTTCCTCGGCGCGATGCGCGCGGCCTCGCAGGTCGTGTCCTACGAAATCGCGATGGGCTTCGCCCTGGTCGGCGTGCTGATGGCGTCGGGCAGCCTCAACATCACCGATATTGTGACTGCGCAGTCCGGTGACGCCGGGTTCTTCGAATGGTTCTGGCTGCCGCTGCTGCCGCTGTTCGTCGTGTATTTCGTGTCCGGCGTGGCCGAGACCAACCGCGCGCCGTTCGACGTGGTCGAGGGCGAATCGGAAATCGTCGCCGGCCACATGGTCGAGTATTCGGGCTCGCAGTTCTCGCTGTTCTTCCTGGCCGAATACGCCAACATGATCCTGGTGAGTTTCCTCACCGCGCTGTTCTTCCTCGGCGGCTGGCTCAGCCCGCTGCAGGGCTGGATCACCGCCGACGTGTCGCCGTGGGTCGACTGGATCTGGAAGGGCGGCTGGCCGTGGCTGCTGATGAAGGTGTTCCTGTTCGCCAGCCTGTTCATCTGGTTCCGCGCGTCGTTCCCGCGCTATCGCTACGACCAGATCATGCGTCTTGGCTGGAAGGTCTTCATTCCGATCACCATCGCGTGGATGTTCGCCACCGCGCTGCTGGTGTATTTCGGCGCGTTCGAGGCGGGGCAGTGATGGGCAAGATCGTTTCCTACCTGAAGAGCCTGTTGCTGCTGGAGCTGTTCCAGGGCATGGCGCTGACGTTCAAATATCTCTTCCGTCCGAAGTACACGCTGATGTACCCGATGGAGAAGACGCCGCAGTCGCCGCGCTTCCGCGGCCTGCACGCGCTGCGCCGCTATCCCAACGGCGAAGAGCGCTGCATCGCCTGCAAGCTGTGCGAAGCGGTGTGCCCGGCGCTGGCCATCACCATCGATTCCGAACAGCGCGCCGACGGCACCCGCCGCACCACGCGCTACGACATCGATCTGTTCAAGTGCATCTTCTGCGGATTCTGCGAGGAATCCTGCCCGGTCGACTCGATCGTGGAGACCCATCTCCACGAGTACCACTTCGAGAAGCGGGGCGAGAACGTCGTCACCAAGCCGCAACTGCTGGCCATCGGTGACCGCCTCGAGAAGGAAATCGCCGAACGTCGCGCCGCCGACGCGGCCTATCGATAAACGTTGAGGACAGCCGTGGACTTCGCCACTCTCGCATTCCTGGTCTTCGCCGCGATCGCCGTGATCTCGGCGGGCGGCGTGATCACCGTGCGCAACCCGGTGCACGCCGCGCTGTGCCTCGTGCTCACGTTCTTCACCGTCGCCTGCACCTGGATCCTCGCCGGCGCCGAGTTCCTGGGCGTGGCCCTGATCCTCGTCTACGTCGGCGCGGTGATGGTGCTGTTTCTGTTCGTGGTGATGATGCTCGACATCGACGTCGCCCCGTTGCGCGAAGGTTTCGTCCGTTACCTGCCGCTGGGCCTGCTGGTCGCGGTGGTCATGCTGGTCGAAATGCTGACCCTGATCGGCGTGAAGGCCGAACTCGCGACCGCGTTCGGCGAAGATCCCGCCGCCGCGCAGGGCCTGTCCAACACCGAATGGATCGCGCGCGCGCTGTTCACCGAATTCATGCTGCCGTTCGAGGTCGCCGCGGTGATCCTCACCATCGCCGTGGTTGCGGCGGTGATGCTGACCCTGCGCCGCCGTTCCGGCGTGAAGCAGCAGGATCCGGCCGCGCAGTCCCGCGTCCGCGCCCAGGACCGCATCCGCATGATCAGCATGCCCGCGGAGGGCCGCGCGCCCGCCGCCGGCGATGCCGCCGAGGAGGTCAAATCGTGATCGGTCCGCTCGCCCTCGGGCATTACCTGGCGCTCGGCGCCGCGCTGTTCTGCATCAGCCTGGCCGGCATCTTCCTGAACCGGAAGAACGTGATCATCCTGCTGATGTCGATCGAGCTGATGCTGCTCAGCGTCAACATCAACTTCGTCGCGTTCTCGCGCCATCTCGGCGATGCGTCGGGCCAGATCTTCGTGTTCTTCATCCTGACTGTGGCTGCCGCCGAGGCCGCCATCGGCCTGGCGATCCTGGTCACCCTGTTCCGCAACCGGCGCACGATCAACGTGACCGAAATCGACTCCTTGAAGGGCTGATCCGCAGGCATGGAACACGTCATCACCAAGCCCATCCTCCTTGCCGTGGTGCTCGCGCCGCTGCTCGGCGCGATCCTGGCCGGCCTGTTCGGCCGCCGCATCGGTCGCGCCGGCGCGCACAGCGTCACCATCCTCGGCGTTGCCGTCAGCTGCGCGCTGTCGATGTACACCCTGTGGCAGTTGCTGCAGGGCGCGACCCCGTTCAACGAGAACGTCTACACCTTCTTCCAGGTCGCCGGTTACGACGCCCATGTCGGTTTCATGATCGACAAGCTGACCGCGATGATGATGGTGGTCGTCACCTTCGTCTCGCTGCTGGTGCACGTCTACACCATCGGTTACATGGCCGAAGATCCCGGCTACCAGCGCTTCTTCAGCTACATCAGCCTGTTCACGTTCTCGATGCTGATGCTGGTGATGAGCAACAACTTCATGCAGCTGTTCTTCGGCTGGGAAGCGGTGGGCCTGGTCTCCTACCTGCTGATCGGTTTCTGGTTCAAGCGTCCCAGCGCGATCTTCGCGAACCTCAAGGCCTTCCTGGTCAACCGCGTCGGCGACTTCGGCTTCCTGCTCGGCATCGCCGGCGTGCTGATGTACTTCGACACGCTGGACTACGCCACGGTGTTCGCCAACGCGTCCAACACCCTGGGCGGCGCGACGATCGCGGTCTTCGAGGGCCACGAGTGGTCGGTCGCGACCATGATCTGCATCTGCCTGTTCATCGGCGCGATGGGCAAGTCGGCGCAGGTGCCGCTGCACGTGTGGCTGCCCGATTCGATGGAAGGCCCGACCCCGATCTCGGCGCTGATCCACGCGGCGACGATGGTCACCGCGGGCATCTTCATGGTCGCGCGCATGTCGCCGCTGTTCGAACTGTCGGAAACCGCGCTGAACTTCGTGCTGTTCATCGGCGCGACCACCGCGTTCTTCACCGGCCTGATCGGCATCGTCCAGAACGACATCAAGCGCGTGGTCGCGTACTCCACGCTGTCGCAGCTCGGCTACATGACCGTGGCCCTGGGCGTCTCGGCGTATTCCGCCGCGGTCTACCACCTGATGACCCACGCCTTCTTCAAGGCGCTGCTGTTCCTCGCCGCGGGTTCGGTGATCATCGGCATGCACCACGAGCAGGACATGCGGAAGATGGGTGGCCTGCGCAAGTACATGCCGATCACCTTCTGGACCAGCCTCATCGGTACCCTGGCGCTGGTCGGCACGCCGTTCCTCAGCGGCTTCTACTCGAAGGACAGCATCATCGAGGCCGCCGCCCACCATGCCCACGAATCGCACGGCTGGATCGCGACCTACGGTTACTGGGCGGTGCTGCTGGGTGCGTTCGTGACCTCGTTCTACAGCTTCCGCCTGCTGTATCTCACGTACTTCGGCGAAGAGCGTTTCCGCCATGCGCACGATGGCCACGCCCATCACGATGCGCATGAGGGGCATGCGCACGAGGATGGCCATCACGCCGACGACCACCACGGCGATGCGCATGGCGACGACCATGGACATCACGGCCCGCACGAGCCGCACGAATCGCCGTGGGTGGTCACGCTGCCGCTGATCCTGCTGGCCATCCCGTCGATCGCCATCGGCTTCATGACCGTCGGCCCGATGCTCTTCGGCACCGACATGCTCGGCCACGAGAAGCAGTTGCCGTTCTTCCTCGGCGCGATCGACGTGCTGAAGGAAAACGATGTCATGGCGGCGCTGGCCGAAGAGTTCCACGGCCCGGTCGCGTTCGCGCTGCACGGCTTCATGGCGCCCGCGTTCTGGCTCGCGTTCGGCGGCTTCGCGCTGGCGACGCTGATGTACCTCGTGAAGCCGGAGCTGCCGGCCAGGGCCGCTGCGTTCCCGCCGTTCGCGCTGATCGCGCGCGTGCTCAACAACAAGTACGGCATGGACGACCTCTGGATCGGCGGCTTCGCCAGAGGCGGCGTGCTGCTCGGCAAGGTCTCGCGCAAGCACGACGAGAAGGTCATCGACGGGTTGTTCGTGAACGGCAGCGCCCGGATCGTCGACCTGGTCGCCGGCCTGCTGCGCAGGACCCAGTCCGGCTATCTCTACCATTACGCCTTCGCGATGATCCTCGGCCTGATCGCTCTGCTGGCCGTGCTGATCAAGTTCTGGCGCTAACCGACACGAACCGACGGATACCGAATCGCGATGCAACACTGGCCCCTTCTCAGCATCCTGGTCTGGCTGCCCATCGTCGGCGGTGCGCTGGCGCTGATGCTCGGCAACCACCGCGCGCAGGCCGCGCGCTGGCTCGCGCTCACGGTGGCGGTCGCCACCTTCGCGCTCAGCCTTCCCCTGCTCACCGGCTTCGACTACTTCACCTCCGGGATGCAGTTCGTCGAACAGCGCGAGTGGATCCCCGCCTACGACATCCAGTACCACCTCGGCGCGGACGGCATCTCGGTGGCGCTGATCGTGCTGACCACGCTGACCACCGCCCTGGTCCTCATCGGTGCCTGGGGCTCGATCGACAAGCGCGTGAACCAGTACGTCGCCGCGTTCCTGTTCCTCGAAGGGCTGATGATCGGCGTGTTCGCCGCCGTCGACGCCATGCTGTTCTACGTGTTCTTCGAGGGCATGCTGATTCCGATGTTCATCATCATCGGCGTCTGGGGCGGTCCGCGTCGCGTCTACGCGTCGGTGAAGTTCTTCCTCTACACCTTCCTCGGCTCGGTGTTCATGCTGGTCGGGCTGATCTACCTGTACCTCAAGGCCGGCAGCTGGCAGTTGCCGGACCTCTACGCGGTGCCCTTGAACGCCAGCGAACAGATGTGGCTGTTCTTCGCCTTCCTGGTCGCGTTCGCGGTCAAGGTGCCGATGTTCCCGGTGCACACCTGGCTGCCGGACGCCCACGTCGAGGCGCCGACCGGCGGTTCCGTGATCCTGGCCGCGATTATGCTGAAGATCGGCGGTTACGGCTTCCTGCGCTTCAACCTGCCGATCGTGCCCGACGCCAGCCACGAGTTCGGCATGCTGGTCATCGTCCTCAGCCTGATCGCGGTGGTCTACATCGGCCTCGTCGCGCTGGTGCAGGAGGACATGAAGAAGCTGATCGCGTATTCGTCGATCTCGCACATGGGTTTCGTCACCCTCGGCACGTTCATCGCCTTCATGCTGGTGCGCGACCAGGGCGAACCCGATGCCGCGCGCCTCGGCCTGCAGGGCGCGATGGTGCAGATGGTCTCGCACGGTTTCATCTCCGGCGCGATGTTCTCCTGCGTCGGCGTGCTTTACGACCGCATGCACAGCCGCATGATCAAGGATTACGGCGGCGTGGCCAACGTCATGCCGTGGTTCGCGATGTTCTTCGTGCTGTTCGGCATGGCCAACTCGGGCCTGCCGGGTACCTCGGGCTTCGTCGGCGAATTCATGGTGATCCTGGCCGCGTTCCGCGCCCACCCGATGCTGGCCTTCTTCGCCGCCATCACCCTGATCATCGGCGCCGCCTACACGCTCTGGCTGGTCAAGCGCGTGCTGTTCGGCGAGATCGGCAACGCGCACGTGGCCGAGCTCGAGGACATCAATCCGCGCGAATGGATCGTGTTGTCGGTGTTCGCCGCCGGCACGCTGTTCATCGGCGTGTATCCGAAGTTCCTGACCGACCTGATGGAACCGGCCATCGCCCAACTCGCCAGCCAACTGGCGATCAGCAAGCTCTGAGAACGACACAGGCCCCAGGAACATCATGATCCAGACCAACGTCACCGCCGCCGACCTGTTGCCGCTCCTGCCGGAGCTGGTGCTCGTGGGCGCCGCGTTCGCGCTGCTGCTGCTCGACCTGTTCATCTCCGAGCGCCAGCGCGGCATCGTCCACGCGCTCGCCATCGCCAGCCTGATCGCGGTCGCCGGTCTGCTCGCGCTGGACGTGGGCGGGCAGGGCGCTTCGCTCAACGGCAGTTATCTGAACGGCATGTTCGTCCGCGACGACATGGCCGACGTGCTGAAGTGGGTGGTCTGCATCGTCAGCGCCGCCGCGCTGGTCTACGCCTGGTCCTTCCTCCGCGAACGCGGCCTGTACAAGGGCGAGATCGCGGTGCTGATGCTGTTCTCGGTCGCCGGCATGATGCTGCTGATCTCGGCCGGCAATCTGGTGATGGTCTATCTCGGCCTCGAACTGCTGGCGCTGTGTTCCTACGCGCTGGTGGCGATCGACCGCGACAGCCCGCTGGCTTCGGAAGCGGCCATGAAGTACTTCGTGCTCGGTTCGCTGGCCTCCGGCATGCTGCTGTTCGGCATGTCGCTGGTCTACGGTGCGACCGGCAGCCTCGACCTCGCCGCGATTCATGGCGCCGCCACGTCGACGCCGCTGCTGCTCACCGGCATGGCGTTCCTGGTCGCGGGCATCGCCTTCAAGTTCGGCGCCGCACCGTTCCACATGTGGCTGCCGGACGTCTATCACGGCGCGCCGACCCCGATCACCCTGTTCATCGGCGCCGCGCCCAAGCTGGCCGCGTTCGCGATGGCCTACCGTCTGCTCGAAGCCGGCGTCGGCCCGCTCGACGAACAGTGGCGGACGTTGTTGTCCGGCATCGCCGCGCTGTCGCTGGTGGTCGGCAACCTGATCGCGCTCGCGCAGAGCAACCTCAAGCGCATGCTCGCCTACTCCACGGTCTCGCACGTCGGCTTCCTGCTGATGGGCATGGCCGGCGGCGGCGCGGTCGGCTACGCCGCGTCGATGTTCTACGCGATCAGCTATGCGGTGATGTCGGCCGCGGCCTTCGGCGCGATCGTGGTGCTGTCGCGCCGCGGCTTCGAAGCCGATCGGATCAACGACTACAAGGGCCTGAACGCGCGCAGCCCGTGGATGGCCGGGCTGGTGCTGTGCGTGATGGCATCGCTCGCCGGCGTGCCGCCGTTCCTCGGCTTCTGGTCCAAGCTCGCCGTGCTGCGCGCGGCCTGGGAAGGCGGCCAGATCTGGCTGACGATCGTGGGCATCGTGTTCGCGGTGATCGGCGCGTTCTACTATCTGCGCGTGATCCGTGCGATGTATTTCGACGAACCCGAATCCACCGCCGGCCGCGAGCCGATGGGGCAGCGCGAAGACCTGCCGCTGCGCGTGGTGTTCGCGGTGAACGCGCTGGCGCTGCTGGTGCTGGGTCTCGCCTGGAACCCGATCATGGCCTGGTGCCAGCAGGCGTTCGCCTGATTCGTTCGTGCGGAGCCGCGCGGTGGGCTCCGCAGGATCTGCAGGATTGATCTGCGGGATTGATCGGCGGGACCTGCAAGATTCGATTCGTTGTCGATTCCGGCTTGCAATTCCGAAGCCGAATCACCATAATTCCGCTTCTGATGCGGGGTGGAGCAGTCTGGCAGCTCGTCGGGCTCATAACCCGAAGGTCGCAGGTTCAAATCCTGCCCCCGCTACCACGATTGTCTGCATTCGCGATACGGCCCCAAGGCCGCCGCGAATGAGATGACGGGGCATGTCGAAGCGATTGCTTCCGCTTCGACGCCGAAATCCAGCGGTATCGGACAAGGGGCCCCCGAGGGCCCCTTTTCCTTTTTGCCGGAACGTTTCTTCGCTGGAGCGTTCTTCGCCGGAATGATCGTCGAGTCCACCATGACGGACAAAGCCACCGACATCGCGAATCTGCTCTCGCCGACCGTGCGGGCCCTCGGCCTGGAACTGCTCGGCATCGAGTATCTGCCCTCGCCGGGCGGCGCGTTGTTGCGGTTGTACATCGATGTGACCGCCGAGGATGCGGCCGCGGAGCCGCCGCGGATGGTCGGCATCGAGGACTGCGAATCGGTCAGCCGCGAAGTATCCGCGCTGCTCGACGTCGAAGACCCGATCAGCGGCCATTACACGCTGGAAGTCTCGTCGCCGGGCGTGGACCGTCCGCTGTTCTCGCCGGAGCAGTTCGCGCGTTTCCTCGGCGAGCAGGTCAAGATCGTCCTGCAGTTGCCGCAGGACGGTCGACGCAGGCTGCAGGGTCGGATCGCGGCGGTCGAGGGCGACCGCATCGGCCTCGACGTCGATGCGAAATCGGAAGCGCAGCGGGTCGAGGTCGCGTTCGACAACATCGAAAAGGCAAGGTTGGTTCCGGACTGGGCGGCGCTGGGCTTCGCGCCGGAGAAGCCCGGAAAGAAGCCGGGCGGCAACGCGACGAAAAAACCCGGCGCCAGGCCTGCGGGCAAGCGACCGGCGAAACACTGACACCGGGCCACGGGCCCACCCGACACGCGGCATCCGCTTGCCGGTCACACACGAACATTCGAACTCAAAGTTTCAGAGGCGTAAGAAATGAGTAAGGAACTCCTGCTGGTCGTCGACGCAGTCGCCAACGAAAAAGGCGTGCCGGAGTCGGTGATCATCGAAGCTCTCGAAGCGGCGCTGGCCACGGCGGCCAAGAAGCGTTACCAGGACCAGGATGTGCTGACCCGCGTGTCCATCAACCCGAAGGACGGCAGCTACGAGACGTTCCGCCGCTGGGAAGTGGTGGCCGACGACGTGGTGATGGAATCGCCGGATCGCCAGATCCGCATGATGGACGCGGTCGACGAAGTCGAAGGCGTCGAGATCGGCGACTACATCGAAGAGCAGATCGAGAATCCCGAATTCGGCCGCATCGGCGCACAGGCCGCCAAACAGGTCATCGTGCAGCGTGTGCGCGAGGCCGAGCGCAACCAGGTGGTCGATGCGTGGAAGGATCGCGTCGGCGAACTGGTGACCGGCGTCGTCAAGCGCGTGGAGCGCGGCAACGTCTACGTCGATCTCGGCGGCAACGCCGAAGCCTTCATCCCGAAGGACAAGGCCATTCCGCGCGACGTCGTCCGCGCCGGCGACCGCGTCCGCGGTTTCCTGTTCGACGTGCGCAGCGAGCCCCGCGGCCCGCAGCTGTTCATCAGCCGCGCCGCCCCCGAATTCATGATGGAGCTGTTCAAGCTCGAAGTGCCGGAAGTCGGCCAGGGCCTGGTCGAGATCAAGGCCTGCGCCCGCGACCCGGGCGACCGCGCCAAGATCGCGGTGCTGGCCTACGACAAGCGCACCGATCCGATCGGCGCCTGCATCGGCATGCGCGGTTCGCGCGTCCAGGCGGTGTCGAACGAACTCAACGGCGAACGCGTCGACATCGTGCTGTGGTCGGACGAGCCGGCGCAGTTCGTGATCAACGCGATGGCGCCCGCCGAAGTGCAGTCGATCATCGTCGATGAAGACAAGCATTCGATGGACATCGCCGTCGCCGAAGATCGCCTGGCCCAGGCCATCGGCAAGGGTGGCCAGAACGTGCGCCTCGCCAGCCGTCTGACCGGTTGGCAGCTGAACGTGATGACCGCCGATCAGGTCCGCGCCAAGACCGAGTCCGAGCAGATCGCCGCCCGCCAGCTGTTCATGGACAAGCTCGAGGTCGATGAGGAAATCGCCGGCATCCTCGTGGCCGAGGGCTTCAACTCGGTCGAGGAAATCGCCTACGTGCCGGTCGGCGAGCTGCTCGCGGTGGAAGGCTTCGACGAGGACATCGTCGAGGAACTCCGCTCGCGTGCCCGCGACGCGCTGCTGAACGAGGCGCTGGCGGTCGAGGAAGAGCTGGACGAGCATCAGCCGGCCGACGACCTGCTGAATCTCGAGGGCATGGACAGCGAGACCGCTTACGCGCTGGCCGCCCACGGCGTGCAGACCGTCGAGGACCTCGGCGAACTGGCCGCGGACGAAGTGGCGGAATTCGGCATCGACGGCCTGGACGAGGCGCGCGCCGCCGCGCTCATCCTGGCCGCCCGCGCCGAAGAGATCGCGCGCCTGGAGCGCGAAGCCTGACCCCGGCGGGATTAGAATTCCCGCCATCGCAAGCATTTCTCCCGAGCGGAGCCGGTCCTGCCGGCCCGCAATTCAGGAAACGGATACCGAATGTCGCAGCAAACCACCATCCGCAAGCTGGCCGAACTGGTGAACACGCCGGTCGAGAAGTTGCTGGAGCAGCTGGCCGAGGCCGGCATGACCTTCAGCGGCCCCGACCAGACCGTGACCAGCGCCGAGAAGCTGAAGCTGCTCGGATTCCTGAAGCGCTCCCACGGCAAGAGCGACACCGTTTCCGAGGAAACGACCGCGCCGAAGAAGATCACGCTGAACCGGAACCGCAAGCAGGAAATCACCGTCGGCGGCGGCAAGAACAGGACCACCGTCGATGTGGTGGTGCGCAAGAAGGTGACGCTGGTCAAGCAGCAGGACGGCTCCGGCGATGCCGGTGGCGACGACGAGCGCTCCGAAATCCTGCGCAAGCTGGAGGAATCCCGCCAGCGCAATCTCGAAGAACAGCAGCGTCTGGCCGAGGAAGACCGCAAGCGTGCGGAAGAGCTCGCCGCGCGCAAGCGCGAGGCCGATGAGATCGCGGCCCGCGCCGCCGCCGAGGCGGCCGCTGCGGCGGCGGCTTCCGGCGAAGGCGCGACTGCGGGCGAAGGCGATGCCGCGGCCCGTCCGAAGACCCCCGGTCACGGTCATCCCAAGCCCGCGCGTCCGGAACCGGCCCGCGTCGATGATCGCAACGCGCACAAGCACAAGCCGAACCGCGGTTCGCACGCGATGGTCTCCGATGTCGAGGACGACGATGCCACCGCGCGTTTCGCCGGTCAGCTGCATCTGGCCCCGGCCGATCGCGAGCGCCGTTCCAGCGCCCGCGCCAAGCCGAAGCAGCGTCGTCAGATCGAGCAGAGCCGCAGCGGCGGCGGCCAGCACGGCTTCACCCGCCCGACCGAGAAGGTCGTGCGCGAGGTCGCCATCGGCGACGCCATCACCGTGTCCGATCTCGCGCAGAAGCTCGCGCTGAAGGGCGGCGACGTGGTGAAGGCGCTGTTCAAGATGGGCGTGATGGCCACCATCACCCAGACCATCGATCACGACACCGCGGTGCTGGTGGTCGAGGAACTCGGCCACAAGGCGATGCGCGCCGAGAGCGACGACGCCGAGACCGAACTGCTGGCGCACATCGAGGACAAGCAGGGCGAGAAGGCCCCGCGTCCGCCGGTGGTCACGATCATGGGTCACGTCGACCACGGCAAGACCTCGCTGCTCGACTACATCCGCCGCACCAAGGTCGCCTCCGGCGAAGCGGGCGGCATCACTCAGCACATCGGTGCGTACCACGTCGACACGCCGAAGGGCGTGATCAGCTTCCTCGATACCCCGGGCCACGCCGCGTTCACCGCGATGCGCGCCCGCGGCGCCAAGCTCACCGACATCGTGATCCTGGTGGTCGCGGCCGACGACGGCGTCATGCCGCAGACGGTGGAAGCGGTGCAGCATGCGAAATCCGCCGGCGTGCAGCTGGTGGTGGCGGTCAACAAGATCGACAAGTCCGGCGCCGACCCGCTGCGGGTCAAGAACGATCTGCTCGCGCATGGCATCGTCGCGGAGGAATTCGGCGGCGACACCCAGTTCATCGAGGTTTCGGCCAAGACCGGCCAGGGCGTGGACGACCTGCTCGACGCGATCCTGCTGCAGGCCGAAGTGCTCGAACTGAAGGCGGTGTCCGAAGGTCGCGCCACCGGCGTGGTCATCGAATCCGCGCTCGACAAGGGCCGTGGCCCGGTCGCCACCGTGCTGGTGCAGGAAGGTCTGCTGCAGAAGGGCGATTACCTGGTCTGCGGCGTGCAGTACGGCCGCGTGCGCGCCCTGTTCGACGAAACCGGCACCCAGGTGCAGAGCGCGGGTCCGTCGATTCCGGTGCAGGTGCTCGGTCTGTCCGGCGTGCCGGATGCGGGCGACGACTTCGTGGTCGTGGCCGACGAGCGGCTGGCGAAGGAAGTCGCGCAGCAGCGCGACACCAAGCGCCGCGAATCGCGCCTGGTCGCCCAGGCCGGCAACCGCATGGAAGACATCATGGCCCAGATGGGCCAGGGCGGCAGCCAGCTCAGCCTGAACCTGGTGGTGAAGGCGGACGTGCAGGGTTCGGCGGAAGCGCTGCGCCAGGCGCTGGTCGGCCTGTCCAACGATCAGATCCGCATCAACATGATCGTTTCGGGCGTGGGCGGCATCACCGAGTCCGACGCGAATTCGGCGCTGGCGGCGAAGGCCACCATCATCGGCTTCAACGTCCGCGCCGACGCTTCGGCGCGCAAGGTGATCGACGCCAACGGTCTCGACCTGCGCTATTTCTCGATCATCTACGACGTGATCGACCAGGTGAAGCAGGTCGCTTCGGGTCTGCTGGGCAAGGAGATCCGCGAAGAGATCATCGGCATCGCCGAGGTCCGCGACGTGTTCCGCAGCTCGAAGTTCGGCGCGATCGCCGGTTCGATGGTCGTCGAGGGCGTGGTCAAGCGCAATAAGCCGATCCGCGTGCTGCGCGACAACACCGTCATCTTCGAAGGCGAGCTGGAATCCCTGCGCCGCTTCAAGGAGAACGTCGACGAGGTCCGCAACGGCACCGAATGCGGTATCGGCGTGAAGGCCTACAACGACGTGAAGCCGGGCGACCAGATCGAATGCTTCGAGCGCATCGAGGTCCAGCGCACGCTCTGACGCGTGCGCCGCGA
Source organism: Lysobacter hankyongensis (assembly GCF_039543145.1). Classification (NCBI taxonomy): domain Bacteria; kingdom Pseudomonadati; phylum Pseudomonadota; class Gammaproteobacteria; order Lysobacterales; family Lysobacteraceae; genus Lysobacter; species Lysobacter hankyongensis. The sequence continues at coordinate 64,663 of NZ_BAABJE010000001.1, read as the reverse complement.
CGCGAATCCCACGATGCCGAAGAAATCCTTCCACCGCACCGACCGCGTCTCCGCCCAGCTCCGCAGGGAGCTGGGCACGATCGTGCACGCGATCGTGCGCGAACACGGCCTGCCGTCGGTCAGCGTGTCCGACGTCGAAGTCACCCGCGACATGGCGCACGCCAAGGTGTTCTTCACCGCGCTGCAGGGCGAGCGCGCGAAGGAAGCCCTGAAGGGGCTGAAGGAACTCGCGCCGGAGATCCGCCACGAACTGTCGCGCGCGGTGAAGCTGCGGCACACGCCGGAATTGCATTTCCAGTACGACGATTCGGTGGATCGCGGCGAGCGCATCGACAATCTGCTGCGCGATCTCGACCTCGACCCGTAGGTTCGCAGGGCGGGTCTTGATCCGCCATCGCGACTGATCCACGGATGGCCGCAATCGTCGTGTTGTCGACGCCGACCATCGTCCGAGCGAACGCCAGTGCCTTGCCGGTGGGTCGATGCCCGCCTTACAGAACCCGTCGCATAAGGCATATGATCCTCCGATGGCCCAGGCCCCCAAGAAAACCTTCCGCAAACTCGACGGCATCCTGCTGCTCGACAAGCCGCAGGGGCTGAGCTCGAACCAGGCGCTGCAGCGCGCGCGCCATCTGTTCCGCGCCGACAAGGCGGGACACACCGGCAGTCTCGATCCGCTCGCCACCGGTCTGCTGCCGATCTGTTTCGGCGAGGCGACCAAGATCGCCGGCAATCTGCTCGGCTCGCGCAAGGCCTACGACACCGTCGCGCGGCTGGGGATCGTCACCGATACCGACGATGCCGAAGGCCAGCCGCTGCGCGAGCGCCCGGTCGGCCGTTACGACATCGCCACGCTCGATGCCGCACTGCGCCGTTTGACCGGTCGCATCCAGCAGGTGCCGCCGATCTATTCGGCGCTCAAGCGCGGCGGCGAACCGCTGTACGCCAAGGCCCGCCGCGGCGAGACCATCGAGATCGAAGCGCGCCAGGTCGATGTCCATGCCTTCGAACTGCTGTCCGAGCAGGACCTGCTCGATGGCGATGCGCCGCAATTGCGCCTGCATGTGGAATGCGGCTCCGGCACTTACGTGCGCAGTCTCGTCCGCGATCTCGGCGAACTGCTCGGCTGCGGCGCGCATGTCGCCGAACTGCGCCGGCTCTGGGTGGACCCGTTCCGCGATCCGCGGATGTGGACGCTGGAATCGCTGCAGGCGCTGGCCGAACGCGATCCGCATTGCCTCGACGCCTGCCTGTTGCCTCTGGAAGTCGGGCTGGTCGGTTATCGCCGGATCGATCTGACCGAGGACGCCATGCGCCGTTTCGAACACGGCCAGCGTCTGAATCTGAACGATGAATCCCCCGGCGAGTGCGCGGTGTTCGATCCGCGCGGCCGCGCCCGCGGTCTGGGACGCATCGACGACGTCGGCAGTCTGTCGCCGCAGCGCGTGTTCCAGCGTCATGGCGACGCCGAGCCATGATGCCGCCACCCTCAAGGAGATCCGCCGTCATGCCGTCGAACCGCACGCACCCGCAGCGCACATGTCCGCACCGTCCGTGTCGCGTCATGACCGGTCTGCTGGTGTTGCTCTTCGCCGGCCCGCTGGCCGCCGCCGACCTGACCCCCGAGATGTCGGCGGAGCAGGTCGCGGCCGAATCCTACGCGCGGATGCGCGCCGGCGACTGGCAGGCGGCTGCGGAGACCTTCGATCCGGCGGCGTTGAAGCAGTTCCGCGACATGATGGCGCCGATGCTCGAAGGGCCGGTCGGCGAAGCGATGGCGGGCATGTTCTTCGGCGAGGGCCAGCGCGGCGGGGATCTCGCGAAGATGAGCGATGGCGCGTTCTTCGCCGGCTTCATGCGGAACGTGTCGGGTGGTGTCGGCGCCCGCCTGGAAGGGCAGCAGATCCTGGGCGCCGTGCCCGAAGGCCCGGACCGCCAGCATCTGGTGACCCGGGCGACGGCCGAAGCGATGGGCGTGCGCATGACCCAGATGGAGGTCGTCACCCTGAACCGCACGTCGCAGGGATGGCGGCTCGCGCTCAGCGGCGAACTCGAAGGCATGGCCCAGGCCCTGCGCCGGGCGAGCGGCGCCGCGCCGAAGCCTCCTGCCTCGGGTCCCTGATCGCCCGACCCGTGGGCCGCCTCGACGCTTGTCCCGATGGGGGCAGGGGGCTACAATTCCGCTGCTGTCCGGGCCGGTTTTCGTGAATGCCCCGGACAGTTTCGTTTTTCCCTTTCATCCAGGCGGATGCCGCGGTGCGCGAAGGCCCAAGGGGCCCCGGCGACGTTCCTGCGGCTCACGCGTCAGAGGTCATCATGTCCATCGATTCCACCCCGATCATCGAAGCGCACAAGCGCAGCGCCAACGACACCGGTTCGCCGGAAGTCCAGGTCGCCCTGCTCTCGGCGCGCATCTCGCAGCTCACCGAACACTTCAAGGCGCACAAGCAGGACCACCACAGCCGTCGCGGCCTGCTGAAGATGGTCAATCGCCGTCGCAGCCTGCTCGACTACCTGCACCGGAAGGATGCCGAGCGTTACAAGGCCCTGATCGAGAAGCTCGGTCTGCGCCGCTAAGCTTCAGACCCTCCGCGGCGCAGCAATGCGCCGCGGTTGCGTTTGGGGGACGCGAATCCCGTCCGCGACGACGGTTCCGCCCCGCGAACGCAGAACGCATCGCTCCACGCAATCGCAATCCGCAACACCCCGCTTCACGGCCGCACCGCGCGGCCACCCGTCCGGGGCAGGGGCCCCGACCGGTTCAACGTCTAGTTTTTCCGAGGACATTCCAACGTGGCAAAAGTGACCAAGCGTTTCCAGTACGGCAAGCACACCGTGGTGCTCGAAACCGGTGAAATCGCCCGCCAGGCCGGCGGCGCTGTGATGGTATCGGCCGAAGGCACCATGGTGCTGGTGACCGCCGTCGCCGCGAAGACCGCACGCGAGGGGCAGGATTTCTTCCCGCTCACCGTCGACTACCAGGAGAAGTTCTACGCCGGCGGCCGCATCCCGGGCGGCTTCTTCAAGCGCGAAGGACGTGCGACCGAAAAGGAAACCCTCACCTCGCGCCTGATCGATCGTCCGATCCGTCCGCTGTTCCCGGAAGATTTCAAGAACGAAGTCCAGATCATCGCGACGGTGATGTCGCTGAATCCGGAAGTCGACGGCGACATCCTCGCCCTGATCGGCGCCTCCGCCGCGGTGGCCCTCACCGGCGCGCCCTTCGACGGCCCGATCGGCGCCGCGAAAGTCGGTTACAAGAACGGCCAGTACCTCCTCAATCCGACCACGACCGAACTGCTCGACAGCGACCTGGAACTGGTCGTCGCCGGCACCAAGCAGGCGGTGCTGATGGTCGAATCGGAAGCGAAGGAACTGTCGGAAGACGTCATGCTCGGCGCGGTTGTCTTCGGCCACCAGCAGATGCAGGTCGCGATCGACGCGATCAACGAACTGGTCGCCGAAGCCGGCAAGCCGAAGTGGGACTGGCAGCCGCCGGCGAAGAACGCCGCCCTGATCGACGCGCTCAAGGCCGCCATCGGCGACCGCCTGGGCAGCGCCTTCCAGATCCGCGACAAGCTGGAGCGTCGCGACGCGATCTCCGCGCTGAAGAAGGACGTGATGGCCTCGCTGGCCGCGCAGATCGAAGCCAACGGCTGGAACGCCGCCGAAGCCTCGAAGGAATTCGGCGAACTCGAATACCAGACCATGCGCAACTCGGTGCTCAGCACCAAGGTCCGCATCGACGGCCGCGCGCTCGACACCGTCCGCCCGATCACCTCGAAGGTCACGGTGCTGCCGCGCGTCCACGGCTCGTCGCTGTTCACCCGCGGCGAAACCCAGGCGATCGTCGCGGTCACGCTGGGCACCGCCCGCGACGGCCAGGTGATCGACGCGGTCGCCGGCGAGTACAAGGAACACTTCCTGTTCCATTACAATTTCCCGCCCTATTCGGTGGGTGAAGCCGGCCGCATGATGGGTCCGAAGCGTCGCGAAATCGGCCACGGCCGTCTCGCCAAGCGCGGCGTGCTCGCGGTCATGCCGACGATGGAAGCGTTCCCGTACACCATCCGCGTGGTTTCGGAAATCACCGAGTCGAACGGTTCCTCCTCGATGGCGTCGGTCTGCGGCAGCTCGCTGGCGCTGATGGATGCCGGCGTGCCGATCAAGGCGCCGGTCGCGGGCATCGCGATGGGCCTGGTGAAGGAAGGCGACGACTTCGTCGTGCTGTCCGACATCCTCGGCGACGAAGACCATCTCGGCGACATGGACTTCAAGGTCGCCGGCACCGACAAGGGCGTGTCCGCCCTGCAGATGGACATCAAGATCCAGGGCATCACCGAAGAGATCATGAAGGTCGCGCTGGCGCAGGCCAAGCAGGGCCGTCTGCACATCCTCGGCGAGATGGCCCACGCGCTGACCGCGCCGCGCGCCGAGCTGTCCGAGTTCGCGCCGCGTCTGATCACCATCAAGATCCACCCCGACAAGATCCGCGAAGTGATCGGCAAGGGCGGTTCGGTGATCCAGGCGATCACCAAGGAAACCGGCACCCAGATCGACATCCAGGACGACGGCACGATCACCATCGCGTCGGTCAGCGCCGCCGCGGGTCAGGCCGCCAAGTCGCGGATCGAGCAGATCACTTCCGACGTCGAGCCGGGCCGCATCTACGAGGGCAAGGTCGCCAAGCTGATGGACTTCGGTGCGTTCGTCACCATCTCCCCCGGCAAGGACGGTCTGGTCCACGTGTCGCAGATCTCCAACGATCGCGTCGAGAAGGTCAGCGACGTGCTGAAGGAAGGCGATATCGTCAAGGTCAAGGTGCTCGAAGTCGACAAGCAGGGCCGCATCCGCCTGTCGATGAAGGCGGTCGAGGAAGGCGAAGGCTGATCCCCGCCGGCGCGCGTCCCCTGCGGACGCCGCGTGCGACATCCGATGCCCGCCATGCGAATGGCGGGCATCGTCGTTTCCGGGTCATGGAATCCAGACCATGGAATCCGGACAGGCTGCATCCGCGCAGGCGGCATACATGCCGACGGCAGCCATGCGAACAGCATCCGCGGCCGCGCGTCGCGATCGCGCCCCGTGTGACAATCCACCGCATGCGCACCTGTCTGCTCACGCTGGCCTGCCTGTTCGCGATGCATGCGCAGGCGCAGGTGCGTTCCGATGCCGGCGATGAAGCGAACGCGGGCGATGCGCGCGCGGCCGATGCGCGCGAACTCGACACCATCCGCGTCGCCGGCCAGCCGCGCGCGCCGGAGGCGCTGCCCGGTTCCGCCACGGTGCTGCGCGGCGATGTCCTGCGCGATGGCCAGCGCCAGGTGAATCTTTCCGAAGCGCTGCAGCGCGTGCCTGGCTTCACCGCCTTCGATCGACAGAATTACGCGCAGGACCTGCAGATCCAGTCGCGCGGCTTCGGCGCGCGTTCGACCTTCGGCATCCGCGGCATCCGTCTGATCGTCGACGGCATTCCCGCCAGCGCCGCGGACGGGCAGGGCCAGGCCGCGGCGTTTCCGCTGTCGTCGCTCGATCGCATCGAGGTGCTGCGTGGGCCGATGGCGCTGCAGTACGGCAACGCCGCCGGTGGCGCGATCGTCGGCGAGAGCGTGCTCGATGCGCCGCCGGGTGTCGGGTTCGATCTCTGGGCCGGGAACGACGACAGCCGCCGGATCGGTCTGCGCGTCGATGGCGGCCAGAACGAAGACGCCTGGCGCTGGCGCGCGTCGGCGAGCGCGTTCGCGACCGCCGGCGCGCGCGCGCACGGCGCCGCGCGCCGACGGCAGTTCAATGCGATCGGCGAATGGTCGCCGCGCGCCGACCAGCGCCTGCGCGTGATCTACAACGGCCTGCGCCAGCCGCTGGCCGAAGATCCGCTCGGCCTGACCCGCGCGGCGTTCGAGCGAGACGCCGGCGGCACCGATCCGGTCGCCCTGCAGTTCGATACCCGCAAGACCGTCGAGGAGGATCAGCTCGGCGCGAGCTGGCGCCGCGACGATGCGCGCGGCGAATGGTGGGTCTCGGCGTATCGCACGCGGCGCGGGATCGAGCAATTTCTCGCCGTGCCGGTGGCCGCGCAATCGGCGCCCGGCAGCGCCGGGGGCGTCGTCGATCTGCATCGCGATTCGGACGGCATCGACATCGGGCGGCGCTGGCGCGGCGCGCGCGGCGGTTTCGCGATCGGGATCGAAGCGACGCGACTGGGCGAAATCCGCCGCGGTTACGAAAACTTCGTCGGCCTCGCGCTCGGCGTGCGCGGCCGGCTGCGTCGCGACGAGCGCAACCTCCTCGACAGCCTCGATCTCGCGCTCTCCGGTGACCTGCGGTTCGCGCAGGACTGGTCGCTGCTGGCCGGCGCGCGACATTCGCGTCTGCGCTTCGACAGCGACGACCGCTTCCTCGCCAACGGCGACGACAGCGGTGGACGCCGCGACGCGGCGTCCGCGTGGTCGCTCGGCACGGTGCGCAGCTTCGCGCGCGGCGAAGCCTACGCCAGCCTCGGCGGCGGCTTCGAAACGCCGACGCTCAACGAGATGGCGTATCGCCCCGACGGCAGCGCCGGTTTCAACCGCGCACTGCGCGCATCGCGCACGCAGTCGTTCGAGCTGGGCGCACGTTGGCGCGGTGCGTGGGGCGAAACCTCGATCGCGGCCTATCGCATCGACGGCCGCGACGAAATCGTGCCGGCGCTCAACCGCGGCGGTCGCGCCAGTTTCGCGAACGCCGGAGAGACCCGGCGCGAGGGTGTCGAATTCGGCGCCTCCGGCGCGCTGGGCGCGCGCTGGCGCTATGCCGTCGCCGCGAGCTGGATCGATGCGCGTTTCGCCGACGGCTTCGCGTTCGTGGTCCAGAACGAACGTCGCGAGGTCGAGGCCGGCAACCGCGTGCCGGGCATTCCGCGCGGCGATCTGTTCGCGAAACTCGAATGGCGCTCGGGCGACGGACGCTGGTCCAGCGCGCTGGAATCGCGCGCGGTCGGCGACATCGCGGTGGACGACCGCAACACCGATGCCGCCGGCGGAAATACGCGCTTCGCCTGGCGCGCACGCTGGCGCGCGCGCGAAGGCGGTTGGCATGCCTTCGTGCGCATCGACAATCTGTTCGACCGCCGCCATGCGGGCTCGGTGATCGTCAACGAAGGCAACGGCCGCTTCTTCGAACCCGGGGCTGGGCGCGGATTCACGCTCGGTTTGGGATGGACGGGCGCGCGGTAAGCGCGCCGTCCGCCGCTCAGTTCAGCCCCAGCGCCGCCAGCATCCGCAGGAACCAGTGGTCGCGATCGCGTTCGCGGGCGCGGATCGCGCGCGAACTTTCCAGCGAACTGCCGTAGGCCGGCTGCGGGTTCGCGGGCAGGCGCGCGGTCATCGGCGATGGCGCGGCCGCGGTGTACTGCGGGACGAGATCGCTGCCCTGGAAAATGCCCATCGGGCTGTAGCCGGCATAGCCCGGGAACACGGTGCCGAGCTTGTTGTTGCCCATGCGCCGGATCGACAGTTCCGAGAACACGCGCCGGAAATCGGTGGTGACCGGTATGTCGCCGAAATACGGCGACAGCACCTGCGGATCGAGGCCCAGCCACTGGCCGTAGAAACGCCGGCCGTTGACCGGGCCGCCGAAGACCAGCAGCGGATTGCCGTAGCCGTGATCGGTGCCGCCGCTGCCGTTCTGGCGCACGCGGCGACCGAATTCCGACTGCACGATCACGGTCACGCGGCCCATTTCGCCGGTGGCGTTGAGCTCGTTGTAGAACGCGGTGAGCGCCTGCGACAGTTCCGCGATCTTGTTCTGGAACAGGTGGTAGCCGCTGCCTGCGGTGCCCTGGCCGTCGTGGCTGTCCCAGCCGCCCAGGTCGAGCGTGGCGAAGCGCAGGCCGAGGTTGAAACGGATCGACTGCGCGACCGTCCACAGCTGGCGCGCGAAGTTGGTGGTCGGCCAGGCGGCGGGCAGGGTCGAGGTGTAGCCCTGCGCACCGATGACCCGCAGCGCGTTGTCGGCGCGCAGGCCGCCCAGCTCGATGCCGGTCTGGCCGTTCCACAGGCCGGTCAGGGTTTCGTTCAAGCCCTTGGTGCCGGCCGGCATGCCGCTGCGGAACTGCTGCCATTGCCAGGCGCCGCTGTTGAGCGAGAAGTCGGTGGGGCTGGGCATCGCCAGCGATTGTGTCGCGCCGAGCAGGTTCGCCGGTTGCCGGTTGGAGACCGCCAGCAGCGGCATGGTCTCGGTGCCGGTGATGCCGGGCTGCGTGGCCCAGGCGCGGGTCATCCAGCCGGTGCCGGCGCCCTGATTGCCGGGCGTGCCGAGGTCGAGGAACAGCTGGGCGTCGAAATGGCTGCGGGTGACCACCGTCGGCATGCCGCAGCTGTGGACGATGGCGAGTTTGCCGGCGTCCCAGATGTCGCGCAGACCGGTGGCCGAGGGATGCAGGCCGAAGCCGGTGGCGGTGCCGTTGGCGAGCGTCAGTGGCAGCGCGCCGTAGGCGCCGCTGGCGGCGATGTTCAGCGATGGCCGCGCTTCTTCGTAATGCCCGCGATCGTTGCCCGCGAGCGGCGGCACCAGGTTCAGCCCGTCCATGCCGCCGCGCAGGAACACCAGCACCACGGTGTCGTAACTGTTCACCGCGGCCTGCGCTTCCTGCGAGAACAGCAGGCTGGGTCCGGCCGCGCCGATGGCGGCGGTGGCGCAGCAGCCCTTGAGGAATTCGCGCCGATCGAGTCTGGAATGGGTCATGGCGGTGTCCTCAGCGACTCATGAATTCGGGCGACATCAGGATCAGCGAGACCAGGCTGCGCAGTCGCTGCTGGTTGTAGTGCCGCTTCGGATCGCTCGCGGCCCAGGTGTCGGTGTCGGTGATGACGTAAGTGGCCGGATCGCCGTTCTGCGCCATGAACGCCACCAGCGTCTGCCGACGCGACGCCGCGGGCAGATAGCCGAGGATGCGCTGGCACCAGAAGTCGACGAGATTGTTGGCGGTCCAATTGGTCACGCCGCTGCGCGTGGTCGCGAGGATCGGCGCCATCGGCGTCGTGCCGTCGGCGGTTTCGGTGATCCAGTTCAGCAGTTTCCAGGTCATGGCGTAACTGTTCGATCCGGACCAGGCGAGGCCCACGTCCGGATAGCCGTTCGGTGACGGCCATTCGTAGGGCATGTGTCCGGTGAAACTCATGCGCCAGAACATCTCGTCGCTCTTGGCGTCGCCGACCCGCGGCGTCCAGTCCGAATCCATGCTGCGCAGCGCCGCGGCGGCGAGTTCGAACGGCCGGCGGTTCTTGGTGCCCCAACTGTGGATGAAGGCGGTCGACAACAGGATGTGGCGCAGGGTCAGCGCGATCTGGTTCGGCTGCTGCCAGTTGGCGCGGAAGATCGCGGCGGCGCTGTCGATCAGCGACTGCGGCGGCGTATCCGACACGAAGCGGCGGATGAGTTTCTTGCAGATGAACTTGGCCACGCGCGGATGGCTGGCGACGCGGTCGAGGATGTCGCGGCCGTCCTTCATCGCCGGCTGTTCCGGATTGAGGAATTTGCCGAGCACGAATTTCGGGCCGGCATCGTGCCAGGCCTGGCGATAGACGAAGGTGCCGTCGTCCTCGGTCGGGAACTGCCAGTGGCCGTCGCGGATCGACCAGCCGGTGAACGCGGCGGCGGTTTCGTAGACATCCACATCGGTGTAGCCGAGCGGATAGCTCGGGTCCTCCGGACATGGCGGCACCTGGAACGGGTCCATGAAGCCCAGATAGTTCTCGGCGCCGAAGGTGTGCAGTTCCAGCAGCTCGCGCGCGAAGTTCTCGTTCGGTCCCGAACGCGTGTTGGAGGCGTTGTCGAGGTAATACATCATCGCCGCGCTCTGGGCGACGGCTTCCAGCATCGTGCGGAAATTGCCCAGCGCGTTCGCGCGGATCACGTCGCGGTGGTAATGCACGTAGACCGGACCGGCGGAATAGTCGCTCACGGTCACGTTGAAGTGGTTGTGCCAGTGCCCGACCATCACTTCCTGCAGCTGGCGCTTCGAATGCACCGCGCGCGCGAGCGCGCCGCGCTGCACTTCCCAGGCCGGGCGCATGCGTACGTCGTAGGCGGGATCCGGGGCGACGTGATCGGCCCACAGCTGGGTCAGGCTTTTGCCGAGGGTGGTGTAACCGGCGCTGGCGAGGCGGGCATCGAGCGCGCTGTCGTCGATGGCGGCGGGATTGAGCTGCTGGTCGACGAAGGCCGTGAGCCGCGCGGAGTCATTCGCGCCCAGGGCGTTGAACTGCGCGATCAGCGCCGGGGTCGCACCGAAGGTCAGATGGTTGAGCGCCCGCACCGCGAACGGCGCGCGCTGCAGCGTGAGCAGCGCCCCGCGCGAGAGCCGCGAAGTGCCGGGCGCCGTGATCGATGGTAAGCCGGTTGCGATGTCATCCGGCACCGCTTCTTCCGGCGCGCGCGGCGGCGCGGACTGGAAGCGCAGCGCGCCGCGGATGCCATGACGCTTCGCGATGGTGGCGTAGACGGTCTTGCGGAGACCACGGAGAGGCTTCGAGATCGGTCTGGGCATGGGGGCTCCAAGTCGCGACGGGTCCAGTGCGGATCAGCGCACCGGAAGTGCGATTCCGCAGACGCAGGCCCGCGGAACCGGTTGCGAACCGCGATACATGGCGCGATCCGCGATGATGGCGATGCCTCTGCGGCGTCTGCGCGTTTCCGCACGTTCGCCGAAGGCCTCAGGATAGTCCCAGCGCCGCCAACAGGCGCCGGATCCAGTGCTGCCGGTCGCGTTCGCGGGCGCGGAGCGCCCGCGAGGTTTCCAGCGAACTGCCGTAGGCGGGCTGCGGGTGATCGGGCAGGCGCGCGGTCATCGGCTGCGATGCGGTCGCTACGTACTGCGGCACCAAATCGCTGCCCTGGAACACACCCAGCGGCGAATATCCGGTGTAGCCCGGGAACACGTCGCCAAGCCGGTTGTTGCCCATGCGCCGGATGACCAGCTCGCTGAAGACACGGCGGAAATCGGTGGTCACCGGGATATCGCCGAAATAGGGCGACAGGGTTTCCGGATTCAGGCCGAGCCACTGGCCGTAGAGCCGGCGTCCGTTGACCGGGCCGCCCATCACCAGCAGCGGATTGCCGTAACCGTGGTCGGTGCCGCCGCTGCCGTTCTGGCGCACGCGGCGACCGAATTCCGACTGCACGATCACGGTCACGCGGCCCATCTCGCCGGTGGCGTTCAATTCGTTGAAGAACGCGGCGAGTCCCTGCGAGAGTTCGGTGATCTTGTTCGAGTAGAAACTGGTGCCGGTGGTGCCCTGGTTTTCGTGGGTGTCCCAGCCGCCGAGGTCGATCGCGGCGTAACGCAGGCCGAGGTTGAATCGGATCGATTGCGCCACGGTCCACAGCTGGCGCGCGAAGGTGCTGGTCGGCCAGGCCACCGGTGCCGTGGGCAGGGTGCTGGTGTAGCCCTGCTGCGCGATCAGCTGCATCGACGCGTCGGCGCGCAGCCCGGCGATTTCGACGCCGCTCTGGCCGGCCCACAGGCTGGCCATGGTTTCGGTGACCCCCCGGGTGCCGACCGGCATGCCGCTGCGATAGGCCCGCCATTGCGGTGCGCCCGAGCTGAGCGAGAAATCGCCCGGGCTGGGCATCGACAGCGCTTCGGTGGAGCCGCGCAGATTGGCGGGCTGCCGGCTGGCCACCGCCAGCAGCGGCATCGTGCCGCCGATGCCGCCGGCGGGCCGGGTGTCCCACGCGCGCGTCATCCATCCGGTCGCGACGTTGAGGTTGCCCGGCGTGCCGAGGTCGAGATAGGCCTGCGCATCGAAATGGCTGCGCGTGACCACGGTGGGCATGCCGCAGCACTGCACGATCGCCAGCTTGCCGAGATTCCAGATCTCGTGCAGGCCGACCGCCGACGGATGCAGGCCGAAGCCGGTGGCGGTGCCGTTGGCGAGCGTGAGCGGCAGTGCGCTGGGATCGCCGCTGACCGGAATGCGCAGGGTCGGCCGCGCCTCCTCGTAGAAGCCGCGATCGTTGCCGGAGACCGGCGGCACCAGGTTCAGACCGTCGATGCCGCCGCGCAGGAACACGACGACCACGGTGTCGAAGGGATTTTCGGCGGCATGCGCTTCCTGCGAGAACAGCAGGGTCGGGCCGGCCGCGGCGATCGCCGCACCCGCGCCGCAGCCCTTGAGGAATTCGCGCCGATCGAGGCCGTGCCCATTCGAGTCAGAGGTCTTCATGGGATCTCCTCAGCGGCTCATGAATTCGGGGGACATCAGGATCATCGACACCAGGCTGCGCAGACGCTGCTGGTTGTAATGACGTTTCAGATCGGTGGTGGCCGAAGTGTCGGTATCGGTGATCACGTAGGTCGCGGGGTCGCCGTTCTGGGCCATGAACGCCACCAGCACCTGCCGCCGCGATGCGACCGGGAGGTAGCCCAGGATCCGCCGGCACCAGTAATCGACCAGATTGTTCGCGGTCCACACCGGCACTTCGGCGCGGCTGAGCGCGAGGATCGGCAGCAGCGGCGTGAGCGCGGTATCCGTATCCTGCGCTTCTGTCAGCCAGCTGAGCATCCGCCACGTGCTGACCATGTTGTTCGAACCCGACCAGGTGACGCCGACATCCGGATATCCGTTCGGCGCGGCCCAGTCGTAGGGCGCATGGCCGGTGGTGCCGAGCCGGCTCATGAAATCGTTGCTGCGGCTCTCGCTGATGCCCTTGATCGTCCAGTCGCTGCCGCAGACGCGCAGCGCGGCGGCCATCAGCTCGAACGGACGCCGGTTCTTCATGCCCCAGCCGTGGATGAAGGCATCCGACAGCAGGATGTGACGCAGGGTCAGCGCGATCTGGTTCGGCTGCTGCCAGTTGCTGCGGAAGATCGCGGCGGCGCTGTCGATCAGCGATTGCGGCGGCGTATCCGAGACGAAACGGCGGATCAGTTTCTTGCAGATGTACTTGGCTACACGCGGATGCGTGGCGAGGCGGTCGAGAATGTCGCGGCCGTCCTTCATCGCCGGCTGTTCCGGATTGATGTACATGCCCAGCGCCAGTTTGGGCCCGGCATCGTGCATCGCCTGCCGATAGGCGAAGGTGCCGTCGTTCTCGGCCGGGAAGCCGTTGCCGCCGTTCTTCACCGTCCATCCGGTGAACGCTGCAGCGGTGTCGTACACGTCGAGGTCGGTGTAGCCGATCGGATAGTTCGGATCTTCGGGGCAGGGCGGCACCTGGAACGGATTCACGAACCCGAGATAGTTCTCGGCGCCGAACGTGTGCAGTTCCAGCAGTTCGCGAGCGTAGTTCTCGTTGGGGCCGGAGCGCGAATTGCTGGCGTTGTTGAGGTAGTAGAGCATCGCCGTGCTCTGCGCCACCGCTTCGAGCATCGTGCGGAAATTGCCGAAGACGTTCGCGCGGATCACGTCGCGGTTGTAGTGCGCGTACACCGGCTGCGCGGACGAATTGGAAATCGCGACGTTGAAGTGGTTCTGCCAGAAATCGACCATCGTTTCCTGCAGTTGCCGGCGCGAATGCACCGCGCGCACCAGCGCCGCGCGCTGGGTTTCGCGCGCGGGCGCGGAACTGTCGGTGGTGACGAGGCGGTGATCGGCCCACAGCTGGGTCAGGGATTTGTCCAGCGTGGTGTAGCCGGCGCCGTTGAGCCGCGCGGTCAGCGCGCTGTCGTCGATGGCGGTGGGGTTGAGCTGGCGGTCGACGAAGGCGGTCAGCCGCGCGAGGTCGTTCGCGCCGAGCGCGTTGAATTCGGCGACCGAAGCGGTCGTGGCGCCGGTCGTGAGATGGTTCAGCACCCGGACCGCGAACGGCGCGCGCTGCAGTGTCAGCAGGCGCGGACGCGAGATCTGCGCGGTGCCGGGGCCGGCCATGATCGGCGTGCGCGCGGTGCCGGTCGGCGCCTGCTCGACGACCTCCGCGATTTCGGGGGCCGGTTCGGGCTGCAGCAATCGCAGCGGCTGGAAACGGAGACGGCCGACGATGCCGTTGCGGCGGGCGATCTCCGCGAACAGCTTGCGGCGTCGGGACACGGTAAGCGTCGGTCTGGGCATGGCGATGACTCCGGAGCGTGGCTGGCCGGCAGGCGCGAAGATGAAGCGATTCCGAATCCCCGAGCCAGCTTGCCACAGCAGCCGACGCGATCCATGACGGCGAATGCGGAGGCGCGAATCCTGTCACGGTTGTGATTTGCGCGATTCGGATGAATCACGAATTTTTAACGTGGCAGTGCGTGCGCGAAGCGTTTCTCCACGTGGATATGCGTGAATGCGCGCGGTGTGGCGGCGCCAAGCCGCTTACTGCGCGGTCCAGCCGCCGTCGATCGGAAACGAGGCGCCGGTGACGTTGTGCGCTTCGCGGCGGCACAGCCACAGCACCATCGAGGCGATGTCTTCGGGCAGGGACATGCGCAGGCTCGGCTGCTTTTCCGACAACAGCGCGCGCACGCCGTCGTCGCGGGTGGCGCCGGGGTTGCCGAGCGCGTGCCGGCGGGCTTCGATCTGCGGCTCGATCAGCGCCGTCTCCACCCAGCCCGGGCAGATGCAGTTGACCGTGATGCCGCCGCTGTCGCGGGTGCCGGCGGCGGCGTATTCCAGCGCCGCGACCTTGCTCAGGCCGACGATGCCGAATTTGCTCGCCACGTACGGCGCCTTGTTGACCGACGCCACCAGCCCGTGCACCGACGCGATGTTGACCACCCGGCCGTAGCCGCGCGCGGCCATGCCCGGCATCGCCAGACGCATGCTGTGGAACGCCGAGCTGAGATTGATCGCGAGGATGTCGTTCCACTTCTGCGTCGGCATCTCGGCCAGCGGCACCGCATGCTGGATGCCGGCGTTGTTCACCAGCACGTCGAGCGGCGACCACGCGTCGATCGCGGCCATCATCGCTTCGATCTGCTCCGGGTCGCGCAGGTCGGCGCCGAAGTGGCGCACGTCGGCGGCCCCGGCGTCGCGCACGGCCTGCAGTGCGGCGTCGATCTGCTCCGGGGAGCCGAGACCGTTGATCGCAATCTTCGCGCCCGCGGCGGCCAGACCGCAGGCGATGGCCAGACCGATGCCGGAGGTGCTGCCGGTGACGAGGGCGGTGCGGGACGCGAGGAAACGGTCGGCCATGGCGTAGTGTCCGGGAAGTGGGGGCGGATGCTGGAAATTATGCGGGGTGGCGCTGCCCGGTGAGGCATCCTCCCGTAGGAGGGCCTTCAGGCCCGAGCTCTTGGGCTTTTCAGATCGAAAAAAGGCTCGGGCCTGAAGGCCCTCCTACATGGGGTGCCGGCATGGGGTGCCGGGGCTCACACCAGCCCGGTCGCGTAGAACGCGCCGATGATCACGAACACCGCGGCGGTCTTGATCAGGGTGATGGCGAAGATGTCCTTGTAGGCCTGGCGATGGGTCAGGCCGGTGACCGCGAGCAGGGTGATCACCGCGCCGTTGTGCGGCAGCGTGTCCATGCCGCCCGACGCCATCGACGCCACCCGGTGCAGCACGTCCATCGGAATGTTCGCGGCGTTGGCGTTCGCGATGAAAGTCTCGGCCATCGCCGCGAGCGCGATGCTCATGCCGCCGGAGGCCGAACCGGTGATGCCGGCCAGCGAGGTCACGGTGATCGCTTCGTTGATCAGCGGATTGGGGATCGAGCCGAGCGCGTTCGCGACGACCAGGAAGCCGGGCAGGGCGGCGATGACCGCGCCAAAACCATACTCCGAAGCGGTGTTCATCGCCGCCAGCATCGCGCCGCCGATGGCGTTCTTCGCGCCTTCGGCGAACTGCGCGGTCACCGGCTTCCACGCCAGCGCGAGCACGCTGGCGATGCCGACCAGCAGCGCGCCCTGCACCGCCCAGATCGCCGCGACCTTGGAGACTTCCTGCACCACCGGCGCGGCCTTGCCGATCACCGCCGGCACGAATTCGTGGCTGGTGCCGTAGACCACCGGAATCCACAGCGTCAGCAATTTGTTGACCACGCCCACCAGCACCAGCGGGGTCAGCGCCAGCAGCGGATGCGCGAGCCGGCTCTCGGCGAACGCGGCCGGCTCGTTGAGCAGGGTCGCGGGGTCGCCGTAGCCTTCGCCGTTGCGCTTCGCCGCGCGCCTGCGCCATTCCAGATAGGTGATGCCCACGATCAGGATGAACACCGCGCCGATCGTGCCGAGCCAGGGCGCGGCCCAGGTGGTGGTGCCGAAGAACGAGGTCGGGATGATGTTCTGGATCTGCGGTGTGCCCGGCAGCGCGTCCATGGTGAAGGTGAACGCGCCGAGCGCGATGGTGCCCGGGATCAGTCGCTTGGGGATGTCGCCCTGGCGGAAGAGTTCCGCGGCGAAGGGGTAGACCGCGAACACCACCACGAACAGCGACACGCCGCCGTAGGTCAGCACCGCGCAGACCGCGACGATCGACAGCATCGCGCGTTCGGTGCCGAGCAATCCGATCACCGCCTTGACGATCGATTTGGAGAAACCCGACAGCTCGATCAGCTTGCCGAAGATCGCGCCGAGCAGGAATACCGGGAAATACAGCTTCAGGAACCCGACCATCTTGTCCATGAACAGGCCGGTGAACATCGGCGCCACCAGCGACGGATCGGTCAGCAACACCGCGCCGAGCGCGGCGATCGGGGCGAAGAGAATGACGCTGTAGCCGCGGTAGGCCACGAACATCAGGAAGCAGAGCGCGGCCAGGACGATCAGAAAGGACATGGAGGGACGCCGGAAAGTGCATGGGGCGGGCATACGCATGCCCGCGAAGCCGGACGCAGCGGCGTGCGACCCGTGGCCGGCAGTGTCCGCAGCCGTCGCGTCCGGGCCCATTGTCCGAAGGTACAAGTGCCCGCGCAGGTCGCGCTGCCTAGGCTTGCCGCAACGTGGCCTTCGCCTGCCGGTCGCCGAGCGCCGAGCTGCCTTGCCGTCGCGCAACACCCCAATCCGAGCTTCATCCCCGAGCTTCATCCTTCCGAGGACCCGATCGATGCGTCGCACCCATACCGCCTCCATTCTCCTTCCCTCCGCGTTCCGTCGCGCCGCCGTGAAGCACAGCAGTCTCAGCCTGGCGATCGCGCTCGGCCTGTGCGCACCGGCGGCCTACGCCCAGGACGCGTCCGGCGGTGCCGAGGCGGATCAGGGCGCACTCGAAACGATCACGGTCACCGCCCGCAAGCGCGAGGAAACCATCCAGGACGTGCCGGTCGCGGTCACCGCCTTCACGCCGGACGCGCTGGACAAGCTCAATGTCGAGGATCTGAGCGATCTCGACGGCCAGGTGCCGAACCTCACCATCTACGCCGCGCGCGGCTCCAGCAGCACCGTCACCGCCTACATCCGCGGCGTCGGCCAGTCCGATCCGCTGTGGGGCGTGGACCCGGGCGTGGGCATCTATCTCGACGACGTGTACATCGCCCGTCCGCAGGGCGCGCTGCTCGACGTGTTCGACGTCGGCCGGGTCGAAGTGCTGCGCGGCCCGCAGGGCACGCTGTACGGCAAGAACACCATCGGCGGCGCCATCAAGTACGTCTCCAAGCCGCTGCCGGAAACCATCGACGGCTTCGCCTCGGTGACCGTCGGCAACTACAACCAGCTCGACGTGAAGGCCGCGATCGGCGGCTCGCTGTTCGGCGAGGACAGCGGCCTGCGCGGTCGCATCGCGGTAGCCAGCCTCAATCGCGATGGTTTCGGCGAGAACATCAACACCGACCAGCAGGTCAGCGACAAGGAAATCAACGCGGTGCGCCTGAATCTCGGCGCCTATTCGCAGGACGACTTCGACGTGCAGTTCGCGTTCGACTGGGTCGACGACAAGTCCGGCGTGCGCGCGGCGCAGATGCTGGCGCCGAACCGCTTCGCCCCGGGCGTGCAGCCGCTGTCCGACCGCTACGACGTGCGCAACGGCATGCCCAATATCAACAATACCGAGTTGAAGGGCGTGTCGGCCACGGTCAACTGGCGCCCGAACGACAGCTGGGCGTTCAAGTACGTGGTCGCGCGGCGCGAATCCGACACCGAAACCAACATCGACTTCGATACCCTGCCGAACAAGATCGCCGACGTGAAGGCGTTCTACAGCGACCAGCAGACCTCGCACGAAGTCCAGGCCAACTACGACGGCGGCGGTCGCGCCCGCGGCGTGTTCGGCGTGTACAAGTTCGACGGTCGCGCCGGCGGCCAGGTGCTGAACAACTTCTTCAACCTGCTGTTCGGCGACACCCAGGGCGATGTCTTCACCGAAAGCGTCGCGGTCTACGCCGACTGGACCTTCGACCTGACCGATCGCCTCAAGCTCGACGTCGGCGCGCGCTACACCGACGAAGACAAGCATGCGGTGGTGCTGAACCGCTTCTACACCGACGCCACCTACACCACGCTGCGCCCGGTCGCCCCGATCGCCGCGAACTTCGACAAGACCATCAACTTCAAGAACAGCTCGCCGAAGGTCTCGCTGGACTATCAGGTCAACGACGACATCATGGTCTACGGTCTTGCCACCCGCGGCTTCAAGTCGGGCGGCTACAACATCCGCGCCCAGGCCGTGGCGGTGCCGCGCTCCGCAGAGCCCTTCGACGACGAGCAGGTCGACAGCTTCGAGGTCGGCACCAAGATGTCGCTGCTCGATCAGCGCCTGTTCCTGAACGTGTCCGCGTTCCACAACAAGTACAAGGACATCCAGCTGTCGGTGTTCACCGCCTACGACAGCAACGGCGACGGCACCGACGACGCGTTCTTCGGCGATTTCACCAACGCCGGTCAGGGCACGGTCAACGGCCTCGAAGTCGAGTACCAGTGGCTGCCGACCGCGAACTGGCTGGTCAGCGGCAACCTGGCGTGGCTGGATGCGAAGTACGACGAGTACATGTTCAAGAACGTCGACATTTCCGACCAGCAGGAATTCACCAACGCGCCGGAATTCTCGGGCGCGGTGAACGTCGAATACCGCACCGATCTGGGCGCCATGGGCAGCCTCTCGGCGCGTCTGGGCTACACCTACCAGAGCGACGTGGTCGCGACCACCGAAGTGGTCCGCGATCCGGTCACCGGTGCGACCGCCACCCCGATCACCCAGGACGGTTACGGTCTGGTCAACGCCGGCGTCATCTGGAAGTACAACGATGCCTGGACCTTCTCGCTGCAGGGCAGCAACCTCACCGACAAGGAATACCTGACCACCGGCTACAACCTGGTGTCGGCGCTCGGCGTGTTCACCGGTTTCTACGGCGCGCCGCGCCAGATCTCGCTCAGCGCGCGCTACGACTTCTGACGAGACACGTCCCGGCGGGATGCATCATGGCGGCGGACGCGAGTCCGCCGCTTTTTTTTGCGGGAGCGCCCGGGCCTCGTCGGCATCCGGTGCGTTATGCTCCGCCGTCATCCCGAGCGATCTTCAGAGTGACGTGACAGCCGCGAACGCACCGAGGGCTTCCGCGCCATGCTGACGGCAGGCGGCGTCCTGCTGGCCGCGTTGCTGTGGCTCGGCGTCATGTTCGCGGTCGCGGTCTACGGCGAACGCCGACCGCAGACCTTCGCCCGCCGCTGGCCCGAGATCTACGCGTTGTCGCTCGCGGTCTACTGCACCTCGTGGACCTTCTTCGGCACCGTCACCCAGGCCGCGCGCTATGGTTGGCCGCTGCCGCCGACCTTCGTCGGCACCATCCTGCTCTACGTCTTCGGCATCGGTCTGCTCATGCGCCTGGTGCGTCAGGTGCGCGAAAGCAACAGCACCTCCATCGCCGACTACGTGGCCAGCCGGCTCGGCCAGGACGGCTGGCTGGCCGCGGCCATTACCTTCGTCGCCGTGCTCGGCATCGTCCCGTACATCGCGCTGCAGCTGAAGGCGGTGGCGATGAGCTTCGCGCTGCTGGTGCGCGGCGATGCCGGGCAGGTGCCGGCCTGGCAGGACAGCGCGCTCTACGTCGCGCTGGCGATGGCGGCGTTCGCGATGCTGTTCGGCACCCGCAGCGCCAGCGCCGCGGAACACAACCGCGGCCTGATCCTGGCGATGGCCTTCGAGGCGCTGCTGAAACTCGGCGCGATGCTCGCGATCGGGCTGTTCGCGTTCTCGCTGCCGTCGGCGCCGTCGGCGGCGGAACTGCTGCGCCCGCAGGCCGGCGACCTGTCCGGGTTCGCGCCGCTGGTGTTGCTCGGTGTGCTGGCGATGTTCACGCTGCCGCACCAGTTCCACGTCGGCGCGGTCGAATGCCGCGACGAGCGACACGTGCTGCGCGCGCGCTGGCTGTTTCCGGTATATCTGCTGCTGATCGCGCTGCCGGTGTTGCCGTTGGCGCGCGCGGGCGATGCGCTGCTCGGTGCGCAGGGCGTGCCTTCGGATCTGTACGTGCTGGCGCTGCCGCTGTCGCAGGGGCAGGAAGGTCTGGCGCTGCTCGCGTTCCTCGGCGGGCTCAGCGCGGGCACCGGCATGGTCATCGTCAGTACGCTCACGCTGAGTCTGATGATCGGCAATCACTGGCTCACGCCGCTGTGGTTGCGCGGCGTGTGGGCACCGCGACGACCGACGCCCGCCACCGCGTCCGAGCAGCCTGACCTGCGCCGCGCGGTGCTGATGCAGCGGCGCATCGGCATCCTCGCGATCGTGCTGCTGGCCTGGGGTTACAGCCGGTTGATCGCCGGCAACGATGCTCTGGCCGATGTCGGCGCGCTGTCGTTCTCGGCGCTGGCCGCGCTGGCGCCGGCGCTGGGCTTCGCGCTGTGGCGCCCGCAGACGCCGCCGCGCGCGGTGCTGCTGGGCATCGCCGCCGCGGTGGGCCTGTGGATGTGGCTGCTGCTGGTCCCGGCGCTGGTGGAGGCGCGTGGTCTCGACACGCGCTGGCTGCGCGAAGGTCCCGGTGGCTGGTCGCTGTTCGCGCCGGATGCGTTCTTCGGCCTGACCGGCTGGAGCCGGCTGGGCCGCGCGGTGGTGATGAGCCTGTTCGCCGGCGTGGTCACCACCTGGATCGTCTCCAGCTGGGGCGCGGCCTGGTGGCAGGCGGGGCCGCGTCGCGCCGGTGCGCGCGGGCTGGCGCTCGATACGCTGCGCGAAGCCGGTCGCCGCTTCCTGCCGCGCGAGACGGTCGAAGCCGCGCTGCTCGGCGCGCCGGCTTCCGGCGCCGTGCCCGCGCTGCAGGAAGCCCGGTTGGAGCGCGAACTCGCGGCGGTGCTGGGATCGGCCTCGGCGCGATTGCTGCTCGATGCCGCGCGCCGCGAGGCCGGCCGCGATTTCGACACCGTGGCCGCGATCGTCGGCGAAGCCTCGCAGGATCTGCGCTTCAACCAGCGCCTGCTGGAGGCCGCGCTGGAGAACATGAGCCAGGGCATCAGCGTCGTCGACCGCGAACTGCGGCTGGTGGCCTGGAACCGGCGCTATGCCGAATTGTTCGGCTATCCCGAATCGCTGCTGCGCGTCGGCGTGCCGGTCGCGGATCTGGTGCGCTACAACCTGCGCCAGGGCTGGAACGCGTATTCGATCGAGGAAGAAGTCGACAAGCGCGTGCGCCACATGCAGGCCGGCACGCCCTACGTCAGCGAACGCATCTTTCCCGATCAGGCGGTGGTCGAAATCCGCGGCAACCCGATGCCCGGTGGCGGATTCGTCGCCACCTTCACCGACGTCACCGCGTTCCGCCGGGCCGAGGCCGAACTCATCCGCAGCAACGAGACCCTGGAGCAGCGCGTTGCGGACCGCACCGCGCGACTGGATCAGGCGCGCGCCGACGCCGAACGCGCCAACGACGCCAAGAGCCGCTTTCTCGCCGCCATCGGCCACGATCTGCTGCAGCCGCTGCACGCGGCGCAGTTGTTCACCGATGCGCTGATCGAGCAACTGCCGGCCGACGCGCAGCGCGGCACCGCGCAGCAGATCCGCGGCGCGCTCGATTCCACCGGCGATCTGCTCGCCGGCCTGCTCGACATGTCGCGGCTCGAAGCCGGCGGTCTGGTGCCGCAGCCGCGCGCGTTTCCGCTGGCCGACGTGCTGGAGCCGCTGGCGTCGGAGTTCCGCGCGCTCGCCGCCGAGCGCGGCCTGCGCTTCCGCCACCGCGCCACCCGCGCCTGGGTGCATACCGATCCGCAATTGTTGCGCCGGGTGTTGCAGAACTTCCTCGCCAACGCGGTGCGCTACACCGAACGCGGCGGCGTGCTGATCGGCGTGCGCCATGCGGCCGGGCAGTTGCGGATCGAAGTGCACGACACCGGGCCGGGCATCCCGGTGTCGCAGCAGCGCGCGATCTTCGAGGAATTCCGCCGCGGCGAAGGCGTCGCGGGGCAGGGGCTGGGCCTCGGTCTGGCGATCGCCGACCGCATCGCGCGTCTGCTCGACGCGCCGTTGCGACTGCGCAGCCGCATGGGGCGCGGCACCGCGTTCGCGCTGACCCTGCCACGGGTCGCGCCGTCGCGGCAGGACAGCGTGCCCGCCGCGGCCGGTGGGCTCGACGGTCTGCGCGTGCTGATCGTCGACAACGACCCGCAAGCGCTGGCCGCGCTGCGCGGCATTCTCGAAGGCTGGCAGTGCCGGGTCGATGCGTTCGCGGATGGCGCCGCCGCCGAAGCGCTGCTCGCCGGCGGCGCGACACCGGCGCTGTGGTTGTTCGATTACCACCTGGACGATGGCGACACCGGCGTGGCATTGCAGGCGCGGCTGGCGGCGCGTTTCGGCGCGCGACCGACGCTCATCCTCAGCGCCGACGACAGCGGCGACGTGCGCCGCATCGCGTTCGAACACGGGCTCGGCCTGTTGCCGAAGCCGGTGAAGGCGCTTGCGCTGAAGTCGATGCTGCGACGGTTGTCGACGGCGCGGGCGGCCTGAGCGCCGCGAACCGGTGCGCCGGGGCACAGCCTATAATCCCGGCTTCGCACAGGATGTCGTCATGCCCTATACCCCCATCGTCGCCACGCTCGGCTACGTGCTGTCGCCCGATCGCGAACAGGTGCTGCTGATCCACCGCAATGCGCGCCAGGACGATCAGCACCTGGGCAAATACAACGGTCTCGGCGGCAAGATCGAACCCGACGAAGACGTGGTCACCGGCATGCGCCGCGAGATCTTCGAGGAGGCCGGCATCGAATGCGATGAACTCGCGCTGCGCGGCACCATCAGCTGGCCCGGCTTCGGCAAGCACGGCGAGGACTGGCTGGGATTCGTGTTCCTGATCACGCGTTTCCGCGGCGTGCCGTTCGCGACCAATCCCGAGGGCACGCTGGAATGGGTGCCGGTCTCGCGCATCCTCGAGTTGCCGCTGTGGGACGGCGACCGCCACTTCCTGCCGCTGGTGTTCGACGACGATCCGCGCGGCTTCCACGGCGTGATGCCGTACCGCGACGGTCGCATGGTGTCGTGGACCTGCTCGCGGATCTGAGCGAACGGTCCGCTGTCGGCGGTGCAGGATGGAATCGACTATCCTCGTGCAGGCGCTGCGCCCTCTCTCACTGACGAAACCTTTCGCATGAAACAGTTCGCCCTGACGCTCGTCGCCGTCCTCGTCGGCGGTTTTCTGGCCCTGCTGGGTTACGACCAGTTCGTGGTCAAGCCGCGCGAAGCCGAGGCGGCGCGGGTGGATGCCGCCGAGCGCGACGCCGACCGCGTCAAGGTCGCACCCGATCTGGCGCAGGCGCGCGGCGAGGCGCAGAGCATCGCCGCGGAAGTCGAGGCATCGCTGCAGCGCAGCGTGGACAAGGCGCGCAGCGGGATGGACGCGCAGGCGCGCGAGATGGACCGCCGCGCGCTGCTCACCGATGCCGTGCAGCGGGCGACGATGTTCCGCGTATCGCTGACCGAGTACTACCAGACCAATGGCCGCTGGCCGCAGAGCGCCGACGAAGCCGGCCTGCCGCTGCCGGCAGAGATGCGCGGAGGTGCGGTGCGTTCGGTGACGATCGGCGCGCAGGGGCAGGTGATCATCGTGCTGGACGATGCCTTCGCCGCCGGCAGCGAGATCCGCCTGAAGCCGCAGGTGAACGGCGATGCGGGCATCGTCGATTGGCGCTGCGAAGTGAAGGGCGACCCGGCGCTGAAGCAGGCGCTGCCGCGCTGTCAGGGCTGAGCGGCGCCGGATTCGAAGCGGTGTGATCGTGCCCGCGCAGGGTGTGCGGGCCCCGCGCCGATTTCAGTGCCGGCGCACCAGCACCACGGTGATGTTGTCCGAGCCGCCGCCGTCGAGCGCCGCGGCGACCAGTCCGTCCACGCACTCCTGGGCGCTGCATTCGGTGTGGCCCAGCACCTGCGAGATGTTGCCGTCGTCCACTTCCTCGGTCAGCCCGTCGCTGCACAGCAGCAGTTGCATGCCTGGCCGCAGTTCGCCCGCCAGGGTTTCGACGTTGAGGTTCTGCGGGTCGGTCACGCCCAGCGCCTGGGTCACCACGTTGCGGTGCGGATGGGTGCGGGCCTGGTCCACGGTGATCGCGCCCTGCGAGATCAGTTCCTGCACGTAGCTGTGATCGTGCGACAACTGCGCGAGATTGCCGTCGCGCCACAGATAGGCGCGGCTGTCGCCGACCCAGGCCACTTCGAAACGATTGCCGAGGATGCGCAGCGCCACCACGGTGGTGCCCATCGGCAGGGCGTCGCTGCGCTGGCGCGACGCGCGGATGATCTCTTCGTCGGCGGTGCGGATCGCCTGCGCCAGCGACACGCCCTGGCGGATCTCGCGGACGATGGTCTCGCGGGCGAGGGCGCTGGCGACCTCGCCGTATTCGTGACCGCCCATGCCGTCGGCCACCAGCCACAGCCCGAGATCGCTGTCGCCGTAATAGGTGTCCTCGTTCAGCTCGCGACGGAGCCCGGCGTGGGTCAGGTGACCGAATTCGATCATGCAGCGGCCATGGGGGAGAGAGTCAGCCATATTTGAAGTGAGGATACGCAATTCGATGATGAAACCGGACGCGGCTTGCGAAAGCAAATGGTTTGCCGGTTTTCTGCCGTGCAATCGAACGCATGAGACGGGGGCCGTTCGCGAAAGCCGATGCGCGACCACGGCGAACGACGCGATACCCACGATCGGCCCCGCATCTTTTGATGCTTCTCCGCCAGATACGCAAAACGCCCCGCGAGGGGGCGTTTTGCGTATCTGGCGGAGAGGGGGGGATTCGAACCCCCGGTACGCTCACACGTACGCCTGATTTCGAGTCAGGTACATTCAACCGCTCTGCCACCTCTCCGAAGGGGCTTGCTGCGTCGGGCTCGCGCCCAGCGCTGCGGGGGCGCCATCATAAGGGGCAGGGCGCCTGCCGACAAGGCGCGTACACTGGGCGCCTGTCTTCCTGCCGCCGTCACGCCATGTCCGAAATCCTCGCGCCCGTCTCCTTCGGCGAACTGCTCGACAAGATCGCCATCCTCCAGATCAAGTCCGAGCGGATGACCGACCCGGCCAAGCTGGCCAATGTCCGCAACGAGCTGACCGCGCTGGAGGCGACCTGGGGTGCGCACCCGGCGGCGGCGCACGACATCAGCGGCCTGCGCGCCGGATTGAAGGCCGTGAACGAGCGGCTCTGGGTGATCGAGGACGACATCCGGCTCAAGGAAAAGGCGCAGGCCTTCGACGACGAGTTCATCCGTCTCGCCCGCGCCGTATATTTCGAGAACGACGAGCGCGCGCGGATCAAGAAGGACATCAACCTCGCGCTGGGTTCGGCCTACGTCGAGGAAAAGTCCTACCAGGATTACCGCGCCGGCCACGCCGCGCCCTGACGGACTGTCGGGAACGGACTGTCGGGAAATGCCGTCGCAGGCGTTTCCCGAATCGCGGGTCGTGCGTTTTCCGACTCGCCCTGCCGGCGCATCGATTGCGTGCGTCGGCGTCATCGCGGCAGCGTCTTCGGCTGCAACGGCCGTCCGGCTCCCGGCGGTTTCCGCTTGCACGCCGTACCGGTCGTGTCATGAGACGCCAAAACCCGATGCCTCACGACCGATACGACCCCCTTTCCACCGGGCGCGTCGGCGTTCAGCGAGTCGGATTCGGAATGTGATGGTTGGCGCTTTTTTGATGCACTGATCAATTGGCTATTGATATTCACCCGGACAGCGATATTCACATCAGACAGTTCACTATCGGTGGCCGGTTGTGAACTCCTTTGCGAAATCGCCGGTGTTTTTGATGTGTCGCTACCAATAGTAGCCGGATTCACGATGGCGGCTGTCTTCCCTTCGTCATCAAAGAGGCTTACGTTTGCCCTGCACGAAATGGAACGCAGTGTTGGCCCGCAAGGGCCTCTGCGAACCCGAAGCGCCCGGTTCGCCGGAACACTTCGCAGGCACAGGGACGTGCCGCGTGCGTTCGCCCCACAAGGGGCGCGCGGTTCCCGGGACGGGAATCGCGTCCGTTCGGTGCAGGATGCACGGAACCGCCTGGAAGGAACCGCCATCGGATGGATGCGATGGGCAGAACACTGGTCGATGTGCGTGCACCACGGAGGGGGCCCGCATCGACTCCACAGGCTTCGAACAGGCCCTCGCCGCGTGCCGCGCGGCGGGGGCTTTTTTCATGGGCGCCCGTGTCGGAGGCGATCCCTCGACGCCGCGATCATCGGCCGGCCGATGCCCGCCACGTGCAGAAGCGCTCGAAGGCGGCGATGCCGTCCTCCACCGTCGCCAGATCCATCACACCGTCGTGCTCGATCTTGGTTCCCCATTTCAGCGCGGTGGCGGGCTTGCCGCAGTACCTGCGCGCGGCGTCGTCATAGCGGTCGACGCAGAAACGCACGTCGGAATACGGGCCGCTGCGTCGCGGATTGCTCGCCGCGTGCAGGCCAAGGACCTTGGTGCCCATCGCGTTGGCGATGTGCATCGGACCGGAATCGGGGGTCATCAGCAGGTCGGCGCGTTCCAGCAGCGCCGGCAACTGCTTCAGGGTGTCCTTGCCGACGAGATCCAGCACGTCGTCGGCGTGCGACGACGGCCGCATCGCGGCGAGGATCGCGTCGGCGGTCTCGCGTTCCAGTGCGCTGCGCCCGCCCAGCAGCGCCACCCGCCAGCCGCGCGAACGCGCGTGCTCGGCGACCGCGGCGTAGCGTTCGCTGCGCCAGTTGCGCAGGACATGGCTGGAACACGGCGAAATCGCGAGCGTCGGGGTGCCGTCGTCGGGCCATTGCGCGCGTGCCCAGGCGCGGGCTTCGTCGGGCACCGGCATGTCCCAGGCGACGTCGGTCTGGCGCAGGCCCAGCGGCTCGCAGAAGCTGCCGATGGCGTCGAGGACATGGATGCCGGGCCGGTCGGGAATGCGTTCGTTGATGAACAGCCCGTGCAGATCCTTCGAGCGCGACCGGTCGTAGCCGATCCGCCGCGTCGCCGGCAGGAATGCCGACAACAGATTGGCCCGGGCCGCGACCTGCATCTGCAGCAGGGCGTCGAAGCGTCGTCCGCGCAGTTCGCGCTTCAGCGCGCGCATGCCGGCCAGCCCGCTCTTCTTGTCGTAGACGAGGAATTCGACGCCCGGCAGGCCGTCCAGCAGTTTCTGTTCGCCCTTGCCGATCACCCAGGTCACGGCGACCTCGGGCCAGGCTTGGCGCAGGGTCCGCAGCAGCGGCAGGACGTGGGTCACATCTCCCAGCGCGGACAGCCGCAGCAGGCAGATCGAACGAAGACTTGTCTTGTGCAATTGATAGACTCGGGAAATGGTCGCCTTCGACGCCAGCGAAAGCCTGATGCCCTTCCGCGATGCGGGCGGAACGGGGGCGGGTGGCGCGATTCTGTTCGACGCCGCGCGTCTGCGGCAAGCCGGACCCGCGGTGGTGACCCCGGGCTGGTTCGATCCGGCCTGGTGGGGCGAGCGCGCGCAGCGGGTCGGCAGCGGTGGACGCGGCGGCGCCTGGTTCGTCGAGGGCGGCGCGGCCGAAGGCGGTTTCGGGCCCGCGGTGCTGCGGCATTATCTGCGCGGCGGTTTCGCCGCCCGATTCAGCCGCGAGAAGCACGTCTGGCGCGGGGCGTCGAAGATCCGCAGCTTCGAGGAGTTCCGGCTGCTGCGCGAACTGATCCGCCGCAGCCTGCCGGTACCGCGACCGATCGCCGCCATCTATTGGCGCCAGGGATTCTGGTACCGCGCCGGCATCCTGCTGGAACGCCTGCAGGACGTGAAATCGCTGGCCGACCGCGCCGCCGCGGACGGCAGCGCCGCACCGTGGGCGCAGGCGGGGCAACTGATCGCGCGCCTGCACCGCGCAGGCCTCGATCACGCCGATCTCAACGCCCACAACCTGCTGTTCGACGATGCCGGCAAGGGCTGGGCGATCGATCTGGACCGCAGCGGCCTGCGGATTCCGGCCACCGGCTGGCGCGAGAAGAATCTCGCGCGCCTGCAGCGTTCGCTGCACAAGCTGCGCGGCGCGCGCAGCGTCGCCGAGGTCGACAGGGATTACGCCACGCTCCGCAGCGCGTACGATGCGCGCTGGCAACGCGGCACGTAGGCGATCGACGATGGGTTGGGCTTTGCGGTTTCACGGCGTCGGCAATGCGTCGGCGGTCGAACTGGGGTCGGCGATGGCGACCATCGAGCGCCAAGGCCGGCCGTGGCTGACCATCGACTGCGGTGCGGAAGGTCTCACCGCGTATCTCGCGCACTACGGCGAAGCGCCGCGCGCGCTGTTCGTCACCCACACCCATCTCGATCACGTCGCCGGTTTCGAGCGGCTGTTCGTCGACGGCATGTTCGGCGGTCGTGCCGAGTCCACGCGGCTGTACGTGCCGGCGCACCTCGTGCCGCTGCTGCATCAGCGGGTCGGCGACTATCCGAACGTGCTCGCCGAGGGCGGCGCGAATTTCTGGGACGCCTTCCGGGTGATCCCGGTCGGCGACGCCTTCTGGCACGACGGCGTGCGACTGGAAACGTTCGAAACCCGCCATCACTGGCCGCGCACCGCCTACGGCCTGCGCCTGCGCGGCAGTCTGGTGTGGACCGGCGACACCCGGCCGATTCCGGAAACGCTGGCGAAGATGGCCGATGCCTGCGAAGTCGTCGCCCACGACTGCGCGCTGCGCGGCAACCCCTCGCACAGCGGCATCGAGGACCTGGAGCGAGAATATCCCGACGACCTGCTGGCGCGCTGCGTGCTGTACCACTATGTCGGCGTCGTCGAAGGCCAGACGCTGAAGGCGCGCGGCTACCGGGTGGCCGATCCGGGCGAATGCCTCGCGCTGGCCGAGCCCACCGCCGCGCGTGCCATCCCGTTCGACGCAACCGATTCCGCGCCGGACGCCTCCTTTCCGGCGTGACCCGCGTACTCTTGCGATGATGAACGCCGTGCCCCGACCTTCCGACCTGCCGCGCGACCGCCTCGGCCGTGCGCTGCACGACCTGCGGCTGTCGGTGATCGAAGCCTGCAACTTCCGCTGCCCCTACTGCATGCCGGCGGAGCGCGTTCCCGACGACTACGGACTCGACGCCGCGTCGCGGCTGTCGTTCGACGAGATCGAACGCCTGGTGCGCGGATTCGTGCGCGTCGGCGTACGCAAGCTGCGCATCACCGGCGGCGAACCGCTGCTGCGCAAACGTCTGCCGGAGCTGATCGCGCGGCTCGCGGCCATCGAGGGTCTCGACGACATCGCGCTGACCACCAACGGCAGCCTGCTCGCCGCGCAGGCGCGCGCGCTGCACGAGGCCGGCCTCCATCGGGTCACGGTCAGTCTGGATACGCTCGATCCGGCGCAGTTCGCGGCGCTCTCCGGCGGTCGCGGCGATCTCGCCGAGGTGCTGCGCGGCATCGACGCCGCGCGTGCGGCGGGCTTCGCGAAGATCAAGCTCAACTGCGTCGTGCAGCGCGGCATCAACGACGATCAGGCGCTGCCGCTGACGGCGTTCGCGCGCACCCACGGCCACACCCTGCGTTTCATCGAATACATGGATGTCGGCACCTGCAATGACTGGGACGCCACGCGGGTGGTGCCGTCGGCCGAGCTGCGCGACATCCTCCATGCGCGCTGGCCGCTGCATCCGCTCGGACCGCAGTATCGCGGCGAGGTCGCCGCCCGCCACGCGTTCGATGACGGCGGCGGCGAAGTCGGCTTCGTCAGTTCGATCTCCGCGCCGTTCTGCGGCGACTGCCATCGCGCCCGCGTCTCCGCCGACGGACGGTTGTACACCTGCCTGTTCGCGGGCGAGGGCACCGATCTGCGTCCGTGGCTCGGCGACGACGCATTCGACGCGCGGCTGGCGGCGCTGTGGCGCGGGCGCGGCGATCGCTACAGCGAACTGCGCAGCGGCCACGTCGCGCCGCGCAAGCGCGTCGAGATGTTCCTCGTCGGTGGTTGAGCGCATGTCGCATCCGACCCTCGCCGACGACGGCTGGCTGCGCGTGCCGTCCGGCCTTCCGCGCGCGACGCTGGCGTCGCTGCCGATCGACGCCGCGCTGGATGCGGGCGATGCGGGTTCGCGCAATCTGCTCACCCGTGCGTGGTGCGCGGCATTGGTCGCACCGATTCGCGACCGGCTGCAGGCGGCAGGCTTGTTGCCCGAGGATTCCGTGGCGGTGCAATGCACGCTGTTCCGCAAGGCGCCCGACTGCAACTGGAAGGTGCCGTACCACCAGGATCTTTCGATTCCGGTCGATGCGCCCGTCGAGCATCCGGCGCTGTCCGGCTGGTCGATGAAAGAGGATGGACATTACGTCCAGCCGCCGGTCGATCTGCTCGATGCGCTGCTCGCGGTGCGGCTGCATCTCGATGCCTGTGACGACGATACGGGCGCGCTGCGCGTGGTGCCGGGGTCGCATCATCTGGGACGACTGAGTCCGGCGCGGATCGCGGCGATGGACAAACGCAGGGACGAGATCGTATGTGCGGCCGATGCCGGCGATCTGCTGCTGATGCGACCGTTGCTGCTGCATGCGTCATCGAAGGCCGGACGCCCGAACGGGCGCCGCGTATTGCATTTCCTGTTCGCGCCGCGGGATCCGGGCTGCGGACTGCAGTGGAGGATCGCGGTGTGAACAGGCGGACAGGATTGACCCATCTCGACGCCGATGGTCGCCCGGCCATGGTCGACGTGTCCGCGAAGGCGGTGACCGCGCGCGCCGCCACCGCCGAATGCCGGGTGAAGTTCCCGGCGGCGGTCGCCGCGCAATTGCGGAAAAACGGCCTGAAAAGCGCGAAGGGCGGCGTGGTCGATACCGCGATCGTCGCCGGAACGCTGGCGGTGAAGCGCACGCACGAACTCATTCCGTTCTGCCATCCGTTGCCGATCGACGGCATCCGCTTCGTCGTCGACTGGCGCGGCGAACGCGAGTTGGAGATCGTCTGCACCGTCACCGTCACCCATCGCACCGGCGTCGAGATGGAGGCGCTGACCGGCGCCACCGTCGCCGCGCTCACTGTCTACGACATGTGCAAGGCGCTGTCGCACGCGATCGTGCTGGGCCCGGCGAAGCTGCGCGGCAAGCGCGGCGGCAAGCGCGATTTCGGCGATATCGCGGGGAAAGCGTGATGGCGACGTTGCGCGTGCTGTACTTCGCGAGCCTGCGCGACGTCGCCGGCGTCGAGAGCGAAACCGTCGATCACGACGGCGATCTGCGCGCGCTGTATCTCGCGCTGCAGGCGAAACATGGGTTCGCCCTGCCGGTCGATCGCTTGCGGGTGGCGGCGAACGGCGCGTTCGCGCGCTGGGACGATGTGGCGGGCGAGGGCGCCGAGGTCGCGTTCATTCCACCGGTTTCGGGCGGCTGACATGACGGACCGTTTCTCGATCGCGGATGCTCGCTTCGACATCGCTCCGCTGCGCGCGCGCCTGCTCCGAGCGGACGCGGGCGCCTACGCGAGTTTCGAGGGCTGGGTGCGCGATCACAACGATGGCCGCGCCGCGCTCGGGTTGCGCTACGAAGCCTATGTCGCATTGGCCGAAGCCGAAGGCGCGAAGATCGTCGAGGAAGCGCTGGCGAAGTTCGCCGTCGCCGATGCCGCCTGCGTGCATCGCGTCGGCGATCTCGCGGTGGGCGATCTCGCGGTGTGGGTCGGGGTCAGCGCCGCACATCGCGACGCCGCGTTCGCGGCCTGCCGCTGGATCATCGATGAAGTGAAAGCGCGCGTGCCGATCTGGAAGCACGAGCGCTACGCCGAAGGCGATGCCGCGTGGCTGCATCCAGAGCAGGCGACGCTTTCCGATTGAATCCGGCCTCTGGTCGCGACATGCGTTGCGCTGTCCAGCGAGCGTCGGTGGAGCCCGTCGATCGGCCGTGGCAGTATCGTCGCGTCTATGCCCGTCGTCGCATCGATTCCCACCGCCCAACAAGGAGTCCAGGCCATGATCTTCCGTTCCATCGCGCTCGCCGTCGCGCTGGCATCCGTTCCCACCGCTGAAGCCGCGGCTGCCGTCCCCGGTCAGTTCATCGCCAAGATGTACACCGAAGCGCTCGGCCGCGCGCCCGATCCGGGCGGCTGGCAGAGCGCGGTCGGCTATTACCAGCAGCACGGCTGCGACCAGACCCTGCTGCGACTGTGGGGCGCCTCGGTGTTCACCTCTGCCGAATACACCGCCCTGGGATACGACAACGCCGCCCACGTGCTGCTGATGTATCGCGCCATCCTCAATCGCGAGCCCGATGCCGCCGGTTACAACCATTGGCGGTCCACGCTCGACAACGGCACGATGACCGTGTCCTCGCTCGCCAACGCCTTCTTCACCTCGACCGAATTCGGCCAGCTGGTCGGCGACATCTGCAATGGCGGCACCTATTCCTTCGACACCCTCGGCAACAGCGTCGCCATCCGCATTCCGACCTCGGGCAGCGGCGGCTACGAGAACATCACCGCACAGCAGTTGCAGGCGGTCATCGATGCCGCGCCGTCCTACAGCACGGTCTATCTCAAGCAGAAATCGGTGGTGTATCTGGATCGGCCGATCGATCTGGACCGCGGCATCACCCTGGCGACCTGGGGGCTGCCGAACCCGCGCCGCCACGGCCTGATGGCGCGCCTGGTGCGCAATGGAGACTTCGCGCAGGCGATGATCAGGATCAACGTGGCCGACACCAACGGTTCCGGCACGGTGCGCAACCTGTGGATCGACGGCGCGCGCCGCCAGTCCAGCGGGTTCATCCTGCCGGCGATCAACGTCGAGATCTTCGGCGGTGCCTCGGCGCTGGTGCACGAGAATTTCATGGGCAATTCCCGCGGCTGGAGCAACGTTCATTCCTTCGGCGCGCTGGACGGGCGCCCCTGCGCGTCGAACACCGTCACCAGCAACGTGATCACGGCCTATTCCAGCGGGCATTTCAACCAGACCTGGACCGACGGCTTGAGCCTCGGCTGCGAGAACACGGTCGCGCGCTACAACGAAATCATCGATGCGACCGATGTCGGCATCGTATTGTTCACCGCGCATCCGGCGGTGCAGCGCTCGACCGTCGAATACAACACCGTGATCAACGCCGGCAATTCCGCGTTCGGCGGGCTGGCGTTCGATCCGTTGTACGGGCGCAGCGGCGATCCGGACTTCAGCGGGGCGTCGCTCAGCAACAACACGCTCTGGAGCGCGCCGGATACCCATTTCATCATCGGGCTTTCGGTGGGCTCGCGGCCGTGGTTCGGAAACGGACACATCGGCACCGGCGGCACCGCCAACGGCAACACGACCGCCGGGATCGCGACCCGCTTCGGCGCCGGCATCGTCGTTTCCGGGATGCGCAGCGCGACGGTGCAGGGCAATGTTTTCGCCCGCACCGCGATCCCGCAGTCGTGGACGCTGTGCCCGACCGGCAATGTGCTGGCGTCGGTGTCCGCCGGCCTCGCCAGCGGCAACATCCAGTCGTACCAGAACGTCACCGTGAACGGCTGCATGAGCGATTACTCGCCGCCGCAGTGATCCCGGGCCCGGTGCTCTGAGAACGTCGTCGTGTCGTCTTCAGGAGCGAATGGCGGAGGGATCAAGCAGCTCCCTCGCCGTGCTCGGGATGACCGCGAAGCGCTGTGCTCCGCTTTCGCCGAATCGCTAGCGTCAGCGAAGCTGACTTGGCACGAATGCCCGGCCATGGATGGTCGGGCCGGATCATCCGGAGAGCGGTGTCCCATCGCCATGGATGGCATCGGATGAACCCGGGCCCAAGGTTCGCTTTGCGAACCTTGGGATTCATGGGCGCAGCCCATGAATGGCGATGGCCCCGCCGGCTGACCTCGGCACCCACATCGACCGATATCGTTGCTGCCTTCCGGCCCTGGCGGGGGTGAGTGGCCACGCTTGCGCGGCATTGCCGCGCGTGGCCGCGAACGCCCGGCCATGGATGGCCGGGCCGGATCATCCGGAGAGCGGTGTCCCATCGCCATGGATGGCACGGATGCGTTTTTGTCTCCGCATTCGCCTGCATACGTGCTGGAGCGGAGCCCCCTTGGCAAGGGGGCGCGGCGAAGCCGCGGGGATCGGAGATACTAGCTTGGGGCCCAAGGTTCGCTTTGCGAACCTTGGGATTCATGGGCGCAGCCCATGAATGGCGATGGCCCCGCCGGCTGACCTCGGCACCCGCATCGACCGATACCGTTGCTGCCTTCCGGCCCTGGCGGGGTTTTCGATCTAGCGTCGCGAGGGGCCGACGGGGCCACCATAGACGTGCGTCAACGACGCTGGTGTGGAACTGCGAAACGAAAGTGCATACCCCGCGAGGGGGATTCACTCGGTACATCCATGTACCTCGCCCTGCGGGCGGCTTCGCCGTGCGGATCGGCAATCCTGCCGATCCGTCGAACCCGCGGGGGTTCTCACCCCCCTCTCCATCGCTTCGCCTGATGCCGGCGCTGCTTCGAAGATCGCGAATTCCTGAAACTGGCGGAGAGAGGGGGATTCGAACCCCCGAAGCGCGGTTTAGACGCTTACACACTTTCCAGGCGTGCTCCTTCAACCACTCGGACACCTCTCCGGATACTGCTCCCGCGACGCGATCCCTCGCGTTCAGGACCGCCAATTCTAGCCGGCCGGCCCCGCGCGGACAAGGAAGATCCGCACGAGGCTCGCCGGAGCCGCGGCCGCGGTGCCGCGCGTGGCAGAATGTGGGCATGTCCTACCTCGTCCTCGCCCGCAAGTGGCGCCCCAAGCGTTTCGCCGAACTGGTCGGGCAGGAGCACGTCGTCCGCGCGCTCACCAATGCCCTCGATACCGGCCGGGTGCACCACGCCTTCCTGTTCACCGGTACCCGCGGGGTGGGCAAGACCACCATCGCCCGGATCTTCGCGAAATCGCTGAACTGCGAACGCGGCACCTCGGCCGAACCGTGCGGCGAGTGCAACGCCTGCCGCGACATCGACGCCGGGCGGTTCATCGATCTGCTGGAAATCGACGCCGCCAGCAACACCGGTGTGGACGATGTCCGCGAGGTGATCGACAACGCCCAGTACATGCCCTCGCGCGGCCGGGTGAAGGTCTACCTGATCGACGAAGTGCACATGCTGTCGAAGTCGGCATTCAACGCGCTGCTGAAGACGCTGGAAGAGCCGCCGGGTCACGTGAAATTCCTGCTCGCGACCACCGACCCGCAGAAACTGCCGGTGACCGTGCTGTCGCGCTGCCTGCAGTTCAATCTCAAGCGGCTGGAAGAGCCCCAGATCCAGGGGCAGATGACGAAGATCCTGGCGGCCGAGGGCATTCCCGTCGAGCCCGGCGCGATCCGCCAGCTCGCCAGGGCTGCCGACGGCAGCCTGCGCGACGGGCTGTCGCTGCTCGACCAGGCCATCGCCTACACCGGCGCCAGCAGCACCCTCGACGGCGGCGCGGGCGCGTCGCTCACCGATGCCGGCGTCGCCACCATGCTCGGTACGGTCGATCGCATGCGCGTCGGCGCGGTGCTGGACGCGTTGGCGGATGGCGATGGCGCGGCGCTGCTGGCCGAGATCGCCGCGCTGGCCGATTTTTCGCCGGACTGGGGCGGGGTGCTCGACGCCCTGGCCGAGGCGCTGCATCGGATCCAGGTGCGGCAACTGGTGCCGTCGGCGGAGATCGAAGCCGATGGCGTCGACATCGATGCGCTGGCTGGCCGGCTGCGGCCGGAAGTCGTGCAGCTCTGGTACCAGATGGCCTTGCACGGTCGTCGCGACATCGGGCTCGCGCCGAGCACCCGCGGCGGTTTCGAGATGACCGCGCTGCGGATGCTGGCGTTCCGTCCCGCGGAGGGCGGGGCGACGACGGTCGATGCGCCCGCCGCGAGCGGTGCGCGCGGTCCGGACGCGGCCCGCGCCGCGCTCGCCGGCGCACCCGCGAAACCGGCGCCGTCGATGTCTCGGCCCCTGCCCGCGGCCGCGATGGACAATCCCGCCGCACCGGAACCGCGACCGGTCGCGACGCCTTCGCCGCGGATCGAAGTATCGGCGCCGCCCGCCGTGGCCACCCCCGCGGTGTCCGCGGCGCCGCCGTCGGTGGACATCGACAACGACCGCTGGCTGGATCTGGTCGCGCACAGCGGCCTGCGCGGCCC
Organism: Lysobacter hankyongensis; assembly: GCF_039543145.1. Taxonomy (NCBI): domain Bacteria; kingdom Pseudomonadati; phylum Pseudomonadota; class Gammaproteobacteria; order Lysobacterales; family Lysobacteraceae; genus Lysobacter; species Lysobacter hankyongensis. The sequence goes on along the minus strand of NZ_BAABJE010000001.1, from coordinate 28,341 downwards.
CGCGCGCGAACTCGCCGCGCACGCCGCGTTCATCGCCTACGAACAGGGCACGATGCGGTTGTCGCTGTCGCCCGACGACGATCACCTGCGCGCGCCCGGCCTGATCAAGGCACTGACCGATACGCTGTCGACCCAGCTCGGTGGCCCGGTGCAGCTGAAATTCGAGACCGGCAAACCCGCGAACGTCGAAACCCTGCACCAGCGCGTCGAGCGTCAGCGCGACGCGAAGCAGAACGCCGCAGAAGAACAGTTCATGGCCCATCCCGACGTGCAGCGGTTGATGGGCCAGCAGGGCGCGAAACTCGTGCCCGATTCCATCCGTCCATTCGAAGACTGACCGAGAGACCGCCCTCATGCGTGGAAATATCGCCCAATTGATGCAGCAGGCGCAGAAGATGCAGGAAAACCTGCAGCGCGCCCAGGAAGAACTGGCCCAGCTCGAAGTCACCGGCAGCGCCGGCGGCGGCATGGTCAGCGTGACCCTGACCGGTCGCATGGAGTGCCGCGGCGTGAAGATCGATCCGAGCGTGCTCTCGGATGCCGAGATGACCGAAGACCTGGTGGTCGCCGCGATCAACGATGCGGTGAACAAGGTCAACGCCGAATCGCAGTCGCGGATGTCGGGCGCCACCGCCGGCATGCCGATTCCGCCGGGCATGAAAATTCCCGGTTTGTTCTGAGCCCATGCGGATGACGGGGCATCCTGCCGCCGCATCCGCAACGCCGGCGAACAACGGCGTTTTCGCCGGCGTTCGGGCCACACCATCCTCATGGCCCGGGCGCACGTCCCTGTGCGCGTTCAATCCTCGGATCGCATGACCGCTTCCCTTCTCGAACAACTCATCGACGCCTTCCGCATCCTGCCGGGCGTGGGTCAGAAAACCGCGCAGCGGATGGCCTACCACGTGCTGGAACGCGATCGCGACGGCGGCCAGCGTCTCGCCGACGCGCTGGCCTCGGCGGTGGAGCGCATCGGTCATTGCGCGCGCTGTCGCGACTTCAGCGAAACCGAGATCTGCGCCACCTGCGCCAACGGCTCGCGCGACGTGCATCTGCTGTGCGCGGTGGAATCGCCGGCGGACCGGCTGGTGATCGAGCAGGCCACCGGCTACCGCGGCTATTACTTCGTGCTGCAGGGACGGCTCAGCCCGCTCGACGGCATCGGCCCGCGCGAACTCGGGCTGGAAAAGCTCGCCGCGCGCCTGGCCGAGGGCGAGGTGCAGGAACTGGTGATCGCCACCAATCCCACCGTCGAAGGCGAAGCGACCGCGCACTATCTCGCGCAGCTCGCGCGCCAGCACCGCGTCAAGCCGACCCGTCTCGCCCACGGCGTACCGCTGGGCGGCGAACTCGAATACGTCGATCGCGGCACTCTGTCGCACGCCTTCGGCAGTCGCAGCGAAATGCCGCTGTGAACGTGCCCGGGCGGCGCATGACGGCCGCCCGGGATTATCGACAAGGATCGATAGACGGGTTTACGGACTCGCCAGATCGCGCGCAGCGGCCACCGCGGCGTGGGCGTCGAGCAGGCCGGGACCGCAATCCGGGCCGCACAGCGGCATCGGCCGCGCCGTTCTCTGCAGGATCGACGCGATCTGCGCAGGCGTCAGCGACGGATTCACCGAGCGCATCAGACCGACCGTGCCGGACACGTGCGGTGCCGCCATCGAGGTGCCGGACAGATAGCGGTAGCAGTGCGTGATCCGGGCGACGCCGTTTTCGGTGTACGGCACGCTCCACGTCGAGAACGCGCCGAAGTGGTTGGGATTGAAGACCTGGCCGTTCACGGCCGGGCATTGCGGATGGCCCGCGGTGTTGCCGTAGATCGTCGATGCCGCGGTGTCGACCCGGCCATCCGGCAGGAACACGAGATCGCCGCCACCACCGGGCGCGGTGATGCCGGTGGACGGACCACCGTTGCTGTAGGGAGACAGCCACTTCGCATCGCGATCGGTCGCGGCGACCGAGATCGCCCCCGGGCAGGATGCCGGCGAGGTGTTGTCCACCATCGAGCGGCCGTTGCCGGCGGCCGCCACGACCACGATGCCGTCCGCGGTCGCGCGGGCGATCGCATCGCGCAGCGCGGGCATCCGCAGTTGCGTGCAGGGCTCGGCGAATTCGAAACTCATGTTCATCACGTCGGCATCGTTGGCGATGGCCCAGTCGATGCCGGCGATGACGTTGTCGAGGGGGATCCGATTGCGCGCGTCGGTGACCTTGACGTTGAGCAGCATGCAGTCGTGGCAGGTGCCGGCGATGCCGGTGCCGTTGCCGGAACTCGCGGCCGCGATGCCGGCGACGTGGGTGCCGTGCGAGAACTTCGATCGGTCGGTGGCGTTGTAGCCGGGTTCTTCGGCGTTGTACTCGTTCGGCAGCCATTTCGCCGCGAGTTCCGGATGATAATTGCGACCCGTGTCCAGGATCGCGATCCTGACCGACGCGTTGCCGCGGGTGATGTCCCAGGCGGAGGGCAGGCCGACCATCGGATAGTGCCATTGCTGCGGATACAGCAGGTCGTTCGGCGTGTGGGACAGGGAGAACAGATAGTTCGGTTGCGCGTACGCCACATCGGGCAGCCGGCGGACGCGTTCGAGCAACTGCAGGGTGGCCGCGCGCGCTTCGGCCTTGCCGAAGCCGGCCGCACCCGCGGGCGCCAGACGCGCGAGATGAAGCGTCCGCGATCGGGTTTCGACCGCCAGCCCCGGGATGCGTGCCGCGACTTCCGCGGCGCGTGCGCCGGGTTTGAACCGGACCAGGATTTCGTGCGGCACCAGATCGAGGTCGCCACCGTCGTCGATGGGCGGTGTGGACGGGAATGCGGTCTGCGCGGGCGCGAGCAGACACAGGGCAAGCAAGGGAAGCGTGCGCTTCATGCGTCATCCTTGTGTGGTTGGCCGGCGCGATCGCCGGCGACCTTCAGCCTGGACGCGATCGGATGCCGCGGCCATGCCCGGTTTGGCCGGAAGATGTCGCGCATGCGGTCTCTCGATCACGAAGAAGCCCGCGGCACGGGCTGCGTCGATGCGGCGCAGTGGTTAGAATCGGGCGGATTCCGGGCGCGCGGCGTGCGTCGTTTCCCGGCTCGACATCCGATGACCACAGGAGCGCAGCGATGAGCGGAGACACCATTTTCCACAGGATCATCCGCCGCGAGATCCCGGCGAACATCGTCCACGAAGACGAGCACATCATCGCCTTCCGCGACATCGCACCGCAGGCGCCGATCCACATCCTGTTCGTGCCGAAAACGACCATTCCCACGCTCAACGACGTGCAGCCCGACCAGGCCGAGATCATCGGCCGCCTCGCCGTCGCCGCCGCGAACTACGCGAAGGCACAGGGCTTCGCCGAGGACGGTTATCGCATCGTCATGAACTGCAACGACCACGGCGGCCAGACGGTGTTCCAGATCCACCTCCATCTGCTGGCGGGGGCACCGCTGGGGCGGTTCGGCACGCCGTGAGCGGCAATCGCGGTGCCCGCGAGCGTCTCGCGCAGGAAACCTTGCGCATCCTCGACGCTCGTCGCTACGAGACGCAGGCTGGCCGTGCGGTCGATCTCGATGGGCCGCTGTCGCGTTGTCTGACGGGCACGCGTCTCCACGAGGCGGACGAGATTGCCCGAATGATCGTCGCGATGCGCGAGGTGCAGGGCGCTCACGACGCGCGTATCGAGGTCGTCAACGAAACCACGCTCGTCGGCCTGTCCGCGTTGCTGCGCGAAAGCGACGAACCGGTCGCCGTCCTCAATTTCGCTTCGGCGAAGAATCCCGGTGGCGGGTTTCTCGGCGGCAGCCAGGCACAGGAAGAGTCGCTCGCACGCAGTTCAGCGCTTTACGCTTCGCTTTCGCGCTGCGACGCGTTCTACGCGAAGCATCGTGCGTCGTCGTCGTTGCTCTACTCCGATGCCATGATTCTTTCGCCGGCTTGCCCGGTGTTCCGCGACGATCATGGCGCATTGCTCGAAGCGCCGATGCATGCGGGCTTCATCACCAGCGCAGCGCCCAATGCCGGTGCGATCGCGCAGACGCGCCCCGACGAATGGCCGCTGATCGAATCGACCTTCGTGCGCAGGGCGGAGGGCGTGCTTGCGCTGGCGGCGCAGCATGGTTATCGAAACCTGGTGCTGGGGGCGTGGGGCTGCGGCGTGTTCCGCAACGATCCCGCGATGGTCGCGCGCGTATTTGCCGATCATCTGCTGCGCGGTCCGTGGCGCCATCATTTCGAGCGCGTCCGCTTCTCCGTGCTGGACAACACCGGGGATGGCGCGACATTCGCGGCCTTCCGGCACGCGCTGTACGTCGATTGAGCGGCCCGCGCCCTGGCCGACCTCACCAGCGGATCGTGCCCTCGACCACCGAACACACCCGTCCGCCCGACCACACGTCGCCGGCGTCGTCGACGGTGAGTTCGATGATCGCGTCGTGGCCGACTTCGCGGCCCTGGCTGATGCGATAGAAGCCGCTGTCGCCGGGCAGGGCGTCCTGCGAAGCCAGCCAGGCGGCGAGGGTGGCGTTGGCGGCGCCGGAGGCCGCGTCCTCGAACTGCGCGGGCGCGCCGACCCACGCGCGGACGGCGAGGTAGTAGACGGGATCGTCGCTGCGCGCGTACACGCACAGGCCCATGCTCTCGGTCGATTGCGCCAGGATGCCGATGGCCTCCCACGGCGGCGTCGCGGCGCGCAGCGCGGCTTCGCTTTCGAGTTCGGCCAACCACCAGCGGCGGCCGCCGTCCATCAGCGCGGGCGGCAGTTCGCCCAGGGGCAGGGTGCGCAGCACGTCGCGCAGGCGCGGGTCGTCGCGATGCGCGATTTCGCGCACGCTGGCGCGCGGGGTGCGCACCGCGATCGTGCGGGTGTGGCCGTCGCCGGTCACGCGCAGCGGCAGTTTGCCGGCGATCCCGTCCTGGATCAGCAGATTGCCCAGCAGGCCGTCGCGCGGCGTCGCCAGTCCCGCTTCCAGCACCGCATGCGCGGTACCGACGCTGGGATGACCGGCGAACGGTACTTCGCGGCGCGGGCTGAACATGCGGATGCGATAGCTGGCGTCGTCGCCGGTCGCCGGCAGCACGAAGGTGGTTTCCGGCAGCCGCGTCCACTTCGCGATGGCCTGCATCTCGTCGTCGCGCAGGCCCTCGGCGTCCAGCACCACCGCCAGCGGATTGCCGGCCCCGGGGCGATCGGCGAAGACATCGACTTGCACGTAACGGCGGCGGTTCATCGGCGGGGCGGTCCTGCGGTGGGGGTGCGAAGCGTAGCAGCGCGCAGACGTCCCGGATGCGTCGCGGGCCCTTTCCGCGCTCTCACCAGTGCACGGTGCCGCGGATCACCGGTTGCACCGCGCCGCCGATCCACACCTCGCCTTCGCCGTCCACGCAGACCCGCACCAGCCCGTCGCGGCCCAGCTCGCGGCCCTGGCTGCCGACATAGCGACCGTCGCGACCGGGCAGGCGGCCGGCGGCGGCCAGACGCGCCGCGATCGACGCCTGCGCGCTGCCGGTGACCGGGTCTTCGGGAATATTGTCCGCGGGACAGAACGCGCGCACCGCGAGGTCGTGACCGTGCTGGCCATCGATGGCGTGGACCGCCAGTCCCACCGCGCCGGTGGCGTGGGTGAGCGCGGCGATCGCGGGCAGATCGGGCTGCAGATGACGCACGGCGTCGGCATCGGCCAGCTCCAGCAGCCACCAGCGCGGGCCGTTGTCCCACAGCGCGTGTTCGAGCGTGCCGGTCCGCATGGTCCGGGTGACCGCTTCGAGCAGGGCCGGCGCCAGTTCCGGGCCGCCGATGCGTTTCGCCCGCGGCGCGCGCACGTTCGGAAACCTGATGTCGCCGATGTGATCCACGCGCACCGGCAGCAGGCCCGCAGCGCATTCCTGCACGAGCTGGGTCCGGTCGGGCGCGACCAGCCCGCCGTCCAGCGCGGCCCAGGCGGCGCCGACGCTCGGGTGCCCGGCGAAGGGCAGTTCCTGCCGCGGCGTGAAGATGCGCACGCGATAGTCCGCCGCGCTCGTGGTCGGCGGCAGCAGGAAGATGGTTTCGGAGAGATTGGTCCAGGCGGCGAAGGCCTGCATCCGGGCGGCATCGAAGCGCTCGCCGTCGAGTACGGCGCCCAGCGGATTGCCGGCGCCCGGGTGATCGGCGAACACATCCATCTGCAGATAGCGAAGCGGCATCATGGGGGCGGTCCTGGTCGAATAGAATGCGATGTCCCGGCCCCCTGCCGGCGTCCCCCAGTCTACCAAGTCCATTCCTCCCGATGCCCGATACGCACTCCGCCGGCCCCGCCTGGGTCGTGCTCAAATTCGGCGGCACCTCCGTGTCGCGCCGCCACCGCTGGAACACCATCGGCCGGCTGGCGAAAAAACGGATGGAGGAAGGCGATGCGCGCGCGGCGACCACCCGCGTGCTGGTGGTGGTGTCGGCGCTGTCGGGCGTCACCAACGAATTGACCGCCATTGCCGACGGCCGCGATATCGCCGCGCGCATCGAGGCGCTGGTCGAACGCCATCGCGCGTTCTGCGCCGAACTCGATCTCGATCCCGATGCGGTTCTCAACGAGCGTCTCGCGATCCTGCGCGCGCTCGGCAGCGACGCCCGCGCGGCGGCCCGCGCGCTCGACTGGCAGGCCGATGTGCTGGCCCAGGGCGAACTGCTCTCGTCCACGCTCGGCGCCGCGTATCTGCGCGCGCAGGGCCTCGACTTCGGCTGGTGCGACGCGCGCGACTGGCTGTCGGCGGTCTCGCTGCCCAACGCCAGCGCCTGGGCGCAGCGGCTGTCGGTGAATTGCCGCTACCTCGGCGAAGACGGCTTCCGCGAACGTTTCGCGGCGCAGCCGGCGCGCATGCTGATCTCGCAGGGCTTCATCGCCCGTCACGACGACGGCGGCACCGCGATCCTCGGCCGCGGCGGCTCCGATACTTCGGCGGCGTATTTCGGCGCGCTGCTGAAGGCGAAGCGGGTCGAGATCTGGACCGATGTCCCCGGCATGTTCAGCGCGAATCCGCGCGAAGTGCCGGACGCGCGCCTGCTCGCGCGGCTGGATTACGCCGAAGCGCAGGAAATCGCCACCACCGGCGCGAAAGTGCTGCATCCGCGCTCGATCGCGCCCTGCCGCGATGCCGGCGTGCCGATGGCGATCCTCGACACCGAGCGCCCGGACCTCCCGGGCACGCGCATCGACGGTAGTGCCGCCACCGTGCCGGGCGTGAAGGCGATCAGCCGCCGCAACGGCATCGTGCTGGTGTCGATGGAAACCGTGGGCATGTGGCAGCAGGTCGGCTTCCTCGCCGACGTGTTCGAGCGCTTCAAGCGCCACGGCCTGTCGATCGACCTGATCGGTTCGTCCGAAACCAACGTCACCGTGTCGCTGGATCCCAGCGAAAACCTGGTCAGCAGCGACGTGCTCGCCGAGTTGTCCGCGGACCTCGCCGAAGTCTGCCGGGTGAAGGTGATCGCGCCGTGCGCGGCGATCACCCTGGTCGGCCGCGGCATGCGTTCGCTGCTGCACAAGCTGTCCGATGTGTGGGCCACCTTCGGCCGCGAACGCGTGCATCTGATCTCGCAGTCGTCGAACGATCTCAATCTCACCTTCGTGATCGACGAGGTCGACGCCGACGGCCTGCTGAACGAACTGCACGGCGAACTGATCCGCGGCGGCGCCATGCCGGTGCAGGACGCCTCGGTGTTCGGTCCGAGCTGGACCGAGATCGCGCACGGCAAGCCCGAACGCGAGGCCGCATGGTGGCGGTCGCGCGCCGGCGATCTGATCGCGCGCGCCGCGGCCGGCACGCCGCGCTACGTCTATCACCTGCCGACCGTGCGCGAACGCGCGCGCATGCTGCGCGAGACTGCGGCCATCGACCGCCGTTTCTACGCGCTGAAGGCCAACGCGCATCCGGACATCCTGCGCCTGCTCGAAGTCGAGGGCTTCGGCTTCGAGTGCGTGTCGCTGGCGGAAGTCGAACATGTGCTGGCGACCCTGCCCGTGCTCGATCCCGCGCGCGTGCTGTTCACGCCCAGCTTCGCGCCGCGCGACGAATACCGGGTCGCGTTCGATCGCGGCGTCAACGTCACCGTCGACAGCGTCGAAGCGCTGCAGCGCTGGCCCGAGGTTTTCCAGGGTCGCGCGCTCTGGCTGCGGCTCGATCTCGGCCGCGGCGATGGTCATCACGAGAAGGTCCGCACCGGCGGCGCCGAAGCCAAGTTCGGCCTGCCGCTGGCGAAGGTCGATGCCTTCGTCGCCGAAGCGCGCAGGCTCGACGCGAAGATCGTCGCGCTGCATGCGCATCTGGGCAGCGGCATCGACAATCCGGCGCACTGGCGCGAGGTCTACGCCGATCTCGCCAGCCTCGCCGAACAGATCGGCACCGTCGACACGCTCGACATCGGCGGCGGCCTGCCGGTGCCGTACACGCCCGAATCGCGTCCGTTCGATGTCGCGGCGTGGCGCAGCGGCCTCGACGAGATCAAGGCCGCGTATCCCGGGTTCCGCCTCGCGGTGGAGCCGGGTCGCTATCTGGTCGCCGAAGCCGGCGCGCTGCTGGTGCGCGTCACCCAGGTGATCGAGAAGGACGGCCTGCGCCGGATCGGCGTGGACGGCGGCATGAACGCGCTGGTGCGCCCGGCGATGTACGACGCTTGGCACGACATCCACAACCTGTCGCGCCTCGACGACGATACGGTGGCCGCGTTCGACGTGGTCGGCCCGATCTGCGAGAGCAGCGACGTCTTCGGCCGCGCGCGCATGCTGCCCGCGTCCACCGCCGAAGGCGATGTCGTGCTGATCGCCGATGCCGGCGCCTACGGCATGGCGATGGCCAACACCTACAACCTGCGGGCGTTGCCGGCAGAGGAAATTCTTGATGTCTGATGTTCCGAAACCCGAGTGGTCGTTCCAGCGCGACGCGATCCGCGCCTTCCGCTTCGTCCGCTGCAGCTTCGACGCTAAGACCGGTGTCGCCCAGCTCGTCTACGCCTTCGACGACGGCCCGGAGCTGATCGAGACCGTCACCGTGCCCGGTGCGCCGTTCGACCTTGACGATGCCCGCGCCGCTGCGGCCGAAGAGGCGCTGCGCCTGCTGCATCTGATCGCCGGCGTGAGCTACTACAAGGCCGCGGTGCCGCCGGAGATCCGCATCGAAGGCTACGCCATCGACGCCGACACCGCGGCGCTGCTGGAAAGCATCTACGTCCACGGTCTCGGCGAATTCGCGTATCGCAACGGGCTGAACCTGCACGGCAAGATCGCGTTTCCCGTAGCCCGGGTAGAGCGCAGCGAAACCCGGGGCTCTTCATTGGATGCGTCGGAAGCCCCGGGTTTCGCCTACGGCTCTACCCGGGCTACGGATGGGGAGAACGCCGTTGCGCTCGGTCTGCGCGAACACGCGCTGGTCGCGATCGGCGGCGGCAAGGATTCGCTGGTCAGCATCGAGGCGCTCCGCGGCGCCGGCGTCGACCAGACCGTGACCTGGATCGGCGGTTCGCAGTTGATCAAGGCCTGCGCCGAGCGCACCGGCCTGCCGACGCTCAACCTCGGCCGTCAGCTCGCGCCGGAACTGTTCGAGTACAACCGCCAAGGCGCGTGGAACGGCCACATCCCGGTGACCGCGGTGAATTCGGCGATCCTGGTGTTCGCGGCGATCCTGACCGGTGCCGACCAGGTAGTGTTCTCGAACGAGCGTTCGGCCAGTTACGGCAGTCTGATCGAAGGGACCGGCGAGGTGAATCACCAGTGGTCGAAGGGCTGGGCGTTCGAGCGCGACTTCGGCGACCACGTGCAGCGACGCATCGCCGCCGATCTCAAGTACTACTCGCTGCTGCGTCCGCTCAGCGAGCTGGCGGTGGCGCGGCAGTTCGCGAAGAGCGACCGCTACGACGCGCATTTCTCCAGCTGCAACCGCAATTTCCACATCCTCGGCGAGCGCCCGGTGAACCGCTGGTGCGGCGTCTGTCCGAAATGCCATTTCGTGTTCCTCGCGCTGGCGCCGTTCATGCCGAAGCCGCGGCTGGTCGGTATCTTCGGCCGCAATCTGCTCGACGACGCCGGCCAGATCGGCGGCTACGACGCGCTGCTGGAATACCAGGACCACAAGCCTTTCGAATGCGTCGGCGAAGGCCGCGAATCGCGCGCGGCGATGGCCGCGTTGAGCGAACGTCCGGAGTGGCGCGAGGACGAGATCGTCGAGCGTTTCGCGCGCGAGATCCGGCCGCAGCTCGATGCCTCGGAACTCGGGATCGCGCCGCTGCTCGTCCTCGACGACGAACATCGCGTGCCGGCCGCATTGTGGCAGCGCCTGCGCGCGCGATTCGACGCCTGAGATCGCCATGCCCGGCATCGAACGGTTCGACATCGCAAGCCTCTACATCGCACGCCTCGACGGCCGGCGCGTCGCGCTGTGGGGCTGGGGGCGCGAAGGCCGCGCGGCGCACCGCGCGCTGCGTCGCCGCCTGCCCGGCCTGCCGCTGACCCTGTTCTGCGCGCCGGGCGAAGTCGACGATGCGCGCGCGCTCGGCGATGCGTTGCTGACGATCGAGACTGATGTCGATGCAGAACGTCTGTCCGCGTTCGCGCTGGTGATCAAATCTCCCGGCATCAGCCCGTACGCGCCCGAGGCGTCGGCGGCGGCCGAACGCGGCACGCGCTTCATCGGCGGCACCGCGCTGTGGTTCGGCGAACATCCGCAGGCGCGCACGATCTGCGTCACCGGCACCAAGGGCAAGAGCACGACGACCGCGCTGCTCGCGCATCTGCTGCGCGCGGGCGGACATCGCACCGCGCTGTGCGGCAACATCGGCCTGCCGCTGCTGGAACTGCTGGACGTGAACGATCCGCCCGAATTCTGGGCGATCGAACTGTCGAGCTATCAGACCCGCGATGTCGCCGCCTCCGGCGTGCGTCCCGGCATCGCGGTCGCGACCAATGTGTTCCCCGAACATCTCGACTGGCACGGCAGCGAAGCGCGCTACGTCGAGGACAAGCTCGCGCTGTTCACCGCGGCGAAACCGCGGATCGCGATCCTCAACGGCGCCGACCGCACCCTGGCGGCGCTGAATCTGCCCGACAGCGAAGTGCGCCTTTACGGCGTCGATGCCGGCTGGCATCTGCGCGGCGATGTCGTGCATCGCGGCGAACGCGCGGTGTTCGATACCCGCGACGTGCCGCTGCCGGGCCGGCACAACCGCGGCAATCTCTGCGCGGTGCTTGCGGCGATCGAAGCGCTGGGTCTCGATGCCGAAGCGCTCGCGCACCACGCGGCCACGTTCCAGCCGCTGCCGCATCGGCTGCAGACGCTGGGCGTGCGCGACGGCATCGTCTGGGTCAACGATTCGATCAGCACCACGCCGCACGCCACGCTCGCGGCGCTCGACTGTTTCCGCTCGCGTCGCGTCGCGCTGCTGGCCGGCGGCCACGACCGCGGCATCGACTGGTCCGATTTCGCCGAGGCCATGCGCCTGCACGCGCCCGCGGCCATCGTCACGCTCGGCCAGAACGGCCCGAAGATCCAGGCCCGCCTGGCGCCGGTGGCGGCGGACGCGGGGTTCGCGCTGGCCGAAGCCGCCGACCTGGTCGAGGCCGTCGCCCGCGCCCGCGCGCTGCTGGGCTGCGAGGGCGTGGTGCTGTTGTCGCCGGGTGCGCCCAGTTTCGGCGCGTATCGCGATTACACCGAACGCGGCCGCCATTTCGCGCGTCTGGCCGGATTCGATCCCGAAGCCATTGCCGCAATTCCCGGGCTGGGCATCGGCTGAAGCGGCGGGCGTGACGGGCGGTCTCGCTGCGTCGTCCCTGTAACCGATTGATTCCGCGAATACGGGTGTCGCAATGCGCCGGATCGGCAGCATGCCGTGATGCAGGATGCACGGTTTCCGCTGTGCCGCCGGGCGGTGTGCCCGGGCCGATGACCGTGCGTCCGCAGGCGGCAACCGTCGCGATTTCCGGGTAGGCTGACCGTCCCCCCGGAAAGGAGTACCACCCCATGCGTTCGATGCGTTGGGCGGCCATGTTCGCCCTGTTGTGTCTGTCCCTGCTGGCGTCGGTGCCGGCGTTCGCCGCGATGCAGGCCAAGCCGCTCGAATGGACCGTCGGCAAACAGCGTTTCAGCGGTTTCCTGGTCTACAACGATGCCACCTCGGTCAAGCGTCCCGGTCTGCTGATGGTGCCGGACTGGAAGGGCGTGACGCCGGCGTCGGTGGAGAAGGCGAAGCAGATCGCAGCCGCCGGTTACGTCGTGCTGGTCGCGGATGTCTACGGCAAGGGCGTGCGTCCGAAGGACGACAAGGCCGCCGGCGCGCAGGTCGCGAAGATGTACCAGGATCTGCCCGGTCTGCGCGTCCGCGCGACCGCGGCGCTCAACGCCCTGCGCGCGCAGGCGGCGAAGGCGCCGATCGACACCGACCGCATCGGTGCGCTCGGTTACTGTTTCGGTGGCAAGACCGTGCTGGAACTCGCGCGCAGCGGCGCCGAGATCGCCGGTGTGGTCACGTTCCACGGCGGCCTCGACACGACCCTGCCGGCCGAACCCGGCGCGCTGAAAGCCGCCGTGCTGGTGCTCAACGGCGCCGACGATACCTACGTGCCTGCCGAGCAGATCCAGGGCTTCGAACGCGAGATGAATGCGGCCGGCGCCGACTGGCAGTTCGTCAACTTCAGCGGTGCCGTGCATTGCTTCGCGCTGGAGAGCGCCAAGAGCCCGCCCGGTTGCGTCTACAACGAACGCGCCGCCAAGCGCGCGTTTTCAATGATGAATCTGTTCTTTCACGAGCGCTTCGGCGACTGATGCGCGGCTGCGGCGGCGATCGCTCCGGCGATCGCCGCGCGCGCCTGCGGACTGTTCTTCCAGCAGGTCGTCCCGAGCATCGCGGCGACCTGTTTCACGATGCCGTCGACGCTGGCGGTCGCCAGCGCGTCCAGCGAATCGAATCCGATCTGCTCCAGCCGGTCGACGACCGTCGCGCCAACGCCCTTCACCGTGAGCAGCACCGCGCGTTCGCCGGCGGAGAACGCCATCGCCGTCAGTGGTCGCGACGCACCGCGTAGCGGGCGAGGCCGCGCAGCGCGGCCACCGCGTCGTTGTCGTTCAAGCCGTCCAGCGCCCGCTCCGCGGCATCCGCGTAATCCTCCGCGCGCGCGCGGCTGTAGGCGATGCCGCCGGTCGCGGCGATGGCGGCGAGCACCTCCGGCATCGCACCGACATCGCCGTGTTCGACGATCGTGCGCAGTCGCGCGCGGGTGTCGGCGTCGCTGTGGCGGATCGCATGGATCAGCGGCAGCGTGGCCTTGCCTTCGGCCAGGTCGTCGCCGAGATGTTTGCCCAGCGCGGTCTCGTCGGCGCTGTAGTCCAGCACGTCGTCGGCGATCTGGAAGGCGTAGCCCAGGGCCATGCCGTAGTCGTGCAGCCGCTGCTGCGTCGCCGCGTCCGCGCCGGCGAGCAGTGCGCCAGATCGGGTGGCGGCGGCGAACAGCACCGCGGTCTTGCGTTCGATCACCTTGAGGTAGGCGGGCTCGTCGGTGTCCGGATTGCGCACGTGCAACAGCTGCAGCACCTCGCCCTCGGCGATCGCGTTGGTGGTGTCGGCGAGGATCTTCATCACCGGCATGCGTTCCAGTTCCACCATCAGCTGGAAGCTGCGCGAATAGAGAAAATCGCCGACCAGCACGCTGGCGGCGTTGCCGAACAGGGCGTTGGCGGTCTTGCGTCCGCGGCGCAGGTCGGATTCGTCGACCACGTCGTCGTGCAGCAGGGTGGCGGTATGGATGAACTCGATCACGGCCGCCAGTTGGTGGGCGTCGGCGCCGCCGTGGCCCAGGGCCCGGGCCGCCAGCAGCAGCAGCATCGGGCGCAGGCGCTTGCCGCCGGCGGCGATGATGTGCTCGGCCACCTGGTTGACCAGGACCACGTCCGAAGCGAGGCGGCGGCGAATGAGGGCGTCGACCGCGGCCATGTCGGGGGCGGCGAGGGCCTGGATGGCGGGCAGGTCGAGCGTGGCGGGCGCCGGTGTCGCTTCCATGGGGGGTCCAGACGGGCAGGACCCTCATTATAGGTGGCCGGGCATGGGCCCGGGCCGGCATGGATTCGGGGAATTCCCACCCGGAGACGGGGAGAAGCCCGATGGCGAGGGGCCGGCTATAATCGGATATTCGTCGCCACCATCGGCGACTCAGCAGGAACTGTTCATGGCACGCGGCGTCAACAAGGTGATCCTGGTCGGCAACCTCGGCAACGATCCCGAAACCAAGTACACCCAGGGCGGCATGGCCGTCACCAAAATCAGCCTCGCGACCACCTCGGTCCGCAAGGACAAGGAAGGCAATACCCAGGAGCGCACCGAGTGGCACCGGGTGACCTTCTTCGGCAAGCTCGGCGAGATCGCCGGCGAATACCTGCGCAAGGGTTCGCAGGTCTACGTCGAAGGCTCGATCCGTTACGACAAGTACACCGGCCAGGACGGCACCGAACGCTACTTCACCGACATCATCGCCGACGAGATGCAGATGCTCGGCGGCCGCTCGGAAGGCGGCGGCGGTGGCGGTGGCAGCGAGCGTCCGGCGCGCGCACCGCGGCAGGAAGGCGGCGGTGGCGGCTATGGTGGCGGTGGTCGCAGCGGTGGCGGTGGCGGCTACGGCGGTGGCGGTGGTCAGCGCCAGCAGCCGGCATCCAGCAGCCCGCCGCCGATGGACGATTTCTCGGACGACGACATTCCGTTCTAAGACCTATCGGCGACCCCTCCGTCGCATCGCATCGGAAAACCCGCTCGCCCGAGCGGGTTTTCCGTTTCCGGCGCGGTCATGGCCCGATCCTGTCGCTTGCGGCCACCGCGATGGTCGTTCGCATCGATGTGTGCGGTAATGCTTGTGGCCGCCTCACGGTCCCGCCGGTTCGTCCCATTGGCACAGATGCAGCAGGACGCCCGTCGGGTCGTGAACGAAGGTCACGCTGGCGCCGTATGCCTGCCTGACCGGGGGTTGCACGCGCGCGTCCGGGAAGTCGCCGTCGCGAAGGACCGAGGCCGCATGCCGATACCAGGCGTGCGCGTCTTCGACGGTGATGTGAAGCATGGTGTTTTCGGCGACATCCTTCAGGTAGTAGTCCTGGATGTAGAAATGCTGCCGTTCGCCGAGCCGGACGAGCGCGATGCCCGGGCCGACATCGTGAGTGTCCCAGCCGAGTGCGGCGTAGAAGCGTTTCGAGACCGAGAAGTCCTTCGCGGGAATGAAGGTGCGGACGTCGGACACGTTCAGATCGGACATGGTCGTCTCCTCGACGCATCGGAAGGGAGCGCCCATCGCGGCGGACGCATCGGCCGGGTGGTGTGGGTGCGCGGCAGGTGCGGTCGACAGTACGCGCGGAGTCCTGGGAACACAAGGCGGTGAAATCGCCGAACACACAGAAAGTGAGTCGGGCGCTCGCCCTCGTCGGCCAGGCCTGGAAAACGACTTCCGATCGCGGGGGCGGATCCGGCAGGACGAACGGGTGCCGATCCGCAGTTTGCCCCAATCGCGTGCGGAACGTCTCTTGGGTCGTTTTGCGACGATGGGTTCCGCCTGCGCGGAACCCATCGCACCGTCCTGCAGCGACGTGCATGTCGGACACGCGCTTCAGCCGAGTACGGTCGAGGTCCAGATTTCGTTCTCCTGACCCTTGTCCCAGGGCCACAGGCCGACCTTGGTGCCCGGCGGCCACGAACTGCCGAACGCATTCATGTTCAGATCGGTGTCGCGCGCGGACTGCACCGCCGCACCCTTGGCGCCGAGCACGTTGAAGGTCTGCGCATCGTTGTACTGCGACTCTACGGCGCTCAGGATGATCGCCGCGCCCTTGTCGACCGATTTCGGCGCAGCGTACAGATTGCGGCCGGGGTTGTAGAGGATCGAGGCGTTCGACGCCGGGTTGAATACCCAGGTCCACTGCTGATCGGGGTCGGCGGCATTGGCGGTCATCACGATCAATTGACCGCCCGGCCCGAGGTTGTTCTTGTCGATGGCCAGGGCAAGGCCGTTGCCCATCGTGATCTGGAAGAGAATGCTGCTCATGTGGACTCCGTTCCGCGTGAAGGTACGCGTGACTGGCGCCGGGATGGCGACCGGGCCGAACGCTATCATCGGAAGTCGCGCGATCAAGCGGGTTCCGCGCCCATGGCGGACGCCGAACGAACGCGCATTCTGTCGACATCCGGCGGCGAAGGCGCTCCGGCCGCTCTTCGCGACAGCTTCGCATTTCCCTTGTTTTCAGGGCGAATGCGGATCCATGGCGATTCCTCGGCGATGCGGTCCCGCTTGCGTGCGATCCGGAACGGCGTGAGTTTTTTTCGTCTGCACGGCCCCGATCGCGCACCGCAGAGACACCGGAACGACCGCTCGCATCGCCACGGTTTCGTCGCGTCGAGGTCGATTCTGCGCGATTGCAAGATCGCATGCGACCGTGCCGGGGACTCGTGCCGGGGACGCATCGCGCGCATGCGCGCGAAGGCGCACGGTGGCCGACCTGCGTCGGATGGCGATCCGAACGGCGATGCCTCGAACGACGATGACCCGAACGACGACGGGCTCAGCGCACGCCGGCCTGATCGAGATAGGCGTCAAGGCGGTCCAGGTCGTCGCGCTTCTGCGCTGCGCTGGCGAAACTCGCGTTGAAGCTGTTGCGCGCCAGGGTCGCCGCGTGGCTGGCATCGAGCCCCAGCGCGTCGAATGTCTCCAGGAAGTTCTGGTTCAGATAACCGCCGAAGTAGGCGGGGTCGTCGGAATTCACCGTCGCGATGAGCCCGGCATCGAGCAGCGCGCGCAGGTTGTGTTCGGCCAGGGTCTTGAACACGCACAGTTTGATGTTGGACAAAGGGCAGACCGTCAGCGGCACGCCTTCTTCGGCCAACCGCTTGACCAGCGCGGGATCCCTCAGCGCCTGCACGCCATGGTCGATGCGTTCGGCCTTCAGCACGTCCAGCGCGCTCCAGATGTAGGCCGGAGGACCTTCCTCGCCGGCATGCGCGACCGCCCGCAGACCATCCTTTCGCGCCTGGGCGAAGACTCGCGCGAATTTCTCCGGTGGATGGCCAACTTCGCTGGAATCGAGGCCCACGCCGATGAACTTGCCCCGATGCGGGCGCGCTTCTTCGTACGTGGCCAGCGCGTCTTCTTCGGACAGATGGCGCAGAAAACACAGGATCAGTTCCGCGCGCACGCCCAGCTCGATCTGCGCGCGATCGCAGGCCCGGCGCAGGCCGTCGATCACCGTGGCCATCGGCACGCCGCGCGCGGTGTGCGTCTGCGGGTCGAAGAACAGTTCGCTGTGCAGGATGTTGTCGGCCTTCGCGCGCAGGAAGTAGGCCCAGGCCAT
Organism: Lysobacter hankyongensis; assembly: GCF_039543145.1. Lineage (NCBI taxonomy): Bacteria > Pseudomonadati > Pseudomonadota > Gammaproteobacteria > Lysobacterales > Lysobacteraceae > Lysobacter > Lysobacter hankyongensis. The sequence goes on along the minus strand of NZ_BAABJE010000001.1, from coordinate 11,014 downwards.
GTCGAAGAAATCCGCCTCGGTCAGCAGCACGCTGGCGCCGGCGTAATAGATGTCGAGAAAGCTCTGCAGGTCGCTGAAGGCATAGGCCGCGCGCAGCGACGCGACATCCGGATAGGCGAGGGCGACCTGGTTGCGTTCGGCCATCGCGAAGATCAATTCCGGTTCCAGCGAACCCTCGATGTGGATATGCAACTCCGCCTTCGGCAGGCCGCGCAGGAAATCGGGGAGTCGTTCGGCGGAGACGGCCATGCGGAGTTCCTTGTCTGGATGACGCGAGTCTGCCCGAAGCGCGGGCGGACGCCTAGCCGCGGGCCGAAAAAATCTCCCCTCTCGGAGCCTCTTCGAAATCTCCGGCGCGCACATCGGTCGATACCGTCTCGATCACGCACGGCGCAAGTCCACGCGTCCGCCTGCGATCGTGCTCTCTGCGAGCGGTCCTGGATGAAGTCGGTGAAGCCCTTGTGGGAGCGACGGAAGTCGCGACGCTTTTCCGGGGAGATGGCCCCGCCATTCGGGTGTTGGCATCCCGCAGCCCGTCGCGACTTCCGTCGCTCCCACAGGGGTTGCGATGGACATGGCTGGCAGGCCACCTGTTCCGCCTCGCCGCCGAGATCCGCATTGACCATGCGTGGGCCCGCCATGGAACTCGCTCTTGCCAGGACGTAACATTCGGCCATGACGACTTCCAATACCTTTCGCCTGAACGGCGAAACCCGGTCGCTCACGGAGAGCGATCCCCGCGAGTCCCTGCTGCGCTGGCTCAAGCGGCAGCGTCAAACCGGCACCAAGGAGGGCTGCGCCGACGGCGATTGCGGCGCCTGCACGGTGGCGTTGATCGAGGCCGATGGCGTCGGCGGGTCGCGCTATGTGGCGGTCAACAGTTGTCTGCTGCCCGTCGGTGTCCTGCCGGGGCGCGAGGTGCTGACCGTGGAGGCCTTGGCCGAAGGCGAGACCCTGCATCCGGTGCAACAGGCGCTGGTCGATGGCGCCGGCTCGCAATGCGGCTACTGCACGCCGGGATTCGTCATGAGTCTGTTCGTCGGGCTGCACGAAGATGCGCTCGATGATCACGCGATCGCCGGCAATCTGTGCCGTTGCACGGGCTACGGGCCGATCCGCCAGGCGGCGCGACGGCTGGCGACCGACGCGCCCGCCGATCCGCGCTTTGCCGCACTGCGCGCGCAACCCAGATCTGCGCTGCCGGCCGCGGACCTGCAGCATTTTTTCAGTCCCGCCACCATCGACGACGCGCTCGCGCTCAAGGCCGAACATCCGCAGTCGGAATGGTTCGCCGGCGGGACCGATCTCGGCGTGCATCTGAGTCATGGCCAGTCGATCGCGCCAGTGCTGATCGTGCTGGACCGGATCGGCGAATTGCAGCATCTGAACATCGAAGACGATCGCGTCCGGATCGGTGCCGGCGTGCCCTTGAGCCGGTTGCAGTCGGCACTGCAGGGCCTCTTCCCGGCCATCGATGACATGCTGCCGTGGTTCGCCGGCCTGCAGGTGCGCAATCGCGCGACCCTGGGCGGCAACATCGGCAGCGCATCGCCGATCGGCGATCTGTTGCCGGTGCTGCTCGCGCTGGATGCGGTGATCCATCTGCACGGTCCCGATGGCGCGCGCGATATCGAAGCGGCCGACTATTTCGTCGCTTATCGCAAGACCGTGCGCCGCCCCGACGAACTCATCGTCGCGGTCACGTTGCCGCGTCGCGCCGACCTGCGTTCCGGCTGCGCCAAGGTGGCCAAGCGGCAGACCGACGACATCAGCATCGTCGCGGCCGCGTTCGCGCTCGGGTTCGACGACCGCAACAGGGTCAGCCATGCGCGCCTGGCCTACGGCGGCGTCGCCGCCATGCCCGTGCGGGCACGGAAGACCGAAGCGCTGCTGACCGGGCGAACGCTCGACGATGAAACCCTCGCCGCAGCGGCGGCGCAGTTGCGCACGGAGTTCGAGCCGCTCAGCGATCATCGCGCCGGCAGCGAATACCGTCGCGCGCTCAGCGCCAATCTGTTCCTGCGCTTCGTCGCGGAGCTGCAGCCATGAGCGCGTCGCCCGCCTCCTTGCGCCACGAGAGCGCCGTCGGCCACGTCACCGGCCGCGCGATCTATACCGACGAGCAGCGCCCACCCAGCGGCATGCTGAGCGTGTACCCGGTGCAAGCGCCGCACGCGCATGCGCGGATTCTCGCCATCGATACGACGGTCGCGCTGGCCATGCCGGGTGTGCACGCCGTGTTGACCGCGAGCGACGTGCCGGGCGAGAACGACACCGGCCCGATCTTCCACGACGAGCCCCTGATGCCGTCCGACACCGTGATGTTCCACGGTCAGGCCGTGGCCTGGGTGGTGGCCGACGACGAGGCCCTGGCGCGCGCCGCGGCACAGCGGGTGTCGGTGACCTGCGAAGCGCTGCCGGCGCTGCTGAGCATCGAGCAGGCGATGGCCGCGCAGGCGTTTCATCTGCCGCCGGCGCGGGTCGCGCGCGGCGATGCCGGCGCGGCGATGGCGCGCGCGCCGCTGCGGTTGTCCGGGCAACTCCAGATCGGCGGTCAGGATCATTTCTATCTCGAGACCCAGGCCAGTTGGGTCGAGATCGATTCCGAAGGCACGGTGCAGATCGTCTCTTCGACACAACATCCCACCGAAACCCAGATCATCGTCGCCCGCGTGCTCGGGCTGCCGGCGCATCGGGTCGTCTGCCGCAGTCTGCGCATGGGCGGCGGCTTCGGCGGCAAGGAAACCCAGGCCAATCCCTATGCCGCGATCGCCGCCTTGGCCGCGTACAGGACCGGTCGCCCGGTGCGGATCAAACTGAGCCGTGGCCTCGACATGCAGATGACCGGCAAACGGCATCCGTTCCTCGGTCGTTACGAGGTCGGTTTCGACGAACGCGGCCATCTGCTGGCGCTGAAGGTCGAGCTGATCGCCGATGGCGGCTGGAGCTGCGACCTGTCGCCGCCGGTGCTGATGCGCGCGATGGTGCATGTCGACAACGCCTACTTCGTGCCGGATATCGAGATCACCGGCCTGATCGCGCGCACGCATCTGGCTTCCAACACCGCCTTTCGCGGATTCGGCGGCCCGCAGGGCATGCTGGTCGGCGAAGAAGTGCTGGAACGCGTCGCGCGGCATCTCGGACTGCCGGCGCACGAAGTCCGCGAGCGCAATTTCTACCGTCCTGCCGCCGATGGGCAATTCGATCGCAATCAGACCCACTACGGGCAACCGGTGGTCGACAATCATCTGCCGGCGCTGTGGACGCAGTTGCTGCGCGACAGTGCGTTCCTGGCGCGCCGCGAAGCGATCGAGGCCTTCAACGCCGGCAGCCCGCAGCGCAAGCGCGGGATCGCGATCACGCCGGTGAAGTTCGGGATTTCGTTCAACAAGACCGAATACAACCAGGCCGGTGCGCTGGTGCACATCTACAGCGATGGCAGCGTGCAGCTGAATCACGGCGGCACCGAGATGGGGCAGGGCCTGCACACCAAGATGCTGGCGGTGGCCAGCCGCGTGCTGGGCGTCGCCATGGCGCGCATCCGGATCATGCCGACCAGCACCGACAAGGTGCCGAACACCTCGGCGACCGCGGCCAGCAGCGGCACCGATCTCAATGGCCAGGCGGTCAAGGCCGCCTGCGAGACCCTGATCGCACGCCTGCGCCCGGTCGCCGCCGAACTGCTCGGCACGACGCCCGAACAGGTCCGCTTCGCCGACGATGCGGTGTTCGCCGACGACGGCAACGGCAAGCGCCTGCGTTTCGAGGCCGTGGTCGCCGCCGCGTACAGCGCACGCATCAGTCTGTCCTCCACCGGCTTCTACCGCACGCCGGGGCTCAGCTGGAACCCGCAGACCGGCCAGGGGCATCCGTTCTACTACTTCGCGTTCGGCGCGGCGGTCAGCGAAGTCGAAGTGTGCGGATACACCGGCGTGCACACGCTGCGCCGCGTCGATCTCCTGCACGACGTCGGCGACTCGCTGGCCATCGCGATCGATCGCGGCCAGATCGAGGGCGGTTTTGTACAAGGCCTGGGCTGGCTGACCTGCGAGGAACTGCGCTGGAACGAGGCCGGCAGGCTGCTCACCGACGCGCCCAGCACCTACAAGATCCCGACCGTGTGCGAAGTGCCGGAAGATTTCCGGTTGACGCTGTTCCAGCGCAGCGAGCCACCGACCACGCAGGTGATCTTCGGCAGCAAGGCGGTCGGCGAACCGCCCTTCATGCTGGCGATGAGCGTGCGCGAGGCACTGCGCGAAGCGGTCGCCGCGTTCGGCGACGCTGGCGAAATCAGCGAAGTCCCTCTCGGCGCGCCGGCCACGCCGGAAGCGATCCTGACCGCCATCGAGCGCGTCCGCGGGGGCGTCGGCCCTTGAACGAACGCCTGTTCGCGCGCCTGCAGGTCCGGCTGGCGACGGAGCCGGTGGTGCTGGCCAGCGTGCTGGAGACCCGCGGCGCGACGCCGCGCAAGGGCGGCAGCCGGATGTTGATCGGCGCCGGCGGAAGCGAGGGCAGCATCGGCGGCGGCATGGCCGAGGCGCAGGTGATCGCGGCCGCCAACGCCCTGCTGCAGGAGGCGGGGCGCAGTGCGGTGGTCGAGATCGATCTGACCGGCCGCCAGGGCGCCGCCGGCATCTGCGGCGGGCACATGCGCATCGGCCTGCGACGCTGGCAGGGCGCCGACGATCGCCTGCGGGTGGCGTCGATCGCCGAAACGCTGGCGATTGGCAACAGTTTCATGCTGGAACGCGACGACCTCGGTGGCGGTGAGCCGCAGACGATCGAGCCGCAGACGATCGAGCCGCAGACGATCGAGCCGCAGACGATCGAGCCGCAAAGGATCTGGCCCGATCCTCGTCTGCTGATCGTCGGTGCCGGTCACTGCGGGCTTGCGCTGCACGATCTCGCCAACACGCTCGATTTCGATGTGTGGGTCCACGACGAGCGAAGCGATGAGCTCGCGAAGTTCGATCGCGCCACCCGCCTGTCCGGTCCGTTCGATCTGCTGCGCGACGCGTTGGACACGCCGCGCGAGGTGTTCGCCGTGCTGTTGAACCGCGATTTCCGATGCGATGTCGACGCGCTGCGCACCTTGTGCCAGCGGCCACCGCGCTACATCGGCATGATGGGCAGCGCCCGACGGATCGGCGAGGTGCGCGCCGCGCTGCCCGAACACGCCGCGGCGTTGGCCGCACTGCGCGCACCGGTGGGCCTCGACATCGGCGCCCAGACGCCGCACGAGATCGCGATCAGTATCCTCGCCGAGTTGATCCAGCTGCGGTCTGCGTCGGATCGCTGAGTGGGCCCGGCCGCCTCCGCGGCCACGGGAAGCGGCTAGGCAAACGAGGGGGTTCCGGTCTTCGCGGTGGAAATCGCGAAGCCCGGCACATACGATCGGATGCGGGGGCTGATCTTGCCGAACGGAGCATGCCGAACAGAGCATGCCGAACGCGGCGGGCAGCGCATCCGCGAACCGGGGGGATGACGACACGCGATCGGATTCGCAGGCGCATGCCGTTGCGTCCGGCATCGGCATGTTCCGTGGGCACGCGGCCACGGCATGGCCGCGCGCGAAGCGTCTCGCCGGTCTTTCGAACATGGACTTCAAGACAAGGAACTTCGCATGAATCACGACGATACTTCGCACGCCGCGCAGACTCAGGCGCAAGGCGCGGACACCGGCTGGGACTTCGCCAGCCTCTACGGCTTCGATCCGAACTCGTCACTGGGCAACACGCCGAAGGGCTGCCTGGTCGCGGACGTTTTCGGCAATCTGTACGGCGTCACCAACGTCGGCGGGTTGACCGACGGCGACCCCTCGGGGCACGGCGTGGTGTTCCGGCTTGCGCCCAGCGAGAACTCGCCCATCTGCACCACGTATACCTATTCCGTGCTGCACCATTTCAACGGCGCGGACGGCGCACGCCCGGTCGGTGGCCTGTTGGCGACCGACGGCGGTCGGACCTTCTACGGAACGACGGCCGGCGGCGGCGTCACCGGGAACGGTGTGGTTTTCCGGCTGTCGCTGTCGGGCGACGGCAGCGTCCACTATCTCCCTCTCTACAATTTCCAGGCGATGCATCTGCCGCCGAGCACGCCGGCGACGAATCCCGACGGCGCGGCCCCGACCGCCCGTCTGGCCATCGATGCGAGGGGCGTGCTCTACGGCACCACCAGCGCCGGCGGCGCGAACGGCGGCGGGACGGCCTTCATGCTCACCCCCGACAAGAGCGCTTTCGTCTTCACGAAACTGCACGATTTCTCGGCCCCCACCGGGTACGACGACAATACCGGCGCGCTCACGCTGGATCCGGAGGGAAACCTCTACGGGCTGAAGCAGTTGGGTGGCGCGAACGCGGCCGGCGAGTTGTTCGCGCTGTTCCGGTCTCCGCTGGGCGGTTACGTCTACGACACGCTCTACAGCTTCCCGATGAGCATGCAGACGGCCGCGATGCCCACGGGCGATCTCGCGATCGATGCGCGGGGTCGCCTCTACGGCACCACCTATTCCGGAGGTTCGAACTGGTCCGGCTCCGTCTTCATGGTGGATTTGTCGTCCTCGCCGCCGCAGTTCGACACGCTGCACGATTTCGACATCGCCGCGTCCGGCGTCGCCTGTCCGCTTGCCGGCGTGGTCCTCGATGCCGATGGCAACGTGTACGGCACCGCCAGCGATTCCGACGCCAACGGCGCGGTGTTCATGCTGAAGAACAACGGCGACGGCAGCTACACGTATTCGACGCTCTTCGATTTCGTCGACAGCAACACGCAGGGCAATTCGCCAGAGAACAATCTGATCTTCGATGGCAACGGCAATCTCTGCGGTACCACCGTCGAAGGCGGCGGGAGCGACGGTGGGACCGTGTTCAAGCTCATCGACATCAGGACCGCGAAGGGCGCCGCGGTGTGGGAGGATGGCGTCATCCTGGGCGTGACCATGATCATCGGCGGGCAGGGCTACACCTCGGCGCCGAGCGTGCGGTTCGACGCGCCGGGCATCGGCATGACCGCGCAGGGCGTGGCCGTTCTCACCGATGGCGTGGTCACCGCCGTGCAGATGACGAACAACGGCAGCGGCTACACGTTCGCGCCGCAGGTGCATTTCTCGTCGCCGTGATTCTGTCGCCGCGACGCGGCGTTCGCGCCGTCCGGGACGCGGCTTCCGCGTCCCGGTCCGGATGAAGTCGACCATTGCGGGCGATCACGCGCACCGCACGCCAGGCGAATGGTCAGTATTCCCGCGGAAACAGTGGGTGTCCCGAGCTTACTGTCCCGTCTCCGATCTTTCCGCCGCCATGCCCGACATCGACAGTCGGTAGAGCGCGCCGGGGAAGTCGGTCAGCGCGACCTGGGTCGAGTTGGTGTTGGTGCCCACCGTTTCCCACAGGCCGGTATTGAAGTTCAGCCGTTCGACCCGGGACCACCACTTGTTGAAACTGACCGTCGACGATGCCGGCTGATCGATGCTGCGCCGCGCGAAGAACACCATGGCGCTGCTGTCCGCATTGAGCCCGTACTCCCCGGCGACGATCTGGTTCGTGGGCAGCCAACCGATCAGTTCGCCCGTCGGGACCGACAGGAACGGCGCCACGAAGCGATGATGGGTCCGCGATCCGAGCTGCGCCTGGATCTGTCGGGTGTAGGCGTGCGTATTCAGCGCATCGACCGCAATGTCGCGGCTGTCGTTGCTCGCGGTCAGCATGCCGTGATGCATGGCGCCGGAGATGGTGTCGTCGTCGTGGCTCAGGAAGTTGGCGAACTGGCGTCCGCCGAACACGAAGAACCAACTGGTGTACCAGCGGTGATGGTGGAAGTTGGTGGGATGGAACGAATAGGGCGGCGCCGCGGTGCGGAAATTCTGCAGGTAGGCGACCGGTTTCAGGCCGCGGGCGCGGGCGACGTTGGACACGGCGCTCATGCCTTCGGTCATCACGAACTCCCGGCCTGCGGGGCATTGGGCCAGATGAAGATCGAACACATAGATGTTGGTCGCCAGGAAATCGGGGCGGATGCTGTCCGCCGCGGCGACCACATAGGCGAGGTGATTCGACGCCACCGTCTGCGCTGCGGTCGGGTTGGTGATGCCGCCGGCCGCGCAGCTCACGCCATACTGCGCCGGCGCCATCGCGTCCGGTACCGCCGCCGGGCCGCCGGGCTGCATCTGATTGGAATAGATCGGCAGCAGATTGACGAAGATCTTCATGCCGGCGGTGCGCGGATCGTTCCGCAGACAAGTGGCCTGCGCGCCGAGATTGGCCAGATCGCGCTGCAGCGGCTCGTCGGTGAAATGCAGGCCGGCATAGGCGTTCGGGAAACGTTTGCGCAGCGGGGCGATCTCGGCATCGATGCGATCATGGGTGTAGGCGCCGCAATCGAACGTTCCCCCGGGGTACTGCGGGCGCACGGCACCGATGAATTCCCAGTGCTCGTACGTGTAGAACTTCAGCCCGGCGTCGTCGATCGCCTGGGCGATCACCATCATCTCGTCCAGGGTCGCGGACGGAATCAGGACATTGCGCGCGCCGGCATCGCGCAAGGCGGCGACCGCCTTCGCCGCGGCGACCGGATTGGTCAGATAGCAGTGCGGTTGATGTTTGGCCGGCGGGCAGGACAGTTGCGAGGACATGAACACGAATGTGTCGTCCTGCGACTGCGCCCGTACTTGTCCGGACAGCCCCGACCACGCCAACGCCAGGGCGCATGCGGGCAACGTCAAGTGTCTGAATCGCATTCCTTGTCTCCATCGTGGGCAACGCGCCCGGTTCGGGCGCAACCGTTCCTGCGGAAAAAGCGGCGGGACAGGATCATCTTGCCGCAACAAGGAGGTCGGATCGAGCCGGCGACTTTTCAAGCGAATTCGTACGCGCATCGATTTCGCGGCGGACGCGATTTCGCCCGTGGGCGACCCGCATCGTCGTGATGTGTTCCGTCCGTCCGGCCTCGATCGCGCACCGCTGAGACACCGCAACGACCGCCCGGATCGCCCGGATGTCGTCGCGCCGCGGCCGATTCCGCGCGCACGCGGGAAGCGGTCGATGTCCCATCCCGTACGTGCTTCGTCGACCGGAGGACTTGCTACGATGCCTTCTCCGTTCTTCAGACCGCTTCCGATGGATGACGCGCTCATCGCCTTCGCCGCCAACGCCATTCGCGAATACCTGCGCCAACGCCCGGAGAGCGCGGACACGCTCGAAGGCGTTCACGATTGGTGGATCCGCTGGCCCGGCATACCGGAATCGCCCGCGTTGACCGGGATCGCCCTCGAACGGCTCGAAGCCTCGGGTGAAGTCGAGCGGGTCCAGATCGGAAATCGCGTGCTCTGGCGTCGACGGCAGGTCGCGGACGCCTGATCTCGTCCCGCCTATCGGGGCATTCAGTCGCGACGAGCGTGAGCCCGCCCCGAGGCGCCGGGAAGCCGCATGCAGGCTGCCCGATCCATCGGGCGTGCGGCATCGTCGCCGCAACGATGCCGGCGACGGTCGCTCCGGCCGCATGCGCGTTTTCCCGGGAAAATCCGGCGATCCGACCAAGCCTTCATGCTGGCATGGCTCTTGCGGCCGACTCCATGGATGCCTTCGCATCCGTCATGACAGGAGACCGCAATGACCACGCCCCAAGACCTCGAACGCGCGCTTTGGAAAGGGATCGAGAGCGATCGCACGCTGATGCTCGGCCTCGACGGCCACGACGACGACCACATGCGGCCGATGACCGCGCTGATCGAGGACGGCAAAGGCCCGATCTGGATCTTCACCTCCGCCGACAACGGCATGGTCGTGCGCCTCGGAGGCGGTTCGGCCAGGGCAAGGGCCTGCTATGCGGCGAAAGGGCACGGACTGTTCGCCTGCATCGATGGGCCGATCGAGGTGGACAACGATCGCGAGATCATCGATCGACTCTGGAACCCCTTCGTCGCCGCCTGGTACGAAGGCGGCAAAAGCGATCCGTCACTGCGCCTGCTGCGTTTCGACGCCGAGCACGCCCACGTCTGGCAGAACGAATCCACGCTGATGGCCGGGATCCACCTGCTGTTCGGCCGCGATCCCAAGAAGACCTACGCCGACAAGACCGCGGAAGTCGATCTGCGCTGACGCGGAAGACTCCGCGGATGAACGATCCAGGGCACGCGGAGCGCGGTCTCCGCGTGCTCAGTCTCCGATCGGTACCGTGAATTCGCAGATCGTCGCCGGTCTCGCGATCATCCGCGGGTCGTCCGACGAAAACGTCGCGTCGCCGCTGGGATAGTCGTCGCCCGCATTCTCCGGCGGGCACAGGGTCAGGCTGGCGCGCGGCGCGTCTCCGGGATCGAGCCGGCCGCCATGGAAATCGCTGACCGCGCCGCCGTAATCCCATTCGAACCCGTAGAACGCGAAGGGCTTGCCGTTCATGGCCTGCAATTCCGTGCTGCCCAGCCCGATCCGGATGCCGTCCGCGCGGGTCCAGAGGCTTTTCGGCGCGCGGATGCGCAGCATCGTCGGATGCGCATTGGCCTCGTCGAGAAACACGTCCGCCGTTCGCGTCGGATCGTCCGGATACACCACCCAGCCCGCTAGGGTTTCGCCTTCGGCACCGTCCAGCGCCTGTTCGCGCACGTTGTTCGCACCGAGGCGCGCCTGCGCGGTCGCGAGCGTGTCGTCCGCCGCGAGCAGCGCGTCGATGCCGGGCGGCTTCGTCGCGGCGGGTGTCGATGCGGGTTCGGGGGCGGATGCCGATGCGGATGCCGCACCGGTCTGCGATGCGGAGGGCGTTGCCGGCGCCGTGGGTTCGGTCGATGGGCCGCCGCAGGCGGACAATGCGGCAGCGAAGATCAACAGGGGCAGGGGACGGGTCACGTGGAACGCTCCGGAGGCGACGTTGGTGAAGGGCTAGCGTGCTTTCGCAAGCGTACGCGATGCCGGGCGTGTTCGTTGCACGGCGCTTCCGGCGTCGGGTTCAACTCCGTCCCATGTGTTCTTGACCTGCGTACGGATTTTGTAGCCACTCAAGCGGTGAGTCCTGTGGTGATGGTATCGGG